>JBQCFF010000428.1:0-16245 GCA_051959485.1 Devosia sp. | reverse complement strand
TGAGCGAGCGCCACTTCCAGACCGAGCGCGGCGGCCAGTGGACCAAGGGCAAGTCGGCTGACACCTTCGGCCCGATCGGCCCGTGGCTCGTCACCAGGGACGAAGTCGCCGATCCGCAGAACCTGGCAATGTGGCTCGAAGTCGACGGCCACCGCTACCAGGACGGCTCGACCAAGACCATGATCTTCGGCGTCGCCCACCTCGTGGCCTACCTGAGCCAGTTCATGAGCCTGCAGCCGGGCGACGTGATCACCACCGGCACGCCTCCGGGCGTCGGCATGGGCCAGAAGCCGAACCCGATCTGGCTGAAGCCGGGACAGGTCATGCGTCTCGGTATCGAGGGCCTCGGCGAGCAGCAGCAGAAGACCTACGCCTACGCCGGCTGAGGCTGACCGCAGCGCCGACACGAAGGGCGCCCCAGGGGCGCCCTTTTCCGTTTCAGCACCCTGAGGGTCAGGGGCTCCTCCACTCCGACGCACCGTGCAAGGTACGGTGGGGGCACATACCGCGTTAGCAAAAAACTAAATGATTCGCTTAAGCATTGACATTTACGGCTGCAGGTCGATACTTAATTGACAACTTAACCAACGAGCCTCTCATGCGAAAACTGAAGATGCACCTCCACATGTCCCTTGATGGCCGCGTCGAGACCGGTCCGGGGGGCTTTCAGTGGGCCACCTATACCGACGCCATCGGGGCCCACGCCCGCTCGCTCACCGCCGGCACCGACGCCGTCGTCTTTGGTCCGAAGACCTATAAGGGCATGGCCGCCTACTGGCCCAACGTTCCCGCCGACCCCAAAGCCACCGAGGGCGCGCTGAAGCATGCGGCCTGGGTAAACGCCGCCACCAAGGTCCTCGTCTCGACCACCGCCGGCGAAGCTGACGCCACTTGGGACAAGACCATCATCCTCCGCCGCGCCGAAGACCTCGCCGCGATCAAGCAGCAGCCCGGCGGCGACCTCATGAGCTTCGGTAACCCCAGGCTCGTCGCCAGTTGCCTGAAGCTCGGCCTCGTCGACGAACTGCACCTGTTTCTCAACCCCATCATCCTCGGCGGGGCCCCCGGCCCGTTCGACACCCTGCCCCAGACCCGACTCAAGCTCCTCGGCAACACCCCGCTCGAAGGCGGCGTCATCGCCCTCACCTACGGCCCGGCGGGCTAGGTCCGAACGCGGACCTGAGATCGGCCGGCGCTTGATTGTGACCCGCCGCTGAGGCATCCCGCCTGCATGCAGCGCAACCCGGTCACCGAGGTCTTCCTCGCCTTCCTCAGCCTCGGCTGCACCAGCTTTGGCGGCCCGGTGGCGCACCTCGGCTATTTCCGCACCGAGTTCGTGGCGCGCCGCAGGTGGCTCGACGATGCGGCCTATGCCGATCTCGTGGCGCTCTGCCAGTTCCTGCCCGGGCCGGCCTCCTCGCAGGTCGGCATCGCCATCGGCAAGCTGCGCGCCGGCTATCCCGGTGCGGTCGCGGCCTTCCTCGGCTTCACCCTGCCCTCCGCGCTGCTGCTGCTCGCCTTCGCCTTTGGCGCCACCGCGCTGACCGGTCCGCTTGCCGAAGGCGCGCTGCATGGGCTGAAGATCGCTGCCCTGGCCGTTGTCGCGCAGGCCGTCTGGGCCATGAGCCGCTCGTTGACGCCCGACTGGCCCCGCCGCGCCATCGCCTTCGTCGCCGCGGCCGTGGCGCTGTTCTTCCCCTCCGCCATCACCCAGGTCGGGCTGATTGCGGCCGCCGCGCTCCTCGGTCTCTCCCGTCCCGCACCGCCGGGCTCACTGGCGCCGCCGCGCGGAGCCGATCTTGCCTGGCTCGGCCTCTTCATCCTGCTGCTCGCCGGCCTGCCGCTGCTGGCCCTCACCGGCGACCCCACCGTGACGGTGGCGGAGAAATTCTATCGCACCGGTTCGCTGGTGTTCGGCGGCGGCCATGTCGTGCTGCCGTTGCTCGAGGCCGAACTGGTCACTCCCGGGCTCATGCCGCGCGACCTGTTCCTCGCCGGCTACGGTGCAGCCCAGGCCGTCCCCGGCCCGCTCTTCTCGTTCGCGGCCTATACCGGCGCCCTCCTGGCCAACCCGCCGCACGGCCTGTGGGGCGCCGTCCTCGCCCTCGGCGCCATTTACCTGCCGAGCTTCCTGCTGGTCTTCGCCACGCTCGACTGGTGGCAGTCGCTGCGCGGCAACGCCCGGCTCCGCAACGGCCTCACCCTTGCCAACGCGGCCGTGGTCGGGCTGCTGCTCACCACCCTGTACGATCCGGTCGCGACGAGCAGCATCACCCGATGGCCCGATCTTCTCTGGGCCACGGCGGCAATGATACTGTTGTTCCGCAAGGTCCCGCCACCGGCGGTGGTGATCGCGAGCGCCATGGTTGGAGCGGGGCTGGCGGGGCTCTGAGCGGCGCTACGGCCGCCGCGCCACGAGGTCGATTTCCACCAGCGCGCCCACGGCCAGCGCCGTCACCCCCACGGTGGTGCGCGCCGGCAGTTTCCCCGGCTCGAAGAAGCTCGGCCACAGGGCGTTGAGCGCCGCGTAGTCCCGCTCGAACTCCGTCAGGTAGATGCGCGCCATGGTCACATGTTCGAGCCCCAGCCCGATGCCGCCAAGCACCACCTTGAGGTTCTCCACCACCCGCCTCGTCTGCGTCTCGATCCCGTCGGGCAGCGGCGCATCGGGCGCCGCGGGATCGGTCGGCATTTGCCCGGTGATGAACACCCAGCCGTCGGCCTCCACCGCATGGCTGAACGGCGCCACAGGACGGGGACCCGTGGCGATCATGTGGTGGACGGGCAGGCTCATGCGGTGCACCTCTTCGAGCAGAACGCAGCGATGTCGTCCCGCCCGGCGTCACCGAGTCAACCCACCCTCCGGCCGGTGTTCACGCATAGTTCATTCCGCAGTCATCATTGTGTCGCCATCACGCCGGACACGGACCTTTCCGGCCACCTCCAGACGTGACACTGTTCACCTGGGCGGGGGGCGCCCGAGGAGCACTTAGCCAAGCATGTTCTCTTTCATTCACGACATCTCCGCCTGGCTCGAGGCCATCCTCACCGCGATCTCATCGAATTTCTGGCTCTCGCTGCTCTTCATCTTCCTCGTCTGCATCGGCGAAGCCGTCTTCATCGCCGGCCTGCTGGTTCCGTCGCTACCCATCCTCCTGCTGACCGGCGGGCTCATTGCCCAAGGCGCCCTGCCCTTCTGGCCGATCTTCTTCGCCGCCACGTTGGGCGCCATCATCGGCGACGCGATTTCCTACGCCGTCGGCCACATGCTGAAGGACCGAATAAAAACGGTCTGGCCGTTCAAGGACCATGTCGGCCTGATCGAGAAGGGTGAGCTCTTCTTCGCCCAGCACGGCGGCAAGGCCATCTTCATCGGCCGCTTCATCACCGGCGTGAAGGCGGTGATCCCGGGCGTCGCGGGCATGATGGGCATGTCATACCGGCACTTCTCGATGATCAACGTCATCTCGGCGTTCGTCTGGGCGGCGGCCCATATCCTGCCGGGCATGCTGCTGACCGGCTGGCTCAAGTCGATCGGGCTCAGCCTCGAGCTGGTGATCATCGTCGGCGCACTGGTACTCACGGTGCTGTTCGTCCTCATCCACTTCTGGAAGCGTATCCTGCTCGCCGTCGCGCCGTTCCTCGGCGACTTCGGCCGCTCGCTGCAGGCGCGCCTCGGCAAGGCCGGCCAGGCCGGCCACTGACCACAAAAGCCCCCTTGCGCCCGCCGCGTTGCGGGCGCAGCATCAAGGCATGCGCACCCTGGTTCGACTGTTCCGGTCGGCACTGGCGCCGCTCCTCGCGGCCGCCCTGCTGGCGCTGTCGCTGCCGGCGCTCGCCGAAGACGCAAAAGCCAACGCCGCACTCGACCAGCTCTTCGCCCAGTTGCGCGTCGCCCCGGATCCGATGGCGGCACGCCAGATCGACCAGGCCATCTGGGCGGTCTGGACCAACCCGTCCGACCCCATCCTCAACGCCCGCATGCGGCAGGTGCTGCTGGCCCGCGGCACCGGCAACATCGCCCAGGCACTGCGCCTTGTCGACCAGCTGGTGATCGATTATCCGGACTACGCCGAGGGCTGGAACCAGCGCGCCACCTACCACTACATGATGGGCGACCTCGATCTCTCCATCGCCGATTGCGCCAGGGTGCTGGCGCTCGAGCCACGACATTTCGGCGCCCTTTCCGGCCGGGCGCTGATCTACCTGCAGCAGGGCAAGCGTGCCCTGGCGCTCAAGGACATGGCCGCCGCCCTCGCCGTCCACCCATTCCTGACCGAGCGCCAGCTCTTCCCCGAGCTCGATCGTCCACCGGCCACGCAGATCTGAGCAACCTTCCCCGCCCGTCCATCAGTCCCCATATGTGAGTTGCAAAAGCGCGCGCCTCCGCGCCGGAAAGGTCTTTGCCCATGCCCCTCGATCTCCCCGTCGAACAAGAAGAACACAATGGCCGCGGCCGCTACGTCATGCGACTGCCCGACGGCACGGAAGGCGAGATGACCTATATCCGCCGCGACGACGACACCATCATCGCCGACCATACGGGCGTGCCGCCGCAATATCGCGGCCAGGGTATCGCCGAAAAGCTGGTGGGCACGGCAATGGAGGACGCGCGCAAGAACAACTTCCGCATCGTCCCGGTCTGCTCCTACGTCGTTGCCCAGTTCCGCCGCCATCCCGAATGGGCCGACCTGCGCGCGGACTGATGGCCCGACTCTGTCAGTACAGCAGTTCCGAGTAGTTCTCGGACAGGTACTCCGCCAGCTTGTCCCAGCCGATGGTGACCGTCGGCGCGCCGGCGGCGTAGGCCGTCACCTCGTAGGGCTGGAACACGATCTCCAGCCCGGCGTCGGTCAGCCGCCAGCGCGAGGGGTCGGCCGCCAGTCCCGGCACGTCCGCTCGCGACTCGTCCCAGATTCCGCCCTCCACCGTCCGGTCGAGTTCGGCGAGCGCCAGCTGGCCCAGCGCCGCTTCCCAGCCCTCGCCGGTGAACAGGTCCGCCGCCTCCAGCAGCCGCTCCTCGTCGGTGAGGTAGTGCGCGTAGGTGATGGCGTAGTTGCCATGCGCCGCCCCGTGCCCCATCCAGTACGAGGTGGTCCTGAGCGAGATGCGGTGCGTGTTGACGCCGTCGACCACCGTCGACTCCGTCGTGTCCGAGGTGCGGTAGTCCTCGCTCTGCGGATCCGGCCGCGCCCGGTCGTCCGCGTCGTCCATCAGCTGGTTGAAGGTGGCGGCCACCTCCGAGTCGTCGTCGATGCGCGGCGAGCTGATCTCCTTGGTGGCCACGCCCTGGTACGCATCCGGATCGGGATCATCCACCAGGTCATAGCGCGTGACCGGGTAGAATCGCCAGTCGCCCTGCATCCGGCTCTGCGCAAGATCGTCGATCCGCGCCCGATACACGGTACCCAGGCAAGCCTGCTGGTCTTCGGTGAGTGGAGCGCTGAACGGCCTTGCGTCGGTCGTGCAGGCGAGCCCGGCATAGTCGAGCCAGGCGCGCTGTCCGGCCTGCACCGCTGTCCTGGCTTCGTCCGAGAGGCCGCCGAGCGCCGTCGCGTAGGCCTTGGCCAGCACCTCGTCGCGCCGGCTGAGCTCCGGATTCGAACAGATCGCCTTTTCCACCGGCGTCGATGCCCTGTCGCAACTGAAGCTCGCCGCCTCCGCCGCCGGCACGGCGCCCAGCACCAGCAGTCCCGCCAGGATCATGCGCATTCGTTCTCTCCTCGCTCCGCCGGGGGCAGCATCCACCCGGTCCGCCGACCTGGCTTATCAGTAAGCGCGAGGTTTTAGGCAAATGCTAACCAAACCGGCACGCCGGCAGCGGGGGGCGCAACCGTCAGCGCGGCGAAGCGGTTGTTGGCGTGAAAGGAAACGTAAACCATGCGCACCGCGCCTCTCTTCCTCATGCTGCTCTTGGCCAGCCCGGCGCTGGCCCAGCAACCCGCCATCACCGCCGATGCGATCAATGCCGCCGACCTGACGAGCCTCACCATGCTGGGCGACGCACCCGAGGGCGAAGCCGCGCCGAACCCGGCGATCGTCCGCCTGCAGGTGCTGCTCGATCGGGTGGGCGCTTCCCCGGGCGTGATCGACGGCTTCGACGGCGACAATGTCCGCAAGGCCGTCTTCGCCTTCGAGGCGATGCGTGGCCTGCCGGCCAATGGCCAGCTCGATCCCGAAGTGCTGCAGGCGCTGGAATCCGGCGGCCCGGTCATGAACACCTATGTGATCACCGCCGACGACGTCGCCGCCATCGTGCCGCCCATTCCCACCGACTATGCCGAAATGGCCAAGCGCGACTTCCTTGGCTACACGAGCGTGCCCGAGGAACTGGCCGAGCGCTTCCATATGGACGAGGACCTGCTCACCGAACTCAACCCGGGCGCCAGCTTCACGGCTGGTGAGACCATCGCCACCGCCGCGTACGGCCCCGACCTAGACGGTCAGGTCGCGCGCATCGAAGCCGACAAGAGCCTGCGCCAGGTTCGCGCCTACGACGCCGACGACCGGCTGATCGCCGCCTATCCCGCGACCATCGGCTCGGAGGACAACCCCTCCCCTTCCGGCACCCACCTGGTCAAGGGCGTGGCGCCGATGCCAGAATACACCTACAACCCGAAGATCAACTTCCAGCAGGGCGACAACACCTCGGTCCTCACCATCCCGCCGGGCCCGAACGGCCCGGTCGGCTCGATGTGGATCGACCTCAGCGAGCCCACCTACGGCATCCACGGCACCCCCGAGCCGTCGAAGATCGACAAGACCGGGTCGCACGGTTGCATCCGCCTCACCAACTGGGACGCCAACGAACTCGCCAAGATGGTCAAGCCCGGCGTCCCGGTGGTGTTCATGGAGTAGCTGGACGCGGGTACCCCCACCCCGGCTCCGCCAGGGTGGGGTGACGTCGCGGGCTAGGCGAGGAAATCCCGCACCGCCAGCAGTTCCTCGTGCCGGATCTCGTGTCCGCCCTCGTGCCAGAACAGCGTCACCTCGGCGCCCTGCTCCTTGAGATAGGCCACCAGCAGCTCCACCGCATGCACCGGCACGATCGGGTCGCGGCGTCCCGCGGTGATGATGATGCGCTTGCCCCGAAGGCCGGGCTGCGGGGCGGGGGTGAACGGGATCAGCGGGTGCATGATCACGGCAACGTCGAACGTCTCCGGCGCCTCGAACAGTGTCGCAGCGATGATGTTCGCGCCGTTCGAGTAGCCCAGCGCGATCCGCTCGACATCGGGCACCACCCCGGGCACCCAACTCGCCAGCTTCTGCGTCGCCCGCGCCAGGTCCGCCATGTCGTAGCGTCCCTCGCCCAGGCGCCTGAAGTAGCGCAGCGCCCCGCCTTCCGACACGTCGCCACGCACGCCGATGCGCCGCGCCCCCGGCAGCAGGTCTGCCGCCAGGTCGATGAACTGGTGCTCGTCGCCGCCGGTGCCGTGGAACAGGAAGAAGGCCGGTGCGTCCTTGGACGCACCGGCGATGTCGGCTGTGAGATATCCCTCGGCCATCACGCCACCTCCGCCGGGTCGTCGAGCGGCTGCAGTGACTGCTCCAGGCGGGAGCGCAGGTGCTCGTGCTGTGCCGGCAACTGCAGCGCCTCGCCGAGGTGGTCCGTGTCCTCGTCCCGATCGAAGCCGGGCTCGTTGGTCGCCACCTCGAACAGCACCCCGCCCGGCGTCCGGAAATAGATCGCCCAGAAATAGTCGCGGTCGATCACCGGGGTCACCATGTAGCCGGTGTCCAGCAGCGCCTTGCGCACCTCGAGCTGCGCCGCGCGGTCGGGCACCGCGAACGCCACGTGGTGCACCGAACCGGCGCCGAGATCGGCGTGTCCGACCTCGGGCAGCACCTCGATATCGAGGAAATCCGCGCCGTTGCCGTCGGGCCGGATCAGCCGGTTCACGCCATTGGAGCTTTCCGCATTCTGGTAGCCCATGAACTTCAGCAGCTCCTCGGTCGCCCCGCCGTCACGCAGCCGCAGCGCCACCGAGTGGAAGCCACGGATGGCGTTGTCGGCCTCGACCCCGTTGCCGGTCCAGGGAATCCGGGTATCGCCGGGCACTTCGACCAGCGCCAGTGAATCGCCCTCCGGCGCCCGGAAGGTGAGGCGCTTCTGCCCGAAGCCTTCCGACGTTTCGAGGTCGCCGACGCGCGCCGCATCCAGCCGCTCGGTCCAGTAGGGCAGCGAGCCTTCCGGCACGGCGAACGCCGTGGTGCCCACCTCGCCGGTGCCCGGCCGGCCACGGATGATGTGCGGGAACGGGAAATGCGTCATCACCGTGCCCGGCGTCCCCACCTCGTCGCCATAGTAGAGGTGATAGACACTGGGCTCGTCGAAGTTGACGGTCTGCTTCACCCGCCGGAGGCCCAGCACCTTGGTGAAGAAATGGTTGTTCTCGGCCGCATCGCGCGCCATCGCGGTGACGTGGTGCAGCCCCTTGATCTGAGTGAGCATCGCTTTGTCTCCATCGCGGCAACCCTCGCCGCTTTCGAGATCAGATATAAGCTCATCCCGGGTGGACAGAAGCGCGGATCGAGGCACGGATCGTTCAACGATCCACACCTAATCTCCTACAGCGCCGCGCGGAACCCGAGGCTTTCCATCGTCGATGCGACCGGCCGGTACTCGAGCCCGACCAGCCCGTCATAGCCTTGTGCCGCCAGCCAGTTCAGCCGGTCGGCATAGTCCATGGCGCCGCTTCCGGGCTCGTGCCGGCCCGGTGCATCGGCGAGGTGCACGTGCACCACCCGGTCGAGCCGGCCCTTCAGCACATCCTCGATGTGCTCGCCCATCACCGCCGAATGATAGATGTCGTAGAGCAGCCTAACCTCCGGCCGCGACACCTCGTCGACGATGTCGAGGCCCTCCTGGGTCGAGGTGAGGTAGTAGCCCGGGTGATCCACCCGGTCGTTGAGCGGCTCGAGCGCCAGCACCACGCCCGTTCCCTCGAGGATCGCCGCAGCTTCCTTCAGTGCCTTGACGATCGCAGCGTGCTGCACCACCCGCGCCACGCCCGTCTGGTCGTCACCGGCCTGTGCGATCATCACCCGGGTGCCGAGCCGCTGCGCTGCCGCCAGCGAGCGCCGCACTCCTTCGAGGAACGCCCCATGCGCCTCGGGGTTGGTGAGCGGCGAGATCGGCTCGCACAGGATGCCCGCGAGCGGCAACCCGGTCTCGTCGAGCGCTGCCTTGACCGCGTCGAGGTCCTTGTTGGACCAGTGCCAGAACTCCACCGCGTCGAGCCCGGCCGCCTTCGCGGCGCGGATGCGGTCGGGAACCTCGGCCTTCACGCCGATCGGGAAAGACCCTTCGGCGGTCCCGGGCAGGGCCGGCAGGCCCTCCGCGTCGGCAAACAGCCACTCGATGCAGGCAGAAAGACGCATATTACCTCAAACCGTTACAGCGTGCGAAACGCGACCCTTGTCGCCGAAGATGCGCACGTAGCGCGCGATCTCTGCCGGCGTACCCGTCGCCTTTTCCGGATTGTCCGACAGTTTCACTGCCGGGCGGCCGTCCGCTTCGCTCACCTTGCACACCAGCGAGATCGGGTCGAGCTGCGGGTTGGCGAACGGCGAGCAGCCGGCGAAATCGTTGGTGAGGTTGGTGCCCCAGCCGAAGGCCATGCGCACCCGCCCGTGGAAGTGGTGGTAGGCCTCTTCGATCATGTCGACATCGAGCCCGTCCGAGAAGATCAGCAGCTTCTCGCGCGGATCCCGGCCCCGCTCCTTCCACCATGAGATGATCCGCTCGCCCCCGGGGATGGCGGGCGCGCTGTCGGGACGGAAACCGGTCCAGTCCGCCACCCAGTCGGGCGCCTGCCGCAGGAACGAGTCGGTGCCGAACGCATCGGGCAGCACGATCAGCAGGTTCCCGCCGTAGTAGCTCTCCCAGTCCTGCAGCACCTGATACGGCGCCGCCATCAGCGCCTCCTCGTTCGGCGCGATCGCGGCCAGCACCATGGGCAGCTCATGTGCGTTGGTGCCCAGCGCCTCGAGGTCGCTGTCCATCGCCAGCAGCACGTTCGAAGTGCCGGTGAAGACCTCGCTGCCGAGCCCTTCCTTCAGCGCTTCGACGCACCAGCGCTGCCACAGGAACGAGTGTCGCCGCCGCGTGCCGAAATCCGAGATGCGGAGGTCCGGCAACTGCTTCAGCCGCTCGACCTTTTCCCACGTCTTCGCCTTGGCGCGCGCATAGGTCACGTCGAGCGCGAACGGCCCGTAGCCCTTCAGCGCGGCGCGACTGCGCAGCTCGTTGATGATCGCCAGCGCCGGGATCTCCCACATGGTGGTTTCGAGCCACTTGCCGGGAAAGGTCAGTTCGTACTGACCGTCATGCCGCTCGAGGTGATACTCGGGCAGCCGGAAGCCCTCCAGCCAGCGCAGGAATTCGGGCGAGAAGATCTGCTTGGAGCCGTAGAAGCTGTTACCGGCCAGCCAGATCATCTCCTTCTTCGAGAAGCGCAGGGTGCGCGCATGGTCGAGCTGCGCACGCAGTTCGCCCTCGTCGATCTCGTCGGCCAGCCGCACCGACTGCTTCCTGTTGATCAGCGAGAACGTCGCATCGACCTTGGGGTACAGTCCCCAGATCATCTGCAGCATCAGCAGCTTGTAGAAATCGGTGTCGAGCAGGCTGCGGATGATCGGGTCGAGCTTCCACGTGTGGTTGTAGACCCGCCTCGCAATGTCGGTGGTCGCCATGGGTCCTGCCTTTCTTCCCGCGGGGCGACTGTAACTAGGGCCATCGGCACCAAAAATCCAGCCCACTCCATCGTCGCTTGCCGATGGAGCATCAGTGAACCGGAGTTATTGCCTCGCCCGGTTCGCGCCACACCGCGGCGAGCCCCTCATCCAGACTGAATGGCGGGACCCAGCCGAGCCGCCGCGCCTTGCCGATATCGACCCGCAGGTCGCAGAGCAGCCGATCCGCCACTCCGCCCAGCCCGGCGAGCCGCAGGCCACGCTCGAGCAGCGTTGGTGGCACCGGAAACAGCCGCGAGGGTCGGTTACGCGACCGGGCCAGCCGCCGCAGCAGCCCCGCCGTGGAGGTGTCCTCCCCGTCCGCCAGCACGTAGGTCTCGCCTGCCGCGCCCGGCTCGTCGAGCGCCCGCATGATGAAGTCGCAGAGGTTGCCCACGGCCAGCAGCGAGCGGCGGTTCTCCACGGACGCCAGGGGCAGCGGCCACCCGGCCTCCACCGCCTGCATCAGCTTGCGGAAGTTGGCCCGCGCTCCCGGTCCATACACCAGCGGCGCCCGGATCACCGTTACCGGCAGGGGCATGCCGGCCAACGCCTGCTCGATCTGGAGCTTCGACCGGCCGTAGGTGTCGACCGGCGCGGGTGCGTCCGTTTCGCTAAAGGCCTGCCCGGGCGCGGTGCGCTCGCCGTTGACCTTGATGCTGGAGAGGAACACGAACCGTTCGACCCCGTGCGCGGCCGCCTGCCGCGCCAGGTTCAGCGTCATCTCCACGTCGCGGTCGAACTCTGCCGTGTCGCCCACGTGCCGCCCCGCAAGGTGCACCACCGAGCGCACGCCCCCCAGCAGTCCGCTCCAATCGGTGGAGGCGTCGGCCGTGCCGGCTTCGCGGCCCACCGCGAGGAGGGGACGCCGGTCGGCAGCCAGCGCCGCCACCAGGTTGCGTCCGACGAAGCCGGATGCCCCCGTGACCAGTACCGCGCCGTCCCTTGCATCCATTCCATCTCTCCGATCGCCGGCCAGAGTGCATTCGCCGTTCGGCCGTCTTGACGCCGCGCGCGCGACCCCGTCGAAGTCTGCGCCTCGGCACCATCGAGGATGGCGCCCGCAGGATCAACCAGAGCCGAACAATGAAAATAACTGCCGTAAAGTCCTATCCTGTCTGGGTGGGGATCAGGAACCAGTTGCTCGTCAAGATCGAGACGGATGAGGGCGTGTTCGGCTGGGGTGAAAGCGGCCTCTCCGGCCGCGAGAAGGCCGTTGCCGGCGCGCTCGATCACTATGCCGAGATCCTGGTCGGCAAGAACCCGTTCGACATCGGCCACATCTGGCAGCTGCTCTATCGCTCGCAATATTTCGAGGGCGGCCGGGTGCTGCAGGCGGCCATCTCCGCCATCGACATCGCACTCTACGACATCAAGGGCAAGGCGCTCGGCGTACCGGTCTACGAACTGCTCGGCGGCAAGCAGCGGGACAAGATTCCGACCTTCGCCACCACCTCGGGCGAGCCCGGCGAAGCCATGATCGAACAGGCGCAGATGCTCATCGAGCAGGGCTGGACCGCCATGCGCCTGTCGCCCTCGGGCCACGGCGAAACCATCTACGAGCCGCGCGAGCACATCGCGCCGACCGCCAAGTGGATGGTCAAGGCCCGCGAGGCGCTCGGCGAGGAAGTCGTGCTCGGCATCGACTACCACCACCGCCTCTCCGTCGCCGAGGCCGCGAGCTTCTGCCAGAAGATGCCGTCCGGTACGCTCGACTTCCTCGAGGAGCCGATCCGCGACGAGACGCCGGAGGCCTATGAATCGCTGCGCACCCTGACCGACATTCCCTTCGCCATCGGCGAGGAGTTCGCGTCGAAGTGGCAGTTCCTGCCCTTCATCGAGCGGGGCATCCATCAGTTCAACCGCATCGACGTGTGCAATGTCGGCGGGCTGACCGAATCGATGAAGGTGGCCGGCTGGTCCGAGGCCCACTATGTCGACATGATGCCGCACAATCCGCTCGGCCCGGTCTGCACCGCCGCGACGGTGCATTTCTCCGCCGCGGTGCCGAACTTCAGCTGGCTCGAGACCCGCTCCAGCCCGGCGGAAACCCACCTCGGCTTCGACAACTCCGACTTCTTCCCGGTCCAGCCCCGGCTCGAGGGGGCCCACTACCCCGTCAGCGATGCCCCCGGCCTGGGGGTGGAGGTCAACGAGGCGCTGATCCAGAAGCAGAGCTTCAAGTACTGGCAGGCGCCGATGCTCAGCCGCCGCGACGGCTCGGTCACCAACTGGTAGTGCCGAATCTGATCATGGCGGGTTGACGCGCCAATCCCGGCTGTCACTTACTATGGCCGGACGCAGAATCGGAAAAACCGGCTCGCCGCAGCCAGCGGCGAGCCTTGGTCTATTTGCCTGCATCCAGGACATCGTGGGTGCGAGGGTCTGCGAAGTGACCGATTTCTTTGAGCCCGCCGGCCGGGGCGTGCAGCACGCAAGCTTGCGCGCCGCGAACCGTCGTGCCGTGCTCACGACGATTGCCTTCAACCCCGGAATCTCCAACGCCGACGTTTCCCGCCGCACCGGCCTCGCGCCGCAGACCGCCTCGGCGATCGTGGCCGAGCTCGAGGGCGATGGCC
Organism: Devosia sp.; assembly: GCA_051959485.1. Lineage (GTDB taxonomy): Bacteria > Pseudomonadota > Alphaproteobacteria > Rhizobiales > Devosiaceae > Devosia_A. The sequence goes on along the minus strand of JBQCFF010000428.1, from coordinate 2,932 downwards.
TGCTCACCCGCGGAGAGGTGCTGCGCGGCCGCCGCGGCCAGCCGGCCACGCCGCTCTTCCTGAAGCTCGACGCCGCCTACGCCATCGGCTGCTACGTCGGCTGGCAGCACATCGACATCGTGGTGGTCGACCTGGGCGCCCGGCCACTCGCCCGCTACCGGCGCGACTTCGCCTGGCTTGACGGCGAGACGGTAACGGGCGAGCTGCGTTCCGCCCTCGATTCCATACTCGGCCAGCTCGAGCCGGCGCAGCGCCGCGACCTGATCGGCATCGGCCTCGCAGGCCCCTCCAACATCGACCGGCACATCGAGACACTCGGCGCCCCGCCAGAGCACCAGTTGATCTGGCAGAAGCTCGACCTGCGCACCGAGCTCGAGAAGGCCACCGGCCTTCCCACGATATGGGTCAACAACGGCAATGCCGCCTGCTGGGCCGAACTGGTGATGATGCCGTCCCCCCGCCCCACCAGCTTCGCCTACCTGTATGTCGGAACGTTCCTGAGCGCGGGCCTCGTCGCCGAGCACACCCTCTGGGAGGGCCCCACCGGCAACTCCGGGAACCTCGGCTCGATGCTGGTCTACCGGCCCGACGGCGACCGGGACCTCGGCCACAACATGGGATCGTTGCGCTCGCTGGAGCGGCGTCTCGCCACCGCCTGCATCGCCATGCCGGCCACCAATCCGCTCGACTGGCCCTGGGCCGAGTGGGAGCCGCATGTCGCGCCCTGGCTCGAAGAATGTGGCGTGGCGCTGGCCGAGATCATCCTGAACACCTCGGCCGTGATCGAGCTGGAGATGACCATAGTCGACGGCGTCATGCCCAGGCCCCTCATCGAGCGCCTGCTGGGCGAAACGGAGCGCGCCTTCGATGGCCTGCCGGCGACAACCCGCAATCGGCCGCGCCTCCGGGCCGGCCGCCTCGGTCACGACGCCATGCCGCTCGGCGCTGCCTTCATGCCGATCTTCCGCAAGTACTTCTCGCGCGACCTGCGCGACATGGCGAGCTGGGAAACGGCGCCGCTGCCGGGGTAAGGCGCCATCCTCCGCAAGGCCGGCTTGACGGCGGCGGACGCCACTTCCCATAACCGCGACCGCAACAACCCGCCCCGCACTCCATTCTCGAGGCTATCTTGACAAAGCTCCTGATGTTCACCGGCTGCACCAACCGGGCGGTCGGCCACGCCCCCGACGTCAAAGGCAAGGGCATCGAAGCCTGGTCGATCGACAGTGAAACCGGCGCCGCCGAGCAGCTCGGCGTCACCACCGGCATCGACAACCCCAGCTACGTCAGGGTCTCCCCCGACGGCACGCTGCTCGGCGCAGTCGAGGAGGTCGACGGCTGGAACGAGGGCAACGCCATCCTCTACGCCATCGACCGGGCGACCGGCGCGCTGACCTACCTCAACAAGCAGGCGACGCGCGGCTCCATCACCTGCCATTTCAACTTCTCGCCCGACGGCCGCTTCGGCGCCATCGCCAACTACTCGACGCTGGCCGCCGGAACTCCGCCCGACCGCGGCGTCGCCGTGTATCCCGTCAGCCAGGCCGGCCTTGGGCCGGTGAGCGGCGAAGCCGTGCATTCCGGCAGCGGGCCGAACCCGCAGCGCCAGGAACGCTCGCATGCGCACTGCGCCGTCTGGTCGCCCGACGCCCGTCACCTGCTCGTCGCCGACCTCGGCCTCGATGGGGTGATGATCTACGGCTTCGACAACGGCGCCATCACCTTCAAGCGCAAGGCCGAGGTGCCCGCCGGCGCCGGCCCCCGCCACCTGGCCTTCCACCCCAATGGCCGCTTCTTCTATGCCGTGAACGAACTGAGCTCGACCCTGTCGACCTTCAGCTACGATCCGGCCGATGGCGTGCTCACCCTCCTGCACACCGAATCCACCCTGCCCGCGGGCGGCCACGCCGGCAATTCGGGCTCGGCGCTGAAGCTCACGCCGGATGGGAAGTTCCTCTATGCCGGCAACCGCGGGCACAACTCGGTCGCCCGCTTCGCCATCGGCGACGACGGCATCGCCCGCCTCCTCGGCACCACCTCGACCCAGGGCGACTGGCCGCGCGACTTCGATATCGACAAGTCCGGCAACGTGCTGGCGGTCGGCAACCAGCAGAGCCACGACATCCGCCTGTTCCGCATCGGCCCCGACGGTGACCTCACCGCCTTCGGCCAGCCCATCCCGAGCGGCGGCGTCACCGCGATCGCGTTCGTGAACTAAACCGCACGTCCCCTCCCCTTCAGGGGGAGGGAGAGCCCGTTGCTTGACTGACCCCTGCCCTGCCTCCCTCCCCATTGTGGGGAGGGTAGCGTCGCTAGAAGCGAAGCGACTTAGCAAAGCTAGGGTGGAGTGCAGCAAAAACCGACAGAACCAAACAAGAAAGCCGCCGGTCAGACGACCGGCGGCCCAACTTCATGGCGCGGTTGTTCGTGCTACTCGGCCTTGTCGGCTGAATCCGAGTTGAGCTGTCCGTACTTCTCCGCTCCGATCGTGTTGAGCAGTTGCAGCTGGCTTTCCAGGAAGTCGATATGGCCTTCCTCGTCCGCCAGCAGCTCCTCGAACAGGTTCTTGCTCACGTAGTCGCCCAGCGACTCGCAGAGCTCGCGGCTCGCCTTGTAGGCCTTGCGCGCGTCGTACTCGCCGGCGAGGTCGCACTCGAGCACTTCCTTGATCGTCTGGCCGATGCGGAGCGGCGCCACGCGCTGCAGGTTGGCATGGCCCTCAAGGAAGATGATGCGTTCGATCAGCTTGTCGGCGTGGTGCATTTCCTCGATCGACTCGGCCCGTTCCTTGGCCGCCAGCTTGGTGTAGCCCCAGTCCTGCAGGATGCGGAAATGCACCCAGTACTGGTTCACCGCGCCGAGCTCAAGAAACAGCGCCTCGTTGAGTCGCTCGATGACCTGTGCTTCGCCTTTCATGCCGACCTCCGGTTCG
>JBQCFF010000427.1:0-6365 GCA_051959485.1 Devosia sp. | reverse complement strand
TCGTGGGTGCTGCGCAACCCGCAGAAGTGGCCGGACATGCAGTTCCCGGCCGGAATGTACCTCGAGGGCTCCGACCAGCACCGCGGCTGGTTCCACTCGTCGCTGCTCGAGAGCTGCGCGACGAACGGCTTTGCGCCCTATGCCAGCGTGCTGACGCACGGCTTCACCCTCGACGGCGAGGGCAAGAAGATGTCGAAGTCGCTCGGCAACACCACCGCCCCGCAGGACGTGATCAAGCAGTACGGCGCCGATATCCTGCGCCTCTGGGTCGCGCAGTCCGACTATTCGGACGACCTTCGGATCGGCAAGGAGATCATCAACTCCACCGTCGACAGCTACCGCAAGCTGCGCAACACCGTGCGCTGGCTCATCGGCAACCTGGCGCACCGCAAGGCCGAGGAGAATGTGGACTATCGCGACATGCCCGAACTCGAGCGGCTGGTGCTGCACCGGCTGAAGGAACTCGATGGCGTGGTGCACGAGGCCTACGAGAGCTACGACTACAAGCGCATCGTCGCGGCGCTCAGCAACTTTATGAACATCGACCTGAGCGCCTTCTACTTCGATATCCGCAAGGACGCGCTCTACTGCGACCCGATCAGCTCGGTGCGCCGCCGCGCCAGCCTGACGGTGCTCGACCAGGTGTTCGACGCGCTCACCGCCTGGCTGGCGCCGATCCTGGTGTTCACCATGGAAGAGGCCTGGCTGGAGCGGTACCCGGGCGCCGAGTCCTCGGTCCACCTGCGCGAGTTCCCGGAATTGCCGGAGAGCTGGCTGGACGAGAAGCTGGCCGAAAGGTGGGAAAAGGTGCGCGAGGTGCGCAAGACGGTCACTGGCGCGCTCGAGATCGCGCGGCGCGACAAGGTGATCGGCGCCTCGCTCGAGGCCGCGCCGAAGGTGTACATCGCCGATCCGGACCTGGCGGCTGCGGTGCGCGGCATCGACATGGCGGAAGTCTCGATCACCTCGGACATCGAGGTGATCGAGGGCGAGGGCCCGGCGGACGCGTTCCGCAGCGACGAGGTGGACGGCGTGGCGGTGGTATTCGCACGCGCCGAGGGCCAGCGCTGCGCCCGCTCGTGGCGAATCCTGCCCGAGGTGGGGACCGATCCCGAGTACCCCGACCTGTCGCTGCGCGACGCGCAGGCGATGCGCGAACTCAAGGCGGCGGGACGGCAGGGTTGAAGCCGACCTCGGAGCGTCCCCCCCTCCCAGCTCCGCTAGGCCGCTGGCGCGGCAAGCTTCGCTACCTCCCCCGCAAGGGGGGCGGTGGGCGTTGGCGTATCGGAAAAGGATGGTGGGCAAGCAACATCGTCACCCTCCCCCTTGCGGGGAGGGTAGCGCCGCTGGGCCCGCAGGGCCTTAGCAAAGCTAGGGTGGGGGTGTAGCCGCGCCATGAGTTTTCGCGACCACCTCCCTTCCCTCCTCCTAGGCTTTCTCGCCTTCGCGCTCGACCGCGGACACAAGTTCGCGCAGGTCGATCTTTCCGGCTGGCGCGGTGGCGAGGTGGTGCCTGTCGCGCCGTTCTTCAACTACGTGCTGGTCTGGAATACCGGGGTGTCCTACGGCCTGCTGGGTGACCTGCCGGTCTGGGCGCTCGGGCTGGTGGCCGCGATCGCCATCGCGGCGCTCGGGACGTGGTGGTGGCGGACCTCGGACACGCTGGTGCGCTTCGGGCTGATGCTGGTGATCGGCGGGGCGCTTTCCAATGCGCTGGACCGGCTGCTCTACGGCGCCGTTGCCGATTTCTTTCACTTTCACTGGCAGGAATGGTCGTTCTACATCTTCAACGTCGCCGATGTGGCGATCACGCTGGGGGTGTTGCTGCTGATCCTCGATGTCGTGGGCATCGGGCGCGAGCAAAGCCATTGATCGCAAAGGCGCCTCAAGCTGGCCTTAGGGCGCGCATTGGTCTATAAGGCCGACCTGTCGGGGTATAAGGGAAGTCTCATGCTGCATATGCTGTCCGGGCGGCGGCCCGCACTCAAAGCCGTGTCCCGTGCCGGATTGCTGTCGCTGGGCCTGATTCTGTCCGCCGGCCTCGCCGCCTGCACCACCACCGAAGGCACCAATGCGCTGTCGGACGTGGGCACCTTCGAGCGCGAAGTCATGACCGAGACCATGAAGGGCATGGGCATGATGGAGCGCGAGGCCAAGGACGAGAACATTCAGCCCCGCGGGCCGCTCGTGCTGCCCAAGACCGCTTCGCTGCCGCCGCCGGTGGACGCCAAGGCGGACTCCGCCGAGGCCCTGTTGCCCAAGGACTCCGCGAACGCCCAGATCGACGCCAGCGGCCTCAGCAGCGACGACATCAAGCGCCTCCGCAACGCCCGCGTGGTCGACCTGCGCACCCTCGACGGCCGGCCGCTGACCGATGCCGAGGCCAAGCAGCTCACCGCCCGCTTCACCGCGGCCCAGCTCAAGGGTGGCCCCCGGCCGCTCTACCTGCCGCCCGAAGAATACTTCACCACCGTCAAGGGCAAGGACACCGTCTGCCTGGCCGCCAATGGCGAACTGGTGCCCCTCGACGACAAAGCGTGCCCGCCTGAGATCCGCAAGGCTCTCGCCGCGAAGGCGAACTAATCTCAACTCGAAAGATGCGCTGACCGACCCTTGCTCAGGGCGGTCCCGCAGGAGTTTACATCGATGTCCGATTCCCCAGTCACCCCCATGGCAGGTGACCGCCTGGCCAAGGTCATTGCCCGTTCGGGCCTCTGCTCGCGCCGCGACGCCGAAGGCTGGATCAAGGATGGCCGCGTCACCGTAAACGGCAAGAAGGTGCTGACGCCGGCCTTCAACGTCTCCGAGAGCGACCGGATCAAGGTCGACGGTGAGCCGCTGGCCGCGCGCCAGGGCACCCGCGTCTGGCTCTACCACAAGCCCGCGGGCCTGGTGGTGACCGAGAAGGACCCGGAGGGCCGTCCCACGATCTTCGAGGCGCTGGCCGAGAAGGGCCTGCCGCGCGTCGTGTCCATCGGCCGGCTCGACATCAACACCGAGGGGCTGCTGCTGGTCACCAATGACGGTGGCCTGAAGCGGGTGCTCGAGCTGCCCGCCACCGGCTGGCTGCGGCGCTACCGCGTGCGCGCCTTCGGCTCGGTGACGCAGGAGCAACTCGACGGGCTGAAGGACGGCATCGAAGTCGAGGGCGTGCAGTACGGCCCGATCGACGCCATCCTCGAGCGCACGCAAGGCTCGAACACCTGGATGGTGCTCGGCCTGCGCGAAGGCAAGAACCGCGAAGTCAAGAACGTGCTGGGCGCCATGGGACTGCAGGTGAACCGGCTGATCCGCGTCAGCTACGGCCCGTTCCAGCTCGGCGATCTGGCCGAGGGCGAGGTCGAGACGGTGCCGGCGCGCGTGCTGCGCGAACAGCTGGGCAAGCGGCTCGCCGCCGAGGCGGGCGCCGACTTCGACAGCGACATGCCGGAGGTCGCGGCGCAGAAGAAGCCGACCAACCCGAAGCTCCGCGCCGCGGCTCCGGGCAAGGCACCGATCGAGAAGGACTCGCCGCGCAAGTCGCGGGACAAGCAGTTCCGTTTCGAGGACGACGAAACCGAGGCCCTGGCGGCTGCCGCCCGCGCCGAGGCGCCGCGGCAGGATCGCCCCGGCCGGTACCAGAAGCGCCCTGCCCGTCCGGCCGAGTCGCGGCCCGAACGCGAGCGCGACATCCGCACCGTCCACTTCGATGACGGCACCGAGGGCGAGATCGAGCTGAAGCCGCAGCGGCCCGAGCGCGGCGAGAAACGCTGGGACCCCGAGGACAGCTCGGCGCGCAATTTCGGCCGCCCGGAGCACCACGACACCCGGCCGCGCAAGCCGCGCGAAGAGGGCGACGAGCGCCCGCGCAAGAGCTTCGGCGACCGCAAGTTCGGCGACAAGCCCGGCTTTGCCGGCGGCAAGAAGTTCGGCGCTCGGCCGCCGCGCGGTGACAAGCCCTATGGCGACCGTCCGCCCCGCAAGTTCGGCGACAAGCCGGGCTTCGGCGACCGCCCGCGCCCGCCGCGTGACGGTGACGAGCGTCCGGCCCGCAGCTTCACTTCGCGCACCCGCTCGGCCCGGCCCTTCGACGAGGGTGGCGAGGCGCGTCCCCCGCGCAAGTTCGGCGACAAGCCGGCGTTCGGCAAGAAGCCCTACGCCCCTCGCGGTGACGCCGGCGACCGTCCGGCTCGCAGCTACGGCGACAAGCCGGGCTTCGGCAAGAAGCCCTACGCCCCCCGTGGTGACGCCGGCGATCGCCCGGCCCGCAGTTTCGGCGACAAGAAGCCCCACGGCGCCCGGCCGCCCCGCGAAGGCGGCGAGCGCCCGGCGCGCACCTACACCGCCGGCAAGAAGGGTTTCGGCGACAAGCCGGCCGGCCCGCGCGGCGGCAAGCCGTTTGCGGGCAAGCCGGGCGGCCGCCCCGGCGGCGACAGGCCGCGCGGACCGAAGAAGCCGCGCGGGTAAATGATGCGCATCGTTGCCGGCAAGTTCCGTGGCAAGGCGCTGCTGTCGCCGGCGGACGAGAGCATCCGCCCGACATCCGATCGGGCCCGCCAGGCGGTGTTCAACATCCTGGCGAGCCGCATCGGCGTGCATCTCGATGGGCTGAAGGTGCTCGACCTGTTCGCCGGTACCGGGGCGCTGGGACTCGAGGCGCTGTCGCGCGGTGCCACGAGTACGGTGTTCGTCGATACCGGGGCAGAGGCGCGCGGCATCATCCGCGACCATATCGAGGCATTCGGGGCCGGCGGCATCGCCAAGCTGCTGCGGCGCGACGCGACCGCGCTTGGGCTCGCGGGGACGATGGGGCCGTTCGACCTGGTGTTCCTCGACCCGCCCTATGGCAAGGGGCTGGGCGAGCAGGCCCTGACCTCGTTGCGGGACGGTGGGTGGCTCGCGGCGGATGCCACGATCGTGCTGGAGGAAGCGGCCGAGGCGGAACTGGCGCTGCCGCAGGGCTTCGTGGTGGACGACCGGCGGGAGTACGGAGTCGCGGCGATGTATTTCATCCGGCCGGCCTGAATGATGCCCGTGTGGCGCCCTCGTCCTTCGACAAGCTCAGGATGAGGGCTCTTGGGCCTCAGGATGAGGGCGACTTACGCCTGGGGCCGCTTGCAGCAGCACCGACCTTTCGGACCTCATGGTGAGCTTGTCGAACCACGAGGTCGGGGCACTGCGCCAGCCTAGCGTGTGCGCCCGAACAGCCGCTCGATGTCCGCTTTCCTGAGCTCCACGTAGGTGGGGCGGCCGTGGATGCATTGGCCGGAGTGCGGGGTGGCTTCCATTTCGCGGAGCAGCGCATTCATTTCCTCGAGCTTCAGGCGGCGGCCGGAGCGGACGGAGCCGTGGCAGGCCATGCGGCCGATGATCGCCTCGAGCCGGTCGGCCAGTGCCGCGGTGGATTCCCATTCGGCGAGGCCGTCGGCGAGGTCGCGCACCAGGCCGTCGATGTCGGCCTGCCCGAGGAGCGCCGGGGTCTCGCGCACGGCGACGGCGCGGGCGCCGAAGCGCTCGAGGTAGAGGCCTAGCCGCTCGAGCACCGGCGCGGCGTCGGCCAGGCGGGCGCAATCCTCCTCCGGCAGTTCGATGACCGCCGGGATGAGCTGCAGCTGGCTGGCTACCGGGCCGGAGGCGAGCTGTGCCTTGAAGCGCTCGTAGACCAGCCGCTCGTGCGCCGCGTGCTGATCGACCAGCAGCAGGCTTTCGCCGTTCTGCGCGACGATGAAGTTGTCGAACATCTGGGTCCGTGCGGTGCCGAGCGGGTAGTCGGCCGGCGGCTCGTCAACGGGCACGGGCGCGATTTCGAAGCGTGCACTGGGCTCGGCCAGGCCCGCGAAGCGGGGCGCCGATGAGCCTCCACCCGGGAAAGCAGCTGGAGCGCTGCCGTGGGCGGTCGAGGGGGGGCTGGCCCGCTCCGGTGCCGTCACCGCACCGGCGAACTCCGGCACGCGGAAGGCCGAGACCACGTCTTCGGCCACGGTGGTGGAGGCGCGGTAGCCGGCGGCGGCCAGCGCCTCGCCGATGGCGCGGATGACGGCGCCGCGCACGGCGCCGGCGTCGCGGAAGCGGAGCTCGGCCTTGGCCGGATGGACGTTGACGTCCACGTCGGCAGGATCGACGGCGACGAACAGCGCCACCACCGGGAAGCGGTCGCGGAAGACGAAATCGGCATAGGCGGCGCGCACCGCGCCGACCAGCACCTTGTCGCGCACCGAGCGGCCGTTGACGAAGAAATACTGGCTGAGCGAGTTGGCCCGGGTGTAGGTCGGCAGGCCGGCGAGGCCGGTGACCACCAGCCCGTGCCGGACGGTGGCAAGCGGCACGGCGTTCTCGCCGAAATCGGCACCCATGACATCGCCGAGCCGGGCCCGCAGCGCCCCCTC
>JBQCFF010000426.1:0-5028 GCA_051959485.1 Devosia sp. | reverse complement strand
CCAGTCATACCGCAGCGGGGCAGGGACCTCCACCATGATCGACAAAAAAGGGCCGGCCCGCAGGCCAGCCCCGATCATGGCAAAGCTGAGCCGCTTACTGGTGCACCACCACCAGCGCGCCCACCCGGACCCGCTCGTAGAGGTCGGTCACGTCGTCATTGGTGAGGCGGATGCAGCCCGACGAGACGGCCTGGCCGATGGTCCAGGGCTCGGACGTGCCGTGGATGCGGTAGAGGGTCGAGCCGATGTAGAGGGCCCGGGCGCCGAGCGGATTGTCGGGGCCGCCGGGCATGTAGGCCGGCAGGTCGGGCACGCGCTTGCGCATCTGCGCCGGCGGCGTCCAGCCCGGCCACTCGGCCTTGCGGGTGATCTTGTGCTGGCCCGACCAGCGGAAGCCGTCGCGGCCGACGCCGATGCCGTATTTCAGCGCCTTGCCATCCTCGAGCACCAGATACAGCCGCCGCTCCGCAGTCTCGACGATGATGGTGCCGGGCTTGTACTTGGTCTGGTAGGCAACGACTTCCTTCGGGATGGAACTGCCGCGCTTGGCGCGCGCCTTGACCTGCGTCGCGTCTTCCCAGGTGTTGGTGTCGGGATTGTAGATCCGGGCCGCCGTGGCCGGTGCAACGAGTGCAATGCTCAGCAGAGCCGCCACGAGCGCGGCGAACACGAGCCTCATCTTGGTCATCTTAGTCAAACTGCGCCTCTTGACGATTGTGCCCACGCGCGGGCCCTGAGTCCCGACCTGATAGACTGTTCGGAATGGCTCCGGAACGGCACTTGCCACGATTCGGACACCCCTCGAACATTCCTGCGACATTGTGTTGCGGCGAAGCGACATTTGCCACTGACATCTGCGTGAGTCGCCGGCTTGACTTGCCCGCCCCGCCGCTCTTTATCGGCCGCCACGGGAGGGCCACGACGTGAGTGACGATTTCAAGGCAGAAGCGGCGCGCGCCGCGCTCAGCGAGGTGCAGTCCGGCATGCGGCTGGGGCTCGGCACCGGCTCGACGGCGCGGCACTTCGTCGACCTGGTGGGCGCCGAGGTGCAGCGCGGCCTGCGGGTGATCTGCGTTCCGACCTCCGAGGCGACGGCGGCGCAGGCCCGTGGCCTCGGCATTCCGCTGACCACGCTCGACGATACGCCCGAGCTCGACCTCACCGTCGACGGCGCCGACGAGATCGGCCCCGGCCTGGCGCTGATCAAGGGCGCCGGTGGCGCGCTGTGGCGCGAGAAGATCGTCGCCGCGGCCTCGAAGCGGATGGTGGTGATCGCCGACAGCAGCAAGAAGGTCGACGTGCTGGGCCGCTTCCCGCTGCCGATCGAGGTCAATCCGTTCGGCGCCGGGGCGACGCTCAAGGCGATCTGGCAGGTGGTGCACCGGTTCGGCGGCGAGGGGCCGGTCGGCTTCCGCATGCGGGGCGGCGAGCGCTACGTCACCGACGGCGGCAACCTCATCGTCGATGCTTCTTTTGGCCGTATTCCTGCGCCAGAAGCGCTCTCCAACGCCCTGCTCGAGATCGCCGGCGTGGTGCAGCACGGTTTGTTCATCGGCCTATGCCGGCGGGCCTACATTGCAGGCCCCGAAGGAATCGAGGTTCTGGACGCGGGCAACCCCGTCCGGTAGATGGGCGTGTCAGGGGTTTCAACCAGATGGGCCACACGCCGATGACCTTTTCCATCAAGCGCGCGTCGATTGTCTTCGCCGCTCTGCTGTCGCTGACCGTTTCGGCCGGGGTGGCCGTTCCCGTGCTGGCGCAGGACCAGCAGCCCGCCGCCGCACAGCCGCAGGAAGTCTCGCCCGAGACGCTGGCGCTGGCGCGCAAGTATATCGACCTTACCGACCATGGCGGCATTTACGAGACGTCGATCGTCCGCGCCGGCATCAATACCTACCAGCAGCTGCTGCCGCAGAACCCCGAGATCGCCGAGCCGCTGAACAAGGCGATCGAGACGGTGATCGCGTCCTACAAGGACCGCAAGGGCGACCTGTTCGACCAGATGGCGCGGCTTTATGCCGTAGCCTTCACGCAGGACGAACTGCAGCAGATCGTCGACTTCTACTCGACGCCGGCCGGCCAGAAGCTGTCCAAGGCCAACGCCGACCTGAACCCCTCGCTGCAGCGCATCATGAACATCTTCTCGGTGAACCTCGCCAAGGAGTTCTTCGCCAAGGTGCGCGCCGAGCTGAAGGCCCAGGGTATCGACACCTGAGGTCATCGACCCTATCTGAGTAAGAGCCCCGCCGGCGAGCGGGGCTTTTTCTTGTCTGGAGACGGTGATGAGCGACAGCTATGACCTCGTGGTGATCGGCGCCGGTTCGGGCGGCGTACGGGCGGCCCGGGTGGCCGGCAATCACGGCGCGCGGGTGGCGGTCGTCGAGGAATACCGGGTGGGCGGCACCTGCGTGATCCGCGGCTGCGTGCCCAAGAAGCTGTTCGTCTATGGCTCGCGCTTCAAGGACCTGTTCGAGCTGGCGCCCAGCTTCGGCTGGAACGTTGAGGCGAGCTTCGACTGGCCGACGCTCCTCGCCAACAAGGACAAGGAGATCGACCGGCTGGAGAAGGCCTATGTCTCCGGGCTCGACGGCGCCAAGGTCGAGCTCATCCGCGACCGCGCGGTGCTGACGGGGCCGCACACGGTGAAGCTGCGCTCCGGCCGCGAGCTCGAGGCGAAGACCATCCTCGTCGCCACCGGCGCGCATCCCTACATCCCCGACATCCCGGGCAAGGAGCTCGGCATCACCTCCAACGAGGCGTTCCATCTCGAGCAGCTGCCGCATTCGATCCTGATCGAGGGCGGCGGCTACGTGGCGGTGGAGTTCGCCACCATCTTCGCCGGGCTGGGGGTGGACACCACGATCGTCTATCGCGGCGACATGGTGCTGCGCGGCTTCGACCAGGACGTGCGCGAGAGCCTCGACGCCGGCCTCACGGCGCGTGGCATCAAGCTCATCTACCAGACCAACGTGCTGGGGCTGCGCAAGGCCGGCAACGACGTCGTGGTCAGCTTTTCGGACGGTGTCGACGCCCCGTTCGGCGCGGTGCTGTTCGCCACCGGCCGCACCCCCAACGTCCGCCGGCTGGGGCTCGAGGCGGCGGGGGTCAAGACCAACCATTTCAACGCCATCGAGGTCGATGCCTATTCGCGCACCAGCGTGCCCTCGATCTATGCCGTCGGCGACGTCACCAACCGCGCGCAACTGACGCCGATCGCCATCCGCGAGGGCCAGGCCTTCGCCGATACCGTGTTCGGCGGCAAGCCGACCGCGGTCGACCATTCGCTGATCGGCACCGCGGTCTTCTCCGAGCCGGAGGTCGCGACCGTCGGCCTCGCCGAGCACGATGCGGCGACGCACGGGGACATCGACGTGTACGTCACCCGCTTCCGGCCGATGATCAACACGCTCTCGACCAAGTCGGAACGCATGCTGATGAAGCTGATCACGCTGCGGGACGGCGGCAAGGTGCTGGGCGTCCACGTGCTGGGGCCGGGCGCCGCCGAGATCATCCAGATGGCGTCCATCCCCATGGCCATGGGCGCCACCAAGGCGGATTTCGACCGCGCCATCGCCATGCATCCGACGGCGGCCGAGGAGCTCGTGACCTTCAAGAAGCCGAGCCACGTCTATCGCGGCGGCGTGAAGCAGTAGACTTCCGTTAGGCTTCACACCGCCCCATTCGCCTGATACTTCCCCCGCGACCGGGAGACATGACGATGGCGACGAACAACTGGACACCGCAAAGCTGGCGCGACAAGCCGATCCTGCAGGTGCCGGCCTATCCCGACCAGGCGAAGCTGGAAGGCGTCGAGGCGCAGCTGCGCAAGTTCCCGCCGCTGGTGTTCGCCGGTGAGGCGCGCGAGCTGAAGAATCAACTGGGCGACGTCGCCGAGGGCAGGGCCTTCCTGCTGCAGGGCGGCGACTGCGCCGAGAGCTTCGCCGAGCACGGCGCCGACCACATCCGCGACTTCTTCCGCGTCTTCCTGCAGATGGCCATCGTGCTGACCCACGGGGCGTCGAAGCCGGTGGTGAAGGTCGGCCGCATCGCCGGGCAGTTCGCCAAGCCGCGCTCGGCCGATACCGAGACCATCGACGGCGTGACGCTGCCGAGCTACCGCGGCGACATCATCAACGACATCGCCTTCACCCCCGAGGCGCGGGTGCCCGATCCGGAGCGCCTGCTGCTCGCCTACCGGCAGTCGGCGGCGACCCTGAACCTGCTGCGCGCCTTCGCGTCGGGCGGCTACGCCGACCTGACCCGGGTGCACGAGTGGACCATGGGCTTCATGAAGGACAGCCAGGCCTATCCGCGCTTCGAGGAAGTGGCTCGCAAGATCGACGACGCCATCGACTTCATGCGGGCCCTCGGCCTGACCGGCGAGAACACGCCGTCGCTGCGCGAGACCAAGTTCTACACCAGCCACGAGGCGCTGCTACTCGGCTACGAGGAGGCGCTGACCCGCCGCGACTCGATCACCGGCGAGTACTACGCGACCTCCGGCCACATGCTGTGGATCGGCGACCGCACCCGCCAGCCCGATGGCGCGCATGTCGAATACTTCGCCGGCATCCGCAACCCGATCGGTATCAAGTGCGGGCCGTCGCTCGCTTCGGACGACCTGCTGAAGCTGCTCGACCGGCTGAATCCGGAGAACGTGCCCGGCCGCATCACGCTGATCTCGCGCTTCGGCTCCGACAAGGTGGAGGAGCACCTGCCGCGGCTCGTCGAGGCGGTGCAGCGTTCGGGCCAGACCGTCGTCTGGTGCTGCGATCCGATGCACGGCAATACGGTGAAGGCATCGAACGGCTACAAGACGCGGCCCTTCGACCGCGTGCTGTCCGAGGTCAAGGGCTTCTTCGACGTCCACCGCGCCATGGGCACCCATGCCGGCGGCATCCATATCGAGATGACGGGCGACGACGTGACCGAGTGCACCGGCGGCGGCGTCGCGGCGGTCACCGAGGCCGGCCTGTCGCATCGCTACAACACCTATTGCGACCCCCGGCTCAACGCCAACCAGGCGCT
>JBQCFF010000425.1:0-2854 GCA_051959485.1 Devosia sp. | reverse complement strand
TTCGCTGCTCACCCTCACCTATTACGGCGCCGAGAAATACGTGCCGAACTACAACGTCATGGGCGTGGCGAAGGCCGCGCTCGAGGCCTCGGTGCGCTACCTGGCGCACGACCTCGGCCCGCAGGGGATCCGCGTCAACGCGATCTCGGCCGGCGCCATCAAGACGCTCGCCGCCTCGGGCATCTCCGGGCTGAGGACCATGCTGCACTTCCAGGAGAAGGCCTCGCCGCTGAAGCGCAACGTCACCCAGGACGAGGTCGGTACCGCGGCGCTCTACCTGCTCAGCGACCTGAGCTCGGGTGTCACCGGCCAGGTCCAGTATGTCGATTGCGGTTTCAGCATCATCGGCATGCATGTCGATGACGAGGCCGAAGCCGGCGCCACTGCCTGACTGTTGAACCCCACCGAGCGCAAGAATGTCCTTCGTCTGGCCTGAACTCTACTTCATCCGCCACGGCCAGACCGACTGGAACGCCGAGGGGCGCTACCAGGGCAGCAGGGACATTCCGCTCAACGCCATCGGCCGCGCCCAGGCCGACCTCAACGGCAGGCTGCTGCGCCAGCTGTTCGAGCGCGACGGCCGCCGGCCGGACGAGTTCACCTGGCACGTATCGCCGCTCGGCCGCACCACGGAGACGATGAACCGGGTGCGCGCCGCGTTCGACGTCGAGCTGCCGGTGGCGGCGCCCGACCGGCGCCTGGTGGAGGTGTCGTTCGGCGTCTACGAAGGCCGGCTGCACGCCGAGCTCTCGGCCGGCGAGATGGCCATCGCCGGCGAGCGCGACGCCTCGTTCTGGGATTTCCGCCCGCCGCAGGGCGAGAGCTACGAGGACGTCGCCCAGCGGGTGCTGAGCTTCGCGGCCGAACTGCGCGGCCCGGCCGTCGTCGTCGCCCACGGCGGCATCCTCCGTATCCTCCGCCGCCTGATCGAGGATTTTCCGGCCGAACGCACGGTGAACTGGTTCCCGCCGCAGGACTCCGTCGTGCACTTCATCGACGGCCGGAGCGTGGTGTATCCGGCGGGACAGAGCTGGGACGATTGAAAGCGCCGGAACCGCGGCATATGTTAAAGCATATGCCAAGGAGGCGCCGGTGGCCGAAGCCCGCAAAGTCAACCTGTTCCGCAACGGCCGCAACAAGGCGCTGCGCATCCCCGTCGAATTTGAGCCCGATGCCGATGAAGTGATCATCGAGAAGCGAGGGGAGCAGCTCATCATTTCGCCAGTCCATCCTGCCGGGAGCTGGCTGGATTGGCTTCGACAGCAGCCGCCGCTCGGCAACGAGGATCAGTTCCCCGACATCTCCGACGAAGAGCTTCCCAGGCAGCGGGACGTGGAGCTTTGAGCCTGTTCAGGTTCATGCTCGACACGAACATCGTGTCGGATGTCGTCCGTGATCCCTATGGCAGGGCCAGTCGCGTCATTGAAGCACGCGGTATCGATCGCGTGTGTACCAGCGTCCTGGTGGCGGGTGAGCTGAGATACGGGGCCGCAAAGTCCGGCTCGCTGCGGCTTGTCGAGACGGTCGACGTGGTGCTTCGCCGACTGCCGGTTCTGGCCCTCGAAGCGCCGGCGGATCGGGAATACGCAAGCATCCGGCACGCGCTGGTGGCGGCGGGGCAGCCAATCGGGCCGGTCGATCTGCTGATCGCCGCCCATGCCCTCTCGCTCGACCTCACCCTTGTCACCGCCAACTTGAGCGAGTTCTCCCGCGTCCCGAACCTCGCGGTCGAGAACTGGCTCGATTGACGCCCTACCCCGTCGCCCCTAGAACGCCCTGACATTCCCGGGGCGCCTCCATGTCGTTCAACACCTTCGGCCATCTCTTCCGTTTCACCACCTGGGGCGAAAGCCACGGGCCGGCGCTTGGCGTGGTGGTGGATGGCTGCCCGCCGGGCCTGCCGATCTCGGCCGAGGTGATCCAGCGCGATCTCGACCGCCGCAAGCCGGGCCAGTCGCGCTTCACCACGCAGCGGCGCGAGGAGGACCT
The DNA here is from genome assembly GCA_051959485.1 of Devosia sp. GTDB lineage: Bacteria > Pseudomonadota > Alphaproteobacteria > Rhizobiales > Devosiaceae > Devosia_A. The sequence continues at coordinate 865 of JBQCFF010000425.1, read as the reverse complement.
GGTCCGCATCCTGTCGGGAACCTTCGAGGACGAGCGCGACGGGGTGCTGAAGACCACCGGCACGCCGATCTCGCTCATGATCGAGAACACCGACCAGCGCTCCAAGGACTATTCCGAGATCAAGGACAAGTACCGGCCGGGCCACGCCGATTTCACCTACCAGCAGAAATACGGCATCCGCGACTACAAGGGCTCGGGCCGCGCCTCGGCGCGTGAAACCGCGGCGCGCGTCGCCGCCGGCGCGGTCGCCCGGCTGGTGATCCCGCAGGTCACGGTGCGCGCCAGCCTGGTGCAGATCGGCCCGCACCGGATCGACTACAGCCGCTTCGACTGGGCCCAGGTCGACCAGAACCCGTTCTACTGCGCCGATCCGGTCGCGGCGCAGGAGTGGGAGGCCTACCTCGACGGCGTCCGCAAGGCCGGCAACTCGGTCGGGGCGGTGATCGAGGTGGTGGCCGACGGCGTGCCGCCCGGCTGGGGCGCCCCGATCTATGGCAAGCTGAGCGCCGACCTCGCCTCGGCGATGATGTCGATCAATGCCGTCAAGGGCGTCGAGATCGGCGAGGGCATGGGGGTGGCCGCCCTCACCGGCACCGAGAACGCCGACGAGATGCGGGCCGGCAACCAGGGCCCCTGGTTCAAGTCCAACCACGCCGGCGGCATCCTCGGCGGCATCTCGAACGGCGATCCGGTCGTCGTGCGCTTCGCGGTGAAGCCCACCTCGTCGATCATCACGCCGCGCGAGACGGTGACCACCGCCAACGAAAACACCGAGGTGGTGACCAAGGGCCGCCACGACCCGTGCGTCGGCATCCGCGCCGTGCCGATCGGCGAAGCGATGATGGCGCTCGTCCTCGCCGACCAC
>JBQCFF010000424.1:0-9219 GCA_051959485.1 Devosia sp. | reverse complement strand
CGCAGTTGAACAGCCCTCGAGTCGTGGAGCGGCGCAGCGGCCGACTGCACGGATCCTCCCCCGCTCCGCGGTGGAGGATCAGCGCCCCACCTCCCCCTTGCGGGGGAGGTAGCGCAGCTTGGCGGCTCCGCCGCCTAGCGGAGCTACGAGGGGGGTGCGCAGTGGGCCCCCAACTGGCCTCGCCGACACCCCCACCCCAGCTCCGCCAAGCCGCTGCGCGGCAAGCTGCGCTACCCTCCCCGCAAGGGGGAGGGTTACCAGCGCCCTGCCCCTCGCTCCGCCCCTAACCCTCGCGATCCCGCTCGTACCGCCGCGTGCCGGGAAACTCCGGCAGCCAGGCCTCGCGCCGCACCGTCCACAGCTCGTAGGTCGGGCGGAACTGGTCGGGGGCGTCGAGCGCGCCGAGGTGCACCTCCACCTCGTCGCCCGACACCGAGAACACCGACGAGCCGCAGCGCGGGCAGAAATGCCGCCCGCGATATTCGCCCGTCTCGCCGCGCACCGTCACCGCCCCGGCAGGGAAGATCGCCGAGGCGTGGAACAGCGCCCCGTGGTGCTTGCGGCAGTCGAGGCAGTGGCACACGCCGACCCGGTTCGCTTCGCCGCGCGCCACCAGGCGCACCGCACCGCACAGGCACCCGCCCGTCACCTCGCCCATGGCCTCACCTCACCGCGGCTAGTTGAACGCCCGCACCTCGACCGGGGCGCGGCAGGCGGTGGCGGCCTTGCGGCCCCACTCCACCGCCTCGTCCTCGCTCGCGCACTCCAGCACCCAGAAGCCGCCGACATGCTCCTTGGTCTCGAGATACGGCCCGTCGGTCACCACCGGCCGCCCCTCGCGCACCACCACGGCTTTGGCCGCCCCGACGGGCGCCAGCCCGCCGACGAACGTTCGCACCCCCGCCGCCACCATCTCGCGGTTCAGCGCCGAAATATCGGGCGCCGCCGGGTTAGGCACGCTGTGGTCGAAGTCGTCCGGCAGGTGAATGGCCACCAGGTACTGTGTCATCGAAGCTCTCCTTCGTTCGGTTGCCCATCCAGTCGAATGGCGACCACGATTTTCGACAGCTTCAGGGCCGCACCGGCCCCTGCCCGGCCCCGCTCGCCTCGATCGCCGCGGCGATCTCCGCCCGGTCGGCCGGCGATACCTCGAACCGCGCCGCGTCGATCCAGCCGTTCACCTGCGCCGGCGAGCGGGCGCCGACGATCGCGGCCGTCAGGCCCGGCCAGGCCAGCACCCAGGCGAGCGCCAGCGTGCCCATCGAGATGCCGCGTCGCTCGGCGATCGGCCGCAGCCGGTCGGCCAGCGCCAGGTTGCGCTCGAGCCGCTCGCCGGTGAATTCCGGGCTGCCGCGGCGCCAGTCGTTTTCCGCCAGGCTCGCCGCCCGCTCGCGGGTGAAGCTGCCGGTCAGGAGCCCCGCCTGCATCGGGCTATAGCAGATCACCCCGGTGCCGTGCGCCGCGCACCAGGGCAGGATCGCCGCCGCCGTGTCGCGCCGGATCATCGAGAAAGGCGGCTGCAGCGTCTCGACATGGCCCATCGCCTCGGCCCGCTCCAGCTGCGCCACGTCGTGGTTGGAGAGCCCCACGTGCCGCACCTTGCCCTCGCGCTTCAGCTCCAGCATGTTCGCCCAGTATTCCTCGAGCGGCACGTCGTCCGACGGCCAGTGCAGCTGGTAGAGGTCGATCACCTCCGCCCCCAGCCGGCGCAGCGAGCCCTCGAGCTCGCCGCGCAGGTGGTTGCGCTCGCCGATCCGCCGCGGGTTCCGGCCCTCGCTGTCGCGCACGATGCCGCCCTTGGTGAACACCAGCGGCCGCTCGGATGACGGCATCTCGCGCAGCGCCTGGCCAATCACCGCCTCGGAGTGGCCGTTGCCGTAGACCGCCGCGGTGTCGATCCAGTTGATCCCGAGTTCCACCGCGTGGCGGATCGCCTTGATCGAGTCGGCATCGTCCTGCGGGCCCCACATGTTGCCGCCCATCGCCCAGGCGCCGATCCCCAGCCGGGTGATCTCCATTCCGGTCTGGCCGAATGCCCGGGTCGGCAGGCTGGTCCCCATGCTCATCACGCGTCTCCTCTGTCTCTCGCGGAGGCACCATAGAGCAAGACACGATCGGGGAAAGCCGCCTATGCTGCCGGCATGCCTGCCGCCGCCCCGCGCCTTTCCCGATCGATCCGATGAAGCTGCTCGAGCAAGCCAAGGCCTGGGCCAGGGCGATCAAGCGCGACGTCGTGGCGCTCTGGCTCGCCGCGCGCGACCCGCGGGTGCCGCTCTACGCCAAGCTGACTGCGGCAGTGGTCGCCGCCTATGCGCTGAGCCCCGTCGACCTGATCCCGGACTTCATCCCGGTCCTTGGCTACCTCGACGACCTGCTCATCGTGCCGCTCGGCATCCTCCTGGTGGTGAAGCTGATCCCGCCGCCGCTGATGGCCGAGTTCCGCGCCCGGGCCGCCGAGCAGGAGCGCCCGGTCAGCCGGGCCGGCCTCGCCGCCGTCATCGCCATCTGGCTCCTCGCCGCCACCGCCCTCGCCTGGGCCCTCTGGCCCGACTGACCGGGGACAGATACCAATCACCAACCACCACGCCCTCCCTCCCCCTTGTGGGGAGGGTAGCGCAGCTAGCCGCGCAGCGGCGTAGCGCAGCTAGGGTGGGGGTACGTTTCGGGCCCCTACCTCATCCGCGGCACCACCGGCAGCGCGAACCACGAGCGTCGGGCGGCCCGCTTGGCGGTGCGCAGCGCCACCTCGTGGTCCTGCGCTTCCTTCACCATGCCGCGCACGACGGTTCGCCGCTGCATCGGCTCGTTGCGGCTCACTCCCGTTCCTCCGCCCTGAGCGACGAGCGGCGCAGTTCGCCCGCCGTGTCGGAGTACAGGTGCTCGGGCAGCCGCGGGGCGGCCGTGTACGGGATCCGGCACCAGGGGCAACGGATGGCGGCCTTCGGACGAGGCGAGTGGCAGGACCGGCAGAACCGATCGGTCGACATGGGACAAAGCTCCTCCGCCCCCGTGGTCCGGGGGACTGGCTGATGATTGCGGGGGTCGCGCGGTGCGCTGCCTCCCATGTGCTCACGAACCGCACGAATTCAAGGCCTCTAAGCCTTTGTTACTAAAGTCAGAATGTCACACCGGAAACCGACGCCGAAAACCGCCCTGCCCGCGGCAGTCGGCAGCGGCCGAGAACCGGCGTCGAACCGATCGCCGGACCCGACGTTGCCCCTCCACACAAGGAGGCCAGCATGAGTACCGAGCGCAGGCGCAACCCCATCGAATCCGGCACCGGCAAGCAGATGGACGACAACATCGACGACCTCGGCCGCCGCCCCGACGGCACCACCCAGGACCAGCCCGGCACCGGCCGCTTAGACGACAAGACCGTCGAGGCCGAGCGCGACGTCGAGGACACGGAGGACCACCCCAACCCCTCCCCCATGCACCCGGCCTTCCCGTAAGCCCGGCGGCGCCGGCGCACGCGAGGTCAGGGCAGCAAGGCGCCGCGCCCCCAGCAACGCCTCCTCGCCCCTTGCGGGAGAGGATAGCGAAGCTTGGCGGCTCTGCCGCCTGGCGCAGCTGAGGTGAGGGGTTCCCCCTTCCATCGGGCCCTTCACCCCGGCAACGGGAACCGCCACTCGCTGCACGACAGCGCGCTGCCTGCGGCGGCGCCGGGCGGATCGATCTCGAAGCGGCTGCCGGCCGGCAGCGTGGCCCGGGCCCAGGCCAGCAGCTCGGCCTTCGGCGCCGCCGAAATGAGCCACACCTCGGTCCAGGGCGCCATCGCCCCGGCCCAGTAGAACTCGGGATGCGCCGCGATCTCCCCCGCCTCGTCCGTAACGACGCAGAGCGTGCTGAACGACATCCCGTCCCACGCGAACGGCGGCGCCAGCGCCCAGCAATAGTCGTCATCCTCCCCCGGCCCGGTGCGCGTGCCGAGCGTCCCGTCGCCCGCCATGGCGCCGAGCACCGCCGTGGGGGCCGGCTCGCCGAGGCACGACATCAGCAGGCGCAGCGGCGCATAGTCGGTCGCCGCGGCGGCCGGCGTGGCGGCGAGGAGCGCGCCCAGCAGCCAGCCGGCGCGGGGACTCACTGCAGTCTCGGCAGCAATCGGGCCACGCTCTTCCGGGCCGCGGCCAGCATCGAGTAATGCGGTTCCGTCCGCGACGAGCGGGTCACCAGCAGCCAGCCGCCGCGCACGCATTCGGCGATCGCCGCGGCCAGCCGGGCGCCGTCGCCGTTCACCACGGCCCGCAGCTCGGATTGCGGTATATCCTGGGCCAGCCGAAGTCGCTGGCGCGACAAATACAGCACAAGGGCCACCGCATCGCTCGACAACTCAGTCTCACGGCGCATCGTATCCTCCCGATACAGGGCCAGCCCCGATATATACCACCTCCGAACTTGCTACGACAGTGCCGATCGGCGCCCAGCGCGCCCTTTCCTTGCACTCCGGGCACGAAAAATCCCGCGCGAGGCGGACTCACGCGGGATTCCAGTTCGGCAGTTCTGGGGCTGCCTATCTTGTCGCAGCCGTCAGAGGCGGCTGAATTTCATGGTCTTGCAGAACACGCCCTTGCAGCCCGAAAGCTTGAGCGAGTTCTGCCCGGTCATGGTCAGGCTGCCTTCGTAGGTGTCGCCGGCATAGCTCACGCGGCCGGCCCACTTGTTGTCGGCGGTGGCGGTGGCGCCCTGCACGACGTAGTGGTTGAGGTAGGCGAGGTTCTCCGCGGTCCGCGCGTCGTCGCGCAGCCAGGTCAGCTTGGCGCACAGTTGCTGACCGTCACCGCAATAGGTTACCTTGTAGCGGCTTTCGCCGCCGGTGGATTGCCACGTGCCGGTCGGGTCCGCCGCGACAGCGGCGAATACGGGGGCGGCGGCGAGGGCCGAGGCGAGGATGCCGACGGCGAGTTTCTTGCCGAGGTGCATGGGCGATGCGTCTCCTGAAAGAGCGATTGGGGTGTCCGGGTTTGGTGGCCCCATACATGGTCAGTGCGGCTGAATCTTGAATAACCGGCCCGTTCAGCCGGCATTCAGCAATGTGGCGGAACCCGCAGGTCAAATAGGGCAGCTTTGCTGACTTGCTTTATATATCAAGCACTCAGCCCCGGCCCGTTCGCCACAATTGCGACTCCGTTCCGCGCCTCCCGATCCTTCACAGTTTGCGTCACGAAGTGGTGAACCGTTGCGCGACGCGACAACGCACCGCATGATGGGCCGCCGTCCGGAACGGCCAACACAAGCCCTGCCCACAGGGCATAGGAGGAACTTCATGAAGCACCTCGTCGCGACAGCCATGCTCGCGGGCGCCCTGCTGCTGCCTGCCGCCACCCTTGCCGCCGACTACACCATCATGGCTCCCGCCGCCCCCGGCGGCGGCTGGGACCAGACCGCCCGCTCGATGCAGGAGGCGCTTACCGCCGAAGGCATTTCGGGCAACGTGCAGGTCGTCAACGTCCCCGGCGCCGGCGGCACCATCGGGCTGGCGCAGTTCAGCCAGGAAGCCAACGGCGATCCGTCCCGCCTGATGGTGGGCGGCTACGTCATGGTCGGCGCCATCCTCACCAACAAGGCGCCCGTCAAGCTCGATGCCGTCACCCCCATCGCCCGGCTGACCGGCGAATACGAGGTGATCGTCGTCCCCGCCGCCTCCGAGATCAAGACGCTGGCCGACCTGACGGCCAAGCTGACGGCCGATCCGGGCTCCGTCTCGTGGGCCGGCGGCTCCGCCGGCGGTACCGACCACATCACCGCCGGGCTCTTCGCCAAGACGGTCGGGGTCGATCCCAAGCTCGTCAACTACATCGCCTTCTCGGGCGGCGGCGAGGCGCTGGCGGCCGTGCTCGGCAACCAGGTCACCGTCGGCATCTCCGGCTATGGCGAGTTCCAGGGCCAGGTCGAGGCCGGCGAGCTGCGGGTGATCGGCGTCTCGGCGCCGGAGAAGGTGGCGATCATCGACGGCCCGACCTTCAAGGACGGCGGCGTCGACCTCGTGGTGCAGAACTGGCGCGGCGTCTGGGCCGGCCCGGGCCTCTCCGACGACCAGGTGAAGGCGATCATCGCCGACGTCGAGAAGATGGTGAACTCCGACAGCTGGAAGAAGACGCTCGAGACCAAGGGCTGGATGAACACCTGGCTGCCGGGCGACGAGTTCAAGACCCAGCTCGCCGCCGATACCGCCGCCACCGAAGCCATCCTCAAGGAAGTCGGCCTGGTCGAGTAAGAGCTCCCCATGACCGAACCTTCGGTCCCTCACGCCCCGAAGCGCCGCCCGGATGTGGCGGCGCTCATCATTGCGGCGGCGCTGGCCCTGCTCGGCGCCGTCATCGCCTGGGACGCGGCGCGCCTCGGGACCGGCGGCGCCTATGCGCGCATCGGCCCGCAGACCGTCCCCTACGTCATCGCCGTATGCCTCGGCATCCTCGCGGTGTGGACGGTGTTCGAGGCCTGGCGCGGCGATTTCCCCGAGCGCGAACCGCAGGAGCTGGCGCCTGTCGCCTGGATCGTCGGCGGCCTGCTGATCCAGCTGCTGCTGATCAAGACCGTCGGCTTCTCGATCGCCACCGCCATCATGTTCGCCCTCACCGCGCGCGGGCTCGGCAGGGTGTCGCTGCCCTTCGCGCTGCTGGTCGGCCTCGTGCTCTGCACCGCCATCTGGTTCCTGTTCGCCCGCGTGCTGCAGCTCTCGCTGCCCACCGGCCCGCTCGAACACCTGATCCTCGACCTGCTGACGCCGCCCGCCCCCGGAGCCTCCGCCTGATGGATACTTTCAGCCTGCTGCTCCAGGGCCTCGAGGTCGCCATCCAGCCGATCAACCTGCTCTACGCGCTGGTCGGCGTCACCCTCGGCACGGCAGTCGGCGTGCTTCCGGGCATCGGCCCCGCCACCACCGTCGCGCTGCTGCTGCCGGTCACCTACAAGCTCGATCCGGCGGGCTCGCTCATCATGTTCGCCGGCATCTACTACGGCGGCATGTATGGCGGCTCGACCACCTCGATCCTGCTCAACACCCCGGGCGAGAGCGCCTCGATCGTCACCGCGCTCGAGGGTAACAAGATGGCCAAGTCCGGCCGCGGCGGCCCGGCCCTCGCCACCGCCGCCATCGGCTCGTTCGTCGCCGGCCTGATCGCCACCATCGCGCTCGCCTTCCTCGCGCCCTGGGTGGTGAAGTTCGCCCTCGCCTTCGGGCCGCGCGAGTATTTCGCGCTGATGGTGCTGGCCTTCATCACCGTCTCGGCGGCGTTCGGCGACTCGGCGTTGCGCGGCCTCGTCGCGCTGTTCATCGGCCTCACCCTCGGCATTGTCGGCATCGACCTGCAGACCGGCCAGGCGCGCCTGACCTTCGGCATCCCCGACCTGCTCGACGGCATCGAGGTCACCACCATGGCCGTCGCCATGTTCGCCGTCGGCGAAACCCTCTACGTCGCCGCGCAGGGCAAGCGCGCCCCCGACTCGATCGAGCCTGTCCGCGGCTCGCTGTGGATGACGGCGAAGGATTGGGCCCGCTCCTGGAAGCCCTGGCTGCGCGGCGCCGTCATCGGCTTTCCGATCGGCGCCATGCCGGCGGGCGGCGCCGAGATCGGCACCTTCTTCTCCTACGCCGCCGAAAAGAAGCTGACCAAACACCCCGAGGAATTCGGCAACGGCGCCATCGAGGGCGTGGCCGGCCCCGAGGCCGCCAACAACGCCTCGGCCGCCGGTACCCTGGTGCCGCTGCTGACGCTCGGCCTGCCGACCTCGGCCACCGCGGCCATCATGCTGGCCGGCTTCCAGCAATACGGCCTGCAGCCGGGCCCGCTGCTCTTCACTTCGAACCCGCAGCTGGTCTGGGGCCTGATCGCCAGCCTCCTGATCGCCAACTTCATGCTGATCGTGCTGAACCTGCCGCTGATCGGCCTCTGGGTGCGGCTGCTCGCCATCCCGAAACCCTGGCTCTACGCCGGCATCCTCACCTTCGCCACGCTCGGCACCATCGGCGCCAACCCCTCGGTGGTCGAGCTCGGCATGCTGCTGGTCTTCGGCCTCCTCGGCTACGGCCTGCGCCTCTTCCAGTTCCCCATCGCGCCCGTCGTCATCGGCCTCATCCTCGGCCCGATGGCCGAGCAGCAGCTCCGCCGCGCCCTGGCGATCTCGCAGGGCGACGTCACCGTGCTCTTCACCTCGCCGATCTCCGCCACCCTCCTCACCCTCGCCTTCCTCGCCCTCGTCATCCCCATGATCCTGCGCCTGCGAGGCCGCGGCAAACTCCTCTCCCAAATGGCCACCACCGACGACTAAAGCCGGCGGCGATCGCCCCCCGCGCGCCCTACCTCCCCCCTTGCGCAGGAGGTAGCGCAGCCAGGTGGGGGGTACCCACCACCCCGAAGTGAGCCGCTGGTCCCCCTCCCCCGCTATCGCGGTGGAGGACCCCGAGCCTCACCGCCCTCACCTCCCCCCTTGCGGGGGAGGTAGCGCAGCTTGGCGCCTCTGGCGCCTAGCGAAGCTATGAGGGGGGTACGCAGGCCGTCAGAAGTGAGCCACTGGTGATCCCCGCCATCGCGGTGGAGGACCCGGGCCTCACCGCCCTCACCTCCCCCCTTGTGGGGGAGGTAGCGCAGCTTGGCGCCTCTGGCGCCTAGCGAAGCTAGGTGGGGGGTACGCAGGCCGTCGGAGGTGAGCCGCTGGTGATCCTCCCCGCTATCGCGGTGGAGGGACCCCGAGCCTCACGGTCATTTCGTCGACGATGCCACGCCCGTACCGGCCGTCGAGCGCCGCCTAAATCTCCTCCGGCGGCTCCCAGTTGGGCCAGTCGGCGACGTGGTCTTCCCACTCGCCCGGCTTCACCGACTGTTCCGGAACGGTCCGGCCGCGGATGGCGACGCCGACCGCCACCACCGTCTCCGGGTCGCCCGACACCAGCGGGTGCCACCAGGCGAGGCCCTTGCCCTCGGCGATGCGGCGGTAGGCGCAGGTCACCGGAATCCAGTCGATGGTGCGGACGTTCTCCGGCGTCAGCTTGATGCAGTCGGGGACCTGCTGCAGCCGGTTGGGATAGTCCGTGCACTTGCAGCTCTCGCCGTCGAGCAGCCGGCAGCGCACATCGGAGACGTAGATGTCGCCGGTATCCTCGTCCTCGAGCTTCATCAGGCAGCAGCGCCCGCAGCCGTCGCAGAGCGCTTCCCACTCCGCCGGCGTCATTTCCTCGAGCGTCTTGTCTTCCCAGAAGGCCATGCCGGCGCTTCTATCGCA
>JBQCFF010000423.1:0-14341 GCA_051959485.1 Devosia sp. | reverse complement strand
ATCCTGGGGCGCGAGCCGCACGGCTTCGACCAGCGCAGCGGCTTCTTCGATGCGGTGGGGCAGGATCCGGTTCTGGCCAAGGTCAAGCTCATCGGCGAACCCTGGGACATCGGACCGGGCGGCTACCAGGTGGGCGGCTTCCCGCCAGGCTGGAGCGAGTGGAACGACAAGTACCGCGATACCGTCCGCGACTACTGGAAAGACACAGACGACACGGTGCAGGATTTCGCCGCCCGCTTCACCGGCTCCGGAGACGTCTACGACCTACGCGGCCGCCGGCCCCGCGCCAGCGTCAATTTCCTCACCGCGCATGACGGTTCCACGCTGCACGATCTCGTCTCATACAACGACAAGCACAACGAGGCGAACGGCGAGGACAACAACGACGGCCACAACGACAACCGCAGCTACAATTACGGCGCCGAGGGCGAGACCGACGACGAAGGTATCGTCGCCGTGCGCGAGCGGCAGAAGCGCAACTTCCTCGCCACGCTGCTCTTCTCGCACGGCACGCCGATGATCCTCGCCGGCGACGAGTTCAGCCGTACCCAGGGCGGCAACAATAACGGCTATGCGCAGGACAGCGAGATCAGCTGGGTCAACTGGGATCTGAACGACAACGCCAGGGCCCTGCGGGATTTCGTGAAACGGCTCATCGCCATCCGCCGGGCACAGCCGCTGCTGCAGCGTGACAGCTGGCGGGACATGATGAGCGTCACCTGGCTCAACCCCGGCGGGGGCGAGCAGCAGCCGGAGCACTGGGGCGACCCCGGCGCCACCACCGTCGGCATCCGCCTGTCCCGAGACGATCTGAAGGAGGTGCAGGACGCCTGGCCGGAGTTGCTCATCCTGTTCAATCCGCACGAGGGGGACGTGCCGTTCCAGTTGCCGCCTTGCGACAACGGGGACTGGAAGATCGAGCTCGACACCGCCGGTGCGGACCGCGAGCAAACCACGGCCCCGCCGGGCGAAGTTCTCAACCTGGTCGGCAGGTCGCTGGTGCTACTGGTGTAGATCACGATATCGCGAAAATACCACATTCGAGTTTTTGTCGCCAATTCAACGCATTAAGTCACAGGTAACATAGGTTATGAACACGGGTTAATGCGTAGCTGCGACCCGGCGTCGGAAGGTCCCACCTCCAACTGCGATAGGAGGTGGCACATGCCGAGGCGGCCTGAAAACTGGGTTCGTCAGCGCGCGGAGAGGGTGGATGTGGGACGAGCCCGGCAAGCCCTCAGCGTGGTCACCCCGGTGCGGGTGAAAGTCGGGGAGTGGCAGGTCAAGGCGGCCCGCCTGCGCGTCCTGGCGGAACGACGGCGAGCGGCTGGCGAACCGATCGACGAGATCACGCGTACCGCCGCAGCGATGCTGGCCGATATCGAGGCCGACCGTTCGCTGCTCGAGCTGCAGTCATCGCGGCTACCGCCCGAGGTGGCTCGACACAGCCGGTTCCAGGATGTGGTGCGGGCATTGGCGACGGCCTCGACGGCAATGAGCTCCGTGCTGCAGGCAAGCGCCGAAGACCGGCCATCGGCGGGACCGAGTTGAGCCAACACCCTCGCGAGCGGCTCCGCTCAGTGAAGATCGGCGCTGAAGTCGCGTCGCTCGCGATCGAGATGAATGTAGTTGGCGTTGAACATCGCGTGACGCTTCAGCGATGCGATGTCGGGAATGCGCAGGGTGCGGTCCTTGAGGACGATCAAACCGGCGTCCCGCAACTCCCTCAGCGTCCGGTTGACATGCACCGTCGACAGTCCGGTTGCCTCTCCGAGTTCGGATTGCGTGAGCGGGAAGTCGCAGGCGTCGCCCTCGGTCAGCCCCGCCGTTTCCAGGCGCACGAACAGCTCGCAGAGCAGATGCGCCAGCCGCTCCGACGCGTCGCGCTGGCCCAGGTTGACCGTCCACTCCCGCTGAATGGCGCCGTCCACCATTGAAGCCCAGCGTAGTGCCTCCAGGATGTGCGGGTGTGAGTCACTCAGCGCGTCGAATTCATCGCGGTTGATCTGGGCAAGGGTGACCGGCGTGATCGCGGCGATCGAGTGATCCGTCTCGTGCGTCAGGAAGGCGTCCAGGTCGCAGATGTCGCCTGGCAGCAGGAAGGCCATGATCTGCCGGCGCCCGTCCTCCAGCGTCTTGTACCGGCAGGCCCATCCGTCCCGTACCAGGTTCATAAAGGCCGGACTCTCCCCCTCGCGCATGATGTCTTCGTGCGGACCGAAATGGTGCACGCGTTGCTGTGCAAGGGTGGCGAGCACGCGCCGGTCCGCCGTGGAAAGCTGCGCAAAGTGCTCGAGCTTGGTCAGCAGCGTATCACGCACTTGGACATCCGAAACTGGAGCCCCACCGGGCCCAGCCTACACCCCGGCGCAGCCGCACTCCACACCCCGCCACTAACCCCCCAGGGGTAGAGTTGGTTGCAGCCGACGGCGTTGGTGTGGCGGCGTCCTCAGCGCATCAGCTCGGCCAGGGAAATCGCCTGGTCGAGGTTGCGCGAGCGCTCGACAACGCGCTGCGCCAGCTCCTCGCTGAGGCCGGTCCGCTGGCGGATCAGGTCGATCGCTTCGTCTTGATGAGGTCGTGTTCGGAAGGGGTGAGCGGAGCGGTGTGGTCGAAACGCATGTCACTTGCTTGTTGGTGGCGGGCCGTGAACGCCGCTCGCTGAAAATGGTTCGACCGGCCGCGCCGGCTATGACTCGCCGCCCGGCTCCCAGACGGTCTGCTGCTGCATGTTCGTATCCTGGACGATGACACGCGCCTCGAAGCCGTCGATCGCCTTCGCCTCCTTGATCGCCGCTTCGATCGCCTCGTCGCGCGACCCGAAATGCGAGGTGATGTCGCCGCGGGAACTGTACTGCCAGACGCCGTTCTTCTTTGAGACGATGAAGTGTAGCTCGGTCATTGCATCCTCCGCCGGGACAACGCCGAATCCGCTATCGGCGTTGCGGCAGGTTGAATGCAATCTCGTTCAGGTTGGGTCTTGACGAGACGTCTGTCAGCGGCGCGGGCGGAGGTGCAGCACGCCGTCATGGCCCCAGGTGGTGAAGGGGCCGCCCTGGTAGGTCTCGGCGATCGGCTGGAGGTCGACCGGCTGCGGGCTGAAGGCTTCCGGGGCGGCGTGGTCGCGGATCAAGTCGGCGGGGCGGTAGCCGAGGCGCGCGGCCTCGGAATTGTCGTACCAGGAGCCGCCGCCGGCGGAGACGCCGTAGACGATCGTGCAGTCGACCTCCGGGTGGGTGAGGCCGATGACGCAGAGCTGCGCCAGGTCGCCGGGGCTGATCCAGATCTCGAGGCTGCGCGGCGAGGTCGGGCGTTCCTGGGCGTTGCCGATGCGGATCGACAGGGTCCTGATCCCGGCCTTGTCGTAGTAGAGGCCGCCGGTCAGCTCGGCCCAGCACTTCGACAACCCATAGAGCGTGTCGGGCCGCATCTGGTCGTAGGCGCCGATCCTCTCGTCGCGACGATAGAAGCCCATCGCGTGGTTGGAGGAGCCGAGCACGACGCGTTTGATACCGCTGAGGCGGGCCGCCTCGTAGAGGTTGGAGGCACCGAGGACGTTGACGTGCAGCGTCTGCGCGAGGTCGCGCTCGGTGTTGAGGCCGGCGAGGTGGATGATGCCGTCGAGCTCCGCCACGGCAGGCGTGAGCGCCGCGAGGTCTGACATGTCGGCGGCAACGAAGGTCTCGTTGGGGTGGAACTCGGCGGGCGCAACGAGGTCGATCACCCGCACCGAGGCGAAGCGGGGCGACAGTACCCGCCGCAGCGCCGTGCCGACCTTGCCGGCGCCTCCGGTGATGCCGATGCGCAGCGTTTCAGTGTTCAACGTCGTCCCCCCAAGGATGCGTTCAGCGGCCGACGCCCTCGAACATGCGGCGGCGGGCGAACTGGATATGGGCCTGCATCAGCTCGGCCGCCGCATCGCCGTCGCGGCGGCGGATGGCATCGACGATGGCGACGTGCTCGTCCTGCACCTGGCGGATGCGCTCGGCGGTGCGGCGCAGCGAGAGTGAACGGGTGATGTTCATGCCGACCGCGATATGCGGCTTCAGCTGCCGCTGCACGATCGAGTAGTACTGGTTGTGCGCGGCATCGGCGATCGCTTCGTGCAGGCGGCTGTCCTCGTCGGCGCCAAGCTCGCCGGCCAGCACGCAGCGCTCGAGCGCCTCCATGGCAGCGTCGATCTCGCGCATGTCCCCTGGCTCCCAGCGGCTCGCGGCATGCCTTGCGGCCACCGGCTCGATGCCTTCGCGGAACTCGAAGCAGCGCTGCACGTCGTCGATCGAGCCGACCGGCAGCAACTCGGCCACCGTCAGGTCGGGCTTGCCGCGGACATAGGAGCCGGAGCCGCGCTGCGAGACTACGAGGCCATCCTCGCGCAGCCGCGCCAGCGCCTCGCGGACTACCGGGCGCGAGGCGCTGAATACCTGGCTGAGGCGGGCCTCCGAGGGCAGGCGGGTGTTGATGGCGAAGTCGCCGCGGGCGATCAGCGCGACGATGCCGTCATAGACCGCCGCGCTCAGCCGCACGGGGCGGTCGTCCTCGCACTGCGGCGTCGCGATGTCGTCCTGCGCCAAGCTCAACTCCATCCGCGGCGGCGTCAGGCCTTGCGGGCCCGCCAGGCGGCATACTCGGCCTTCGCCTCCGCTTCGGGCGGGTAGAGCCCGAACGTCATGGCGCCGGCCATCACCTTCTCCTGCACGAAATCCTCGAACAGCGTCTGCTCGTAGGCCTCGTCCGCCACTTCGGCCGCGAGGTGGGCGGGTATCACGACGATGCCCTCGAAGTCACCGACCATGATGTCGCCGGGATAGACCGGAACGTCGCCGCAGCCGATGGGCTGGTTGATGTCGAGCGCGTGGTGGCGGATCAGGTTGGTCGGCGCGCTGGGGCGGCTGTGATAGACGGGGAAGGGCAGCTTCTCGATATCGGGCGTGTCGCGGAACCCGCCATCGGTGACCACGCCGGCGACGCCGCGCTTGAACATGCGGGTGACGAGGATGCCGCCGGCCGAGGCGGCGGAAGCGTCCTTGCGGCTGTCGAACACCATGACGTGGCCAGGCGGGCAGTTCTCGATCGCCACGCGCTGCGGGTGCTGGCGTCCTTCGAAGGCGCTGGTCTGGTCGAGGTCCTCGCGCGCCGGGATGTAGCGCAGCGTGTAGGCCGGGCCGACCATGCGCGGGGCGTCGCGATTGATCAGGTGGATGCCGCCGATGAAGGTGTTGCGGAAGCCCCGCTTCAGCAGCACGGAGGTCAGCGTTGCGGTCGACACCGCCGCAAGCTTGCGGCGGGCATCCTCGGTCAGGTCCACGATAATTCTCCCGGAGTGGCGCACGCGGACCGACAGCTATTGCCCAGTCGCAGGCTTCTCATGACCCCTTTCGGTGCCATTTGCTGTTCAAAGCTGTCAAGACTTGTCATTCGCGATCAGATGATGAACACTTTCCTCCTGCGGCGCATCCGGAGGGAAACGAGGTGCCCGCATTGGGAGGAGATTCACCAGATGACGCATGAGACCACCCGCAAGGGCGGCCTGATCGGTCGCCGCCGCTTCCTGCAGGGCACCGCGGGCCTCGCAGCGGTTGCCATGATGACGCGCTCCGTGAGCGCCGCCGCGGGCAGCAACGAAGCGCCCGACCTCGCCAAGCTCGTCGCCGACGGCAAGCTGCCGCCGCTGGCCGAGCGCCTGCCGGAAAACCCGCTCGTCGTGACGCCGATGGAGAAGATCGGCACCTATGGCGGGGAATGGTCGCGCGGCCTGTCCGGCAGCTCCGACCATAACGGCATCCTGCGCTGCATTGGCAACCAGGGCCTGACGAAATGGGACTTCGGCTTCACCAAGGCCGAGCCGAACGTCGCCGAGAGCTGGGAAGTGAGCCCGGACTCGACCACCTTCACCTTCCACCTGCGCAAGGGGATGCGGTGGTCGGACGGCGAGCCGTTCACCGCGCACGACGTCGTCTTCTCGATCGAGGACTGCGTCAAGAACACCGAGCTCTACAAGGCGCTCCCGGCGATCCTCAACATTGCGGGCAAGGGGCCGGACGTCCGGGCGATCGACGACTACACTGTCGAGTTCAAGTTCGCTGGCCCCTACGGGCTGTTCATCGAGCAGCTGGCGACGCCGCTCGGGCAGCACCCGACGCTGTTCGCCAAGCACTACGCCAGCCAGTTCCTGCCCAAGTACAACGACAAGCTCGACGCCGAAGTGGCCGCTTCGGGGCAGGCGAGCTGGCCCGACCTGTTCCGCGCCAAGAACGGCGACATCGAAATCCCGGCGCGCTGGTCGAACCCGGACAAGCCGGTGCTCGATCCGTGGGTCATCGTCGAGCCGTATGTCGGTGGCGCCACCCGCGTCACCGCCCGGCGCAACCCGTATTTCTGGCAGGTGGATACCGAGGGCAACCAGTTGCCCTATCTCGACGGCATCAACTTCAACATCAGCCAGGACGTGCAGTCGCTGATGCTCGACGTGCTGGCCGGCAAGATGGACCTGCAGGAGCGGCAGATCAACTCGCTGGCCAACAAGCCGACGCTCAGCCAGAACATGGAGAAGGGCAACTACCACCTGGTCGAGCTCGTGCCGTCGGCCGCCCAGCAGATGCAGATCTACGTGAACATGACCCACAAGGATCCGGCGCTGCGCGAAATCTTCGAACAGAAGGACTTCCGCATCGCCCTGTCGCTCGGCATCGACCGGCAGGAGATCATCGACCTGGTCTACCTGGGCCAGTCCGAGCCGTACCAGACCGGGCCGCGCCCCGATCACCCGTGGTACTACGAGAAGCTGTCGCGGCAGTACACGGAGTACGACCCCGATACGGCCAACTCCATGCTCGACAGCCTCGGCTTCGACAAGAAGGACGGCGACGGCTTCCGGCTGCGTGCCGACGGGCAGAAGCTGTTCTTCGCCGTCGACGTGATCCCGACGCTGCAGCCCGACGCGGTCGACACGCTCGAGCTGGTAAAGAAGCACTGGGCCAATATCGGCATCGACATCAAGGTCAACACCATCGAGCGCGCGCTCTATTACAGCCGCGGCGACAACAACGAGCATGACGCTCAGGTGTGGCCGGGACCGGGTGGGCTCGACTTCATGTTCGATGCGCGCGACCTGTTCGCCCAGCACACCCAGGGCTCGCGCTACGGGCTGCCTTGGGCCCAGTGGTACGTTTCGAACGGCACCCAGGGCGAGGAGCCGCCCGAGAGCCAGAAGCAGCGCATGAAGCTCTACGACCAGGCGCGTGGCACCGCCGACCTCGAGGAGCGGCACAAGCTGATGCAGCAGGTGTTCGAGCTGTGTGCCGACGCCTTCGAGACGGTGGGCGTGTGCCTTGCGGTCTCGACCTTCGGCGTCGCCAAGAACGGCTTCATCAACACGCCGACCAAGGAGCCCGACTCTTGGACCTACCCGAACCCCGCTCCGGCGCTGCCGCAGCAGTTCTCGTTCGAGGCGTGACCTGAACCACGGGAGGCCGGGCGACCGGCCTCCCAGTCTCCGCCGGAGCCGGACCCCCTGATGCTCGTCTACATCTTGAAGCGCGTGCTCTGGATGATCCCGTCGCTGTTCGCGGTGAGCTTCCTGGCTTTCGTGCTGATCCAGTTGCCGCCCGGCGACTTCGTCACGAACTACATCGCCACCCTTGCCGCCTCCAACGAGGTGGTCGACCAGAACGCGGCCGCGGCGCTACGCGAGCGCTTCGGGCTCGATGACCCGATGCTGGTGCAGTACGGCAAGTGGATCTGGGGAATCCTGTCGCGCGGCGACTTCGGCCTAAGCTTCGAATGGCAGCAGCCGGTCAGCGGGCTGATCTGGGAGCGCATGGCGCTGACCCTGATCCTGACGCTGTCGACGCTGATCGCCACCTGGGCGATCGCGCTGCCCATCGGCGTCTACTCGGCGGTGCGCAAGTACTCGATCGGCGATTACTTCTTCACCCTCATAAGCTTCCTCGGCCTTGCCATCCCCTCGTTCCTGCTGGCGCTGGTGCTGATGTACGTGGCGGTGGTGGTGTGGGGGCAGGATGTCGGCGGGCTGTTCTCCGCGCAGTACCAGAATGCGCCCTGGAGCTGGGGCAAGGTGCTCGACCTCCTCGCCCACCTCTGGATCCCGGTGATCATCCTCGCGGTCTCGGGCACTGCCAGCCTGATCCGCGTGATGCGGGCCAACATGCTCGACGAGATCAACAAGCCCTACGTCACCACGGCGCGGGCCAAGGGGCTGAGCGAGTTCCAACTGCTGGTGAAGTACCCGGTACGGATCGCGCTCAACCCGTTCATCTCGACGATCTCGTGGCTGCTGCCCAACCTCATCTCGGGCTCGATCATCGTCGCCATCGTGCTCAACCTGCCAACCGCGGCGCCGCTGCTGCTGCAGTCGCTGATGAGCCAGGACATGTACCTCGCCGGCGCCTTCGTGCTGTTGATCTGTGCGCTGACGCTGATCGGCTCGCTGATCAGCGACATTCTCCTCGCGCTGGTCGACCCGCGCATCCGGCTCGAATAGGAGGCCGACCGTGACCGACGCCACGCTGCCCGCCGTTGCCGGATCCGTCCGGGCCCAGCGCACCGCCGTCGCCTCGCAGGCGCAGCTCGTCTGGTGGGCCTTCCGCAAGCACAAGCTCGCCATGGCCGGGCTGGTGGTGACGATCCTGCTCTACATCATCGCCGCCGCGCCCGATTTCTTCGCCGTCAACGACCCGGGGAAGCAGAACGCCCGCACACCGTTCCAGCCTCCGGCGACGATCACCATGCATGCCGCCGACGGGTCGCTGCAGTGGCCGCACTTCATTCCGCAGAAGCTGGTGCGCGACCCCGAGACGCTGGCTGCAAACTACGAGGCCGACGAGTCCAGCGCGACACCCATCGTGCTCTTCGGCAAGGGCTACAGGTACAAGCTCTTCGGCCTTTTCGAGACCGACATCCACCTGATCGCCTCCGCCGACCAGAAGCACCCGCTGTATCTCTTCGGCTCGGATCGGCTCGGCCGCGACGTGCTGAGCCGGATCATGCAGGGCGGGCAGATCTCCATGTCGGTCGGCCTCATCGGCGTGGCGCTGTCGCTGCTGATCGGCATCGTGCTGGGCGGCATCTCCGGCTACTACGGCGGCAAGATCGACTTCGTCATCCAGCGCGTCATCGAGTTCGTGCTGGCGCTGCCCTCGATACCGATCTGGCTGGCGCTCGCCGCGGCCCTGCCGCAGGGCTGGCCGGCGGTCTACCAGTACATGATGATCACCATCATCCTGTCGCTTACCGGCTGGGCGCAACTCGCCCGGGTGGTGCGCGGGCGCTTTCTCGCACTCAAGACCGACGAGTTCGTCGCTGCCGCCAAACTCGACGGCTGCTCGGAGACGCGCATCATCTTCCGCCACATGCTGCCGAGCTTCGCGAGCCACATCATCGCCTCGATCACGCTCGCCATCCCGGCGATGATCCTCGCCGAGACCGCGCTTTCCTTCCTCGGGCTGGGGCTGCAGCCGCCCACGGTGTCCTGGGGGGTGCTGCTGCGCGAGGCGCAGAACGTCCGCTCCATCGCGACCGCCCCGTGGCTGTTCGCACCCGGCGCCGCAGTGGTGCTCGCGGTGATGGCGCTCAACCTCCTCGGCGACGGCCTGCGCGACGCAGCCGACCCGTACAACAAGTAGGCCGCGATGACCGACGCCACCTTGACCCGCGATCCGGCCGGCAGAGGTTCATGGCCGGACGCCAAAGTGCTGGAAGTAAGCAACCTTGCGACGCATTTTCCGGTGCGTGGAGGCGTCACCAAGGCGGTAGACGGCGTCTCCTTCACCGTGCACCGCGGCAAGACGCTCTGCATCGTTGGCGAGAGCGGCTCCGGCAAGTCGGTGACGGCGCGCTCGATCCTGCAGATCGTCGATGCTCCCGGGCAGATCGTCTCCGGCGAGATCGTGCTGCACAACCCCGACGGCTCGACAGTCGACCTCGCAAAGCTCAACCCGCGCGGCAAGGACATCCGGCGGGTGCGCGGCAAGCAGATTGCCATGATCTTTCAAGAGCCTATGAGCTCGCTGTCGCCGGTGCACACCGTCGGTGACCAGATCATGGAGGTGCTCAGCATCCACCTCGGGATGAAGAAGGCCGAGGCACGGGCGCGCACGGTCGACCTCCTGACGCAGGTCGAGATCCCCAACCCCGACGCCGCGGTCGACCGCTACACCTTTGAATTCTCAGGAGGAATGCGGCAGCGGGTGATGATCGCCATGGCGCTCGCCTGCAACCCCGAGCTGCTGATCGCCGACGAGCCGACAACCGCGCTCGACGTCACCACGCAGGCGGAAATCCTCGACCTGATCCGACGGCTGCAGCGCCAGCACGGCATGGCGGTGATGTTCATCACCCACGACATGGGCGTGGTGGCCGAGATCGCCGACGAGGTGCTGGTCATGTACCACGGCAAGGTGGTCGAGAGGGCCGACGTGGAGACGATCTTCCACGCACCGCAGAACGATTACACCAGGATGCTGATCAACTCGGTGCTGAAGCTCGAGCGGAAGTCGGAGCTGAGGCTCAAGCGGGCGCCCGTGCCCGAGGACCGGCCGCCGGTGATCGCGGTCGAGAACCTGTCGATGCATTTCGGCAAGATGCGCGCGGTCGACGGGGTGTCGCTGTCAGTGAGGCCGGGCGAGACGCTGGGGATCGTCGGCGAATCCGGCTCGGGCAAGACGACGATGGGCCGCTGCATCGTGCGGCTCTACGAGCCGACCGGCGGTGCCATCCGCTACCGCGACCCCAAGGGTGGCGAGATCGACCTGGTGCAGGCGAGGGGCGAGACGCTAAAGGCGATGCGCCGGCAGGTGCGCATGATCTTCCAGGACCCGTTCGGCTCGCTGAACCCGCGCATGACGGTGGCCCAGATCATCGGCGAGCCGCTGCTGGTCAACCACATGGCGCGGGGGCGGGCGCTCGACGAGCGGGTGGCGGAGCTGATGGAGCAGGTGGGGCTCGAGCCGGCCTGGCGCGAGCGCTACCCGCATGCCTTCTCGGGCGGCCAGCGGCAGCGCATCGGGGTGGCCCGGGCGATCGCCCTGAAGCCGCAGGTGATCGTCGCCGACGAGGCGACCTCGGCGCTCGACGTGTCGCTGCGCTTCCAGGTGCTGGATCTGCTGCTCAGGTTGCAGGACGAGCTGAACCTCGCCTTCATCTTCATTTCGCACGACATCGGCGTCATCCGCTACATGTGCGACCGGGTGGGCGTGATGTATCGCGGCAAGCTGGTCGAGATGGGCGAGACCGAGCAGGTGGTCGGCAACCCCGGCCATGCCTACACCCGCGCGCTGATCTCCGCCGTGCCGCGACCGGACCCGCGCCAGCGCGGCATGATCGGCCGGCACCGCTACCACGAACCAAGCTAGTCACCAGGGCCACGATGAAGATCATCGACGTCAAGACGTTTCTCATGCATGTCGGGGAGCCGCCGCGGAGCCAATGGGCGTCCGACGGCCAGATGCAGGCCAAGTCGTCTGTCGCCAGCGGCTTCGGCGGCGCCCGCAACTGGCTGTTCGTCAAGGTCTATACCGACGAGGGGATTACCGGGATCGGCGAGTGCTCGGGCTGGCCGCGGGTGATCGAGACAGCGATCCACGACCTCAAGTCGATCCTCATCGGGCAGGACCCGACCCACATCGAGCGGCTGTGGCAGCGCATGCACGTGTCGCTGATGGGGCACGGCATGCTCGGCACGGTCGGCGCCGGCGCGATGACCGGCATCGACATGGCCCTGTGGGACATCAAGGGCAAGGCGCTCGGCGTGCCGGTCTGGAACCTGCTCGGCGGCAAGGTGCGCGACAGGATACGCATCTATACCCATGCCAACACGCCGGAAGTGGCGCTTTCGGCCAAGGAGCGGGGCATCTCGACCGTCAAGTGCGGCGGCGTGGCCGAACCGGTGAAGAAGGTCGCACGGCTGCGCGAGGCCGTCGGCAAGGAGGTCGACATCGCCATCGACCTGCACGGCCCGCCATGGCTGACGCCGGCCGACGCGGTGGCGGTGGCGAAGGAGCTGGAACCATACGACCTGCTCTGGATCGAGGACCCGATCGCCCCCGAGAACCTCGAGGGATATCGGCGGCTGCGCGCCACCTCGCACATCCCGCTGGCGGCGGGCGAGCGGATGGCCACCATCTTCGGCGAACGACAGTTGATCGAGGAGGAACTGGTCGACGTGATCCAGCCCGACACCGGCCGGGCGGGCGGCATCACCCAGATGAAGAAGATCGCGGCGATGGCCGAAGCGCACCACATCATGGTGGCGCCGCATTCGGGCTCGCTTGGGCCGGTCGCCGAGTACGCGGCGCTGCACCTGATGGCGTCCATCCCCAACGCCTTCATCCTCGAGCGGCTCGAGGACGACTGGCCCGAGCGGCGCAACGTCATCGTGCCGCATCCCGAGCAGCAGGACGGCTGGATCACCGTGCCGGACGGACCGGGGCTCGGCTGCGACATCGATGAGGAAGTCGTCTCCCGCTATCCAAGCCAGGGCAACATCGCCGCTCCGGCGGAGGCGGGCAACCGGGCCTACCTGCCGGGAACGACATCAGAAAACGTCTATGTGCAGACGCGCCTGAACCGCGCCGTCTATCTCGACGCGGAGGAATAGGCAGTGCGTATCGACCGCATGCGGGTGTTCGAGACCCGCGACAAGGACCGGCCACGAGTGATCGTGGCGCTCGACACCGACGACGGGCTCACCGGCTGGGGCGAGTGCTACAACCACGGGCCAGACAAGGCGCTGCCGCCGATCCTCGACTACATGATGCAGTTCCTCGCCGGCGAGGACCCCCGGCGGGTCGAGCACCTGGTCAACCTGCTGGTGCAGCAATGCCGGTTTCCGCCGGGAGCGCTGGGGCTGTCGGCGATCTCGGCCATCGACCATTGCCTGTGGGACATTTCGGCCAAGGCGCTCGGCGTGCCTGTCTACCAGCTGCTCGGCGGCGCGGTGCGCGACCGGGTGAAGGTCTACTCGGGCGTCTACACCGCGCCTGACGTGCCGAAGGCGAAGGAGGAGCTCGACCGGCTCAACGAGCAGTGGGGGTTCACCGCCTTCAAGCTCAGCCCGTGGCGGATCGACATGCATGCGAACCGCTGGGGCGAGGTCGTGCGGGCCAGCGCCGAATACTTCCGTGAAATGCGGGAGGCGGTCGACGCGCGCTACGACATCGCGTTCGACGCCCATGCCAAGATTTTCGAGCCGGCGCAGGCGCGGCAGCTCGGCAATGCTCTCGCCCCCTACGATCCGCTGTTCTACGAGGAACCGCTGCGGCCCGAGAACATCGCCGCCTGGGGAGAGCTGAAGCAGGGGCTCAACTGCCGGCTGGCGACGGGGGAATCGCTCTACAATCGCTTCGAGTTCCTGGAGCTGCTCAAGGTGAAGGGCGCGGACCTGATCCAGCCCGACATCTGCGTGGTGGGCGGCATCACCGAGATGCGGCGGATCGCGACCATAGCCGAGGCGCACTACGTGCCGGTGGCGCCGCACAACCCGATGGGGCCGCTGGCGACGGCGGTGAACGTGCATTTCGCCGCCGCGACGCTCAACTTCTCCATCCTCGAGTACCGGCTGCCGGTGGGGCCGGTCTATGTCTATGGTGGCACCGAGGTGGAAACGAAGGAGGATACTTCCGGCTATGTCGCCGACCCGTACCTGCCGAACGATGGCTATCTGGAACTGCGCCCCGACCGGCCCGGCTGGGGCGTCGAGATGGACGAGGAGTACATGATGGCCGAGGGTTACGTGCACTGGCAGCGCAAGGTGCCGAAACGTCCGGATGGGTCCTATGCCTTCGCGTAGCATCAGGCCGGCGCTCGGCGGCATTTCAGGCGTGCTGGTGACGCCGTTCGACGGCGAGGACAGGGTCGACGCGGCGCTGCTGTCGCGGATCGCCGGCCGGATCGCCGCAGCCGGCGTGCATGGGCTGGTGGCGGGCGGCAATACCGGGGAGTTCTACACGCTCGACAGCGACGAAATCCGCGCCGTGCATGACGCTGCGATCGCCGGCAATGCGGGGCGATCGGTGCTGATCGCCGGAGTAGGGCGGGCGCTCAAGGAGGCGATCGCACTCGGCCGTAGGGCCGTGCGCGAAGGGGCAGATGCGGTGATGGTGCACCAGCCGCTCGACCCGTTCGCGGCGCCGCAGGCGCAGGCCGCATACTTCATCGCGGTGGCCGAGGCGATGCCGGTGCCGGTGCTCGCCTATGTGCGCTCCGACGCGCTCGGGGTCGCCGACATCATGGCGGTCGCGAACCACCCGAACATCGCAGGGGTGAAGTTCGCGACACCGAACCTGATGCGGCTGGCCGAGTGCATCCGGGCTAGTGGCGAGGG
>JBQCFF010000422.1:0-2468 GCA_051959485.1 Devosia sp. | reverse complement strand
TGGCGGTGCCGGTCGACGGCTACGTCGTGGTGTCGGACGAGCCCGGCTTCGGCCACGGGCTCAGCATGGATGCGATCGAGAAGATGGCGATCTAGGCGTTCTGCCGCCTTCGCTGCAACGATGAACGAATTTCTGAACGGTCAAAAGGAGGAGACCCGAATGAACTCTCGCTTGACTCAGTCCCTGGCCCGCGGCGCCGTCGCGCTGCTCGCCTCGACCCTCATGGCCACCACCGCAATGGCGCAGGTGGCCGACATGCCGCGCAACGAAACGCTGGTGCTGACCCCGTGGGGCGACCAGCCGGCGCAGTTCGCCAACGTCGAGAACTGGCACCCGTATCTCAGCTCGGTGACGCACCAGCGCGACGCGATGCAGATCACCATCAACGAGGCGCTGTTCTACACCAACCTCAACACGGGGGAACTGATCCCCTGGCAGGGCGAGAGCTTCGAGTACGCGCCGGACTTCACCTCGGCGACGATCAAGCTGCGTGACGGCGTCGAGTGGTCGGACGGGCAGAAGTTCACTGCCGACGACGTGAAGTTCACACTCGAGGCGGTGCGCGACGCGCCGGCCGAGATCGGCGGATCGGCCGCCTACAACGAGTGGATCGACAATGTCGAGGTGACGGACCCGCTGACCGCGGTGATCCACTTCAAGAAGCCGGCGCCGCGCTTCGTGCGCGACTTCCTGGCGCTCGGGCACGAGAACCATTACCCGATCCTGCCCAAGCACATCTGGGAAGGGCAGGATTTCTCGAGCTTCACCAACTACGACCTGGCCAAGGGCTGGCCGGTGGGCACCGGCGCCTACAAGCTGGTGAGCTCGACCAACCAGCAGGAGATCTTCGACCGCCGCGACGACTGGTGGGGCGCCAAGGTCGGCTTCCAGGACCTGCCGGCACCCAAGCGCATCATGCTGGTTCCGGTGTCGAGCGACGACGCCATGGGCCAGCTCCACATCGCCAACCAGATCGACGGCGGCCGGCAGCTGCTGATCGGCACGTTCGAGGCGGCCCGCGCCCAGAACGACAAGCTGAGCTCGTGGAACACCGAAGGCCCGAACTGGGGTGCTCCGGACGGCTGCGACTACTCGCTGGTGTTCAACCAGAAGCGCGAGCCGTGGAACGACGTCAACCTGCGCTACGCGATCAACTACGCCATCGATCGCGAGACGCTCAACGACATCGGCTACGAAGGCAGCCAGAAGCCGGTGACGTTCGCGTTCTCGGGCTACATGGCCGGCACCTGGCTGACCGAGGGCAGCCCGCTGAAGGCCGTGCTCGACAAGTACGACCTCGACAACCCCGACCCGGCCAAGGTCGAGGAGTACATGGCGAAGTCCGGCTATGCCAAGGACGCCAACGGCGTGTGGGCGAAGGACGGCCAGCCGCTGCGGGTGACCGTCCGGACCCCGGCCTTCATCCAGCCGACCCTCGCCCCGCTGACCCAGCAGCTGAAGAATGCCGGGTTCGACGCGGTGCAGGCGCCGGTCGACGACACCTGGCTGCCCGACATCCAGAGCGGCAATTTCGACACGATGATCTTCGTGCATTGCGGCTCGCTGTCGGAGCCGCTGGAGACGCTGCAGCACTACCACAGCAAGTTCTCCCGCCCGCTGGGCGAGAACATCCCCAATGCGGTGGCGGCCTCGCGGTACGAGAACCCCGAGTACGACAAGCTGATCGACGCCATGGACGCGGTACCGGCCGATACCAACCCGGACAGCGAGTACATGAAGAACGCCGTGGCGGCGCTCGACATCGCGCTGCGCGACCTGCCGCAGATCGACCTGCTGGAAGAGTTCCACGTGGTGACGTTCAACAACACCTACTGGACCGGCTGGCCGTCGGCGGAGAACCCCTACGTGGCCCCGTACACCCCGTGGGAAGCGTTCAACCTGGTGATCCACAACCTGCAGCCGACCGGCGCGCAGTAAGGCATCGGTCCTCCCGACCGTAGCGGGCGGCGGCGGTCTTCCGCCGCCCGCACTCTCTTCTAGACTGGACGGAGACGTCGCAGCATTGAGTTTGTTGCTCCCCCCTTCCGCCCTGCCGGGCACCTTCCCCCGCAAGCGGGTGAAGGATTCCCCGTGGGGAGAAGCTGCCCACATCAATCCTCTCCCGCTTGCGGGGGAGGGGGACCAGCGAAGCTGGTGGAGGGGGGAGCAACGCGCCCTGACGCTGTCGACCCCCAACTGGGACGTGCAATGAACAAGGAACTCCTGCGCTACATCGGCAGGCGCTTCGGCCAGTTGCTGGTCGTGGTGTTCGTGGCGGTGAGCGTCAATTTCGTCATTCCGCGGCTCTTGCCCGGCGATCCGGTGCAGACGGCGCTGGCGCGGCTGCAGGCGACCGGCGGGGCGCAGAGCGTCGACATCCAGGCGGTGTCGGCCGCCTACCGGGCGCGCTACGGGCTCGATGCGCCGCTCTGGCAGCAGTACCTCAACTACTGGGGCGACCTGCTCAC
>JBQCFF010000421.1:0-9302 GCA_051959485.1 Devosia sp. | reverse complement strand
CACCACATGGGGGGGATCGGCGCGACCTCGCCCCGCTCCGACCTTGAAGCCATCGCCAGCCTCGCACGTTACCCGAACGTCCACATCAAGCTCTCGGGGTTCCACTATGCGGTGGGCCTCGAGAATGGCTGGGACTACCCGCACCCGGGCGCCATGTGGATTGCCGAAGGGCTCTACGACGCCTTTGGTCCCGACCGGCTCTGCTGGGGCTCCGACTTCCCGGCGCTGAGCCGCGCCATGACCTACAGGCAGGCGCTGGAGATCGTGCGCCTCCACTGCCATTTCCTGAAGCCGGGTGATCTCGAACCGATCCTCGGCGGCACGCTCAAGCGGCTGCTCGATGCCGCCGCTCCAGGGAGGACTACCGAATGAACGCACCCGCTCGCCCCGAATCCCAGTTCCGCTCCCTG
The DNA here is from genome assembly GCA_051959485.1 of Devosia sp. GTDB lineage: Bacteria > Pseudomonadota > Alphaproteobacteria > Rhizobiales > Devosiaceae > Devosia_A. The sequence goes on along the minus strand of JBQCFF010000421.1, from coordinate 8,892 downwards.
AACCCCGCCACCGAGGAACTGTTCGGCAGCTACCGCCTGCATGGCGAGGCCGAAATCGAAGCGGCGCTCACCCGGAGCTGGTCGGCGTGGGCCGCGCTGCGCAGCATGACGGTCGCCGAGCGCGCCGGCCTGCTCCGCGCCCTGGCCGATCGCCTCGAGGCCCGGCGTGAGGATTACGCGCGCCTGATGACGCTCGAGATGGGCAAGCCCATCAACGAAGCGCGCGGCGAGATCAACAAGTGCGCCGCGACCTGCCGCACCATAGCCGACCTCGGCCCCGGCTGGCTCGAGCCGCTGCCGGTGCCGAGCCCCGCCAGGGCCAGCCGCGTCCGTTACGAAGGCGTCGGCCCGATCTTCGCCGTCATGCCCTGGAACTTCCCGTTCTGGCAGGTGATCCGCTTCTTCGCCCCCGCCTTCCTCGCCGGCAACACCACCGTGGTGAAGCACGCCGAGAACGTCCCCGCCTGCGCCGAAGCCATCGAGGCGGTGTTCCGCGAAGCCGGCATACCCGAGGGCACCGTGGTCAACCTCCGGGTCGACCACCCGACCGCGGCGCGGATCATCGCCGACGAGCGCATCCGTAGCGTAACGGTTACCGGCTCCGTGCGCGCCGGCCGCAACATCGCCAGTACCGCCGGCAGCGTCGGCAAGAAGGCCGTCCTCGAACTCGGTGGCTCCGATCCCTTCATCGTCTTCGCCGACGCCGACTTCGACGCGGCGGTGAAGACCGCCATCCAGGCCCGGCTCAACAACTCCGGCCAGAGCTGCGTCTGCGCCAAGCGCTTCCTCGTCGAAAGGTCGATCGCCGGAAAGTTCACCGACGCCTTCGTCGAAGGGATGCGCCAAGTTTCCTTCGGCGACCCGTTGGACGAGAAGAACCAGCTCGGCCCCCTCGCCCGCGCCGACCTGCGGGCCGGGCTGCAGTCCCAGCTCGACCGCGCCCTCGCGGGCGGCGCCAGGGCCGCGCTGGCAGGCGGCACCGTCGATCGCGACGGCTACTTCTTCGCCCCCACCGTCCTCACCGACGTGTCCGGCGATAACGTCGCCGCCCGCGAGGAGCTGTTCGGCCCGGTGGCGCCCATCATGCCCTTCGCCGACGAAGCCGACGCCATCCGCATCGCCAACGGCACCGAGTTCGGCCTGGCCGCGGCCGTGTGGACGGCCGACGAGGACCGGGCCCGCCGCATGGAGGCCGCCGTCGAGGCCGGCGCCGTGTTTATCAACGACATGGTCCGCTCCGACGCGCACATCTCGTTCGGCGGCATCAAGGCGTCCGGCTACGGCCGCGAGCTCGGCCAGGTCGGCATCCACGAATTCACCAACGCCAAGACCGTCTGGATCGGCTGACATGACCCGTTACAAGCTCGACAAGGCCGTGCGCATCGGCTTCGCCTGCAATGCGGAGACCTATGCGCGCATGATGAACGACGAGGCCATGGCGGCGTTCGCCGCCCTCGGCCCATTCAGCCATCATCCCTGCAACGAGCCCTCCGCCTGGGAGGAAGCCCCGCCCGAAAGCAAGGAGGCAATCGACGCCCTCGTCGCCTTCGCCGCCAACCTCGATGCACTGCTCGTCTGCCACGGCTCGCCGCGGATCACCGGCGCCATCCTCGATCGCCTGCCCAACCTCAGGCTGATCGCCGAGGTGGAAGGCGACCGCTTCAGCCAGCGCATCGACGTCGATGCTGCTGCGGCCCGTGACGTCACCGTGGTCGACACCACCAACGGCTCCTCCTACCCCGTGTCGGAGTGGGCCCTCGCGATGGCGATGATCGGCCTGCGCAACGCCGGCTCGCTCTACCGGCGCATGATCGCCGGCGAGACCCCGTTCCGGACCAGCGAGGACCGCGTCAACGATTTCAGCTGGAACGGCGAGCTCACCGGCAAGACGGTCGGCCTCATCGGCTGCGGCTATATCGGCCGCCGCCTGCTCGAGCTGCTTGCCCCCTTCCACTGCGACATCTACGCCTACGACCCGCACGTGCCCCGGCTGCTCGCCGACATCTACGACATCACCCTGACCTCGCTCGAACAGGTGATGGGTTGCGACGTGGTGATCTCGCTGGTCCCGCTGACCCCCGAGACGCAGCGCATGGTCACGGCGAAGGAACTCGAACTGCTCCGCCCGGGCGCCGTCTTCGTCAACGTTTCCCGCGGCGCCGTCGTCGACCAGCAGGCGCTGATCGAACGCCTGCGGCGCAACGACATCGTCGCCTCGCTCGATGTCTTCGACCCCGAGCCGCTCGAGCCCGACTCGCCGCTGCGGCAGATGGGCAACGTCTTCCTCACCCCGCACATCGCCGGCGTCACCGCCCCCTGCGGCCCGCGCTTCCTGACGCTCGCGGCTGAAGAGATCGAGCGGAAGTTCGCCGGCCACCGTACCCGCCACGACCTCGTTCCCCGTGCCGCGGTGAAGAAATGACGGGGCCATCCCTCGCCGAACGCCGGCAGGCCGGTACCATGAAGATGGGCTACTGCGTCCCGGCCTTCGCCATGCCGTCGGCCGGCCTGTTCCGGGTCCCGAACCTCGCCCGCATCCAGGACATGGATGTGCTCGGCAACGCGAAGGAAGCCGAACGCCTCGGCTTCGACAGCCTCTGGGTCTGCGACCACCTGATCCTTGGCCGCGAGAGTTCCGTGCTCGAGGGTTGGACCACCCTCGCCATGATCGCCGGCGCCACCAGCAAGCCGGAGCTGGGCCTCATCCATCAGGCCAACCTGTTCCGCGCCCCGCAGATCGCCGCCAAGATGATGTCGACGCTCGATCACCTGTCGGGCGGCCGTTTCATCCACTTCTTCGAGGCCGGCATGGGCCGCCCCGAACAGGTCGCCTACGGCCTCGACTGGGACGACGACCACGGCCAGCGCGTGGAGCGGCTCGAAGAGGCGATGGAGTTGATTCAGTCTCTCTACACCGCCGACCAACCCATTGATTTCAAGGGCAGGTTCTATCATCTCGAGCAAGCGATCCTCAGCCCCAAGCCGAGGCAGAAGCACATCCCCGTCTGGCTCGGCGAGGCGTTTCCGTGGGTCATCGACCTCACCGCCCGCAAGGCCGATGGCTGGAACACCACCCCGGTCACGCTCGAAGAACTCGACCGCCGCCTCGGGCTCCTCGATGCCGCACTGGCCAAGCCCGGGCGCTCCCGGGCCGAACTCGAGATCAGCTTCGAGACGCAGATCCTCGTCGCTCCCGACCTTGCCACGCTGCGCCGCAAGGTCGCCTCGATGCTCGACCACGCCCGCGAGGCCGGCCACGAGCCGGATGCCGCAGTGGTCGATTTCGCCGCCGGCCGTGCCGACCGCTTGCCCGACAGCATGACCGGCCCCTGGATCATCGGCACCGCCGTGGAGGCGAAGGCCCGGATCGAAGCGCTGAAATCCCGCGGCGTCGATCACCTCATGCTCTGGTTCATGGATGCCCCCGACACCGACGGCATGGCCTATTTCATGCAGGAGATCGCCCCCACCTTCCGCTGACAACTTGCGACCACGGCCCAATCCCGCGTAAACCGAGCCCGGTTTCGCCTACTGAAAGCGTGCGGATGATCGATGAGACGGAGCAGCGCGGCAAAGCAGTGCCCGCGCTGGTCAGGACCAAGAGGATACTGGATGCCTTGAGCGCCGGCGGCAAGCCGAAGGGCGTGTCCGAGCTGGCGCGCATGCTCGATCTGCCCAAGAGCACCGTCCACGGCCTCTGCCACACCCTCGTCGACCTCGGCCTGATGATGCGGGTCGGCCCCAACCAGTTCGCCGTCGGCCCGCACGTGCTCAGCTGGGCCAACGCTTTCGAGGGCCAGTCCGACCTGACGCAGGAGTTCATGCGCATCGCCGATGCGAACGACCTCATCTCCAAGCAGGCGATCAACCTCTCCATCCTCACCGGCCGCGAGGTGATGTACGTGGCCTGCCGCCGCGGCACCGACCCGCTCGGCGTCAGCTTCCGCCCCGGCGTGCGCCTGCCCGCCCCCTTCACCGCGACCGGCAAGGCGATGTTCTCGACCATGCCGCCGGCCGAGGTCGAGGCGCTGTTCGCCGACGGCTGGCCCGAGCCATGGACCAGACGCAGCGTCCCCAACCTCCAGACCATGATGCGCGAACTCGAGGAAACTCGCGCCCGCGGCTATTCGATCGACGACGGCCAGCTGCGCGACGCGATGGTGTGCTTCGGCGCGCCGGTCTTCGGCGCCAACGACGACCGCGCCGTCGCCGGCATCGCTATCGGCCTGCTCTCGGGCGAGGTGAACGAGGCGAGCACCAACCTCGTCAGCCACGCCGTGCAGGCTCTGGCCAACAAGCTGAGCCACCGCCTCGGCGGCGCTACGAAAGGCTGAACTGCCTCGCGCACGCGCGCGGTTGACTTCGGCAGTCCGGCATCGGATTGTTCAACATAACGAATACCGTTCAACTAACTGAACAGTCTCTATCGAAAGGGAGCAGGAATGATCGTCCTCGTCGCCAAGTACACGTGCAAGCCCGGCAACGTGCCCAAGGTGCTTGAGCAACTCAGGAAAATTAAGCCGCTGGTGGAAGCGTCCGAGCCCGGCTGCAAGTTCTACCAGGTGTCGACCTCGTCGGAGAACGAGAACCTGATCCTGCTCTACGAGCACTACGTCGATCAGGCCGCCCTCGCCGCCCACCGCGAGACGCCGCACTTCAAGGAGATCATCGAGGGCACCGTGATCCCGATGCTCGAGAACCGCGCCCGCGAACTCTACGAACTCCAGATCTCCTGAGGCTGACATGCGCCTCGTCTCCTTCGAGCTCCCGACCCCGGCCGGCACCCTCACCCGTATCGGCGCCGTTCTTGCGGACGGCCGCTATGCCGACCTGCAATCGGCCTACCGGGCCGTGCTGGCCGACAACGGTGCCTCGAAGGAAGGCGCGGCGCGTCTCGCCGCTGCCACCATTCCCTCCGACATGGTGGCCTTCATCGAAAACGGCGTGACGGCGCTCGATGCGGCGCAGTCCGCCCTCGACTGGGTGGCGACCAAGGGCGACAGCTACGCCGGCGCCACCCTCGCCTTCGCGCCCGCTGCCGTGAAGCTGCTCGCCCCGATCCCGCGCCCGCCGCTGATCCGCGACTTCATGGCGTTCGAGACGCATCTCAAGAACATCTACCCCAAGCTCGGCCGCGATATTCCGCCCGAGTGGTACAACCTGCCCGTCTACTACAAGGGCAACCCGAGCGCCGTCGGCGCCGATGGCGACGCCATCGCGATGCCGAGCTACGCCACCAACATGGATTTCGAGTTCGAGTTCGCTGCGGTGATCGGCACGGGCGGCACGAACATTTCCCGCGAAGACGCGCACCGGCACATCTTCGGCTACATGATCTACAACGACTTCTCCGCCCGCGAGATCCAGCAGCGCGAGATGTCGGTCGGCCTCGGTCCCGCCAAGGGCAAGGACTTCGAGCGCGGCCACGTTTTCGGCCCCTGGCTCGTCACCGCCGACGAAGTTCCCGATGTCTACGCCCTGCGCATGCAGGCCACCGTTTCCGGCCAGCCCTGGTGCGACACCAATACGTCCACCATGCACTGGCGCTTCGACCAGATGATCGCCCACGCCTCGACCAACGAGAAGATCGTGGCCGGCGAAATCTTCGGCTCGGGCACGGTGGGTGGCGGCTCGGCTGCCGAGATGGGCAAGACCCTCGGCCGTGGCGACAAGGTGGTGCTCACCATGGATCGCCTCGGCACCCTCACCAATTCGGTCGCATAAGACGACCTTCCGCCGCTAGCCTCGCGGCGTGCCCTGCGTGGCCTGCAACTGCTTGAGATGCTCCACCGATGCGGTCAGGTGGGCTCCGTGGGTCATCAGTTCGGCCATGTGGTTGGCGACGAGGCGCCGGAAGATCCGCGCCCCCTTGGGAGTCAGCACGAGCAGGACGCTGCGGCGGTCGGTAGGTGACGGCTCGCGCCGGACGAGCTCCTGGCGCACCATGCGATCCACCAGTTGCACCGCCCCGTTCGGCGCCAGCATCAGCTCGGCCGCAAGCTCCTTGATCGGCAGGCCGCCGTTGCTGCGCGCCGCGATCACCAGCATCGCCTGGTATTGCTGCGAGGTGACGCCGGCCGAGCGGGCCGTGTTCTCGCTGAAGGCCAGGAACCTTCGCAGGTGCAGGCGGAAATCGGCCAGGTCCTGATACATCGCGCGCGCTGCCTTTCTGTCGCGGGGGGCGGATGTCGAACGCTTCGGCGTGGGGAGCGACTGGTTCATGCGTGACCTGAATTGAACAAATGCTGACTGTCGATACCACGCCACCCGCGTGACGCCCATGAAGGCTATCCCTCGCGGCGCGCCGCAGCGCCAACATATGTCATACCGTGACAAAAAGGGTTGACGCCGAGGGCCTGTCGCCGCACGATACTCTTGCCCAGGGGCGCTGGCTGCAACCTCGCAGGCTCCCTTGCCTCGCTCCTGGACACCATCTCCCCTTCCCTCCGTCCAGATAGATCACGCGATGACACAAATCGTCGTGCGTGCGGAACCGTGCGCACCCACCTGGGTTAGCCACCATCGTGATGGCGAGATGCTCGTCGGCAAACTCCGGAGATGACTGATGGACCACACAGATCGGCGGGGCATCGGATACTGGCTCACCATGCTGCTCGGCGTGGTTGTCGGATTGACCGGACTGATCCTCGGCGCGGGCGGCCTCTGGCTCGCGACGCTGGGCGGCTCCTGGTACTACCTGATCACCGGTCTGGCGCTCATCGTCACCGCGTGGCTGATCTTTCGCCGCGAGCGGAGCGCCATCTACCTCTACCTCGCCATCTTCGCCGTCACGGTGGTCTGGTCCGTCCTCGAGGCCCGCGGCAACGGCTGGGCCTATGTGCCCCGCCTCGGCGCGCCGATCATCCTGCTGATCCTGATGCTGCTGGCCTCCCGGGTCCTGCGTGCGCACCCGCTCGGTGTCAGCAACAGGGTGCGCAGCGGCGCCACGGCAACTGCTGCTTTCACGCTGATCGGCGGCCTCGCCCTGAGCGTCGGCCTGCACCACGATCCTGCTGCAGCGCAGCAGGCGACTGCGCCAGTGGTTCCCGCTGTCCCGGCCCCGGCCGCAACGGCGGCAGCGGCCGATCTGCAGGTGGGCCAGGACTGGCCCGTCTATGGCGGCACCGACCATGCCCTCCGCTACTCGCCGCTCAACGAGATCACGCCGGAAAATGTCGGCTCGCTCAAGGAGGTCTGGACCTACCGCACCGGCGACCTGCCGAAGTCCGACAAGATGAAGGACAAGTACTCACCGGAGACCACGGCCATCAAGGTGGGCGACACGCTCTACCTGTGCTCGGCCATGAACATCGTCCTCGCCGTCGATGCCGGCAGCGGCAAGGAGAAGTGGCGCTACGACCCGCATGTGAGCGAGGGCAACGTGCCCTATGGCGCGACCTGCCGCGGTGTCGCCTACTACGCCCAGCCCAATGCCAACCCTGAGCAGGCCTGCGCCACGCGCATCATCGAAGCCACCATGGATGCGAAGCTGCTCGCGGTCGATGCCGAGAACGGCCAGCCCTGCGCCGACTTCGGCCGGGACGGCGCCGTGAACCTGCTCGACGGCATCGGCCGCACGGTCCCCGGCTGGTACGGCGTCAACGCGCCTCCGATGATCGTCCGCAACGTCGTCGTGACCGGCGCGCAGGTGCAGGACGGCCAGGACGAGGATGCGCCCTCGGGCGTGATCCGGGGCTACGACGCGGTGAGCGGCAAGTTCCTCTGGGCCTGGGACATGGGACGGCCGGGCAACACCGCCGAACCCGCCCCGGGCGAAACCTACACCCGCGGCACCCCGAACATGTGGACTGCCGCCGCGGGCGACGACGAGCTCGGCTACGTCTATCTGCCGCTCGGCAACTCGTCGGTCGACTATTTCGGGGGCAACCGCAAGGACTACGAGAACAAGTTCTCGAGCTCGCTGGTGGCGGTCGACGTGACCACGGGACAGCCCGTCTGGCACTTCCAGACCGTCCACTACGACATCTGGGACTACGACCTCGGCAGCCAGCCGACGCTGTTCGACTACCCCGGCGACAACGGCCCGATCCCGGCGCTGATGCTGCCCAGCAAGCAGGGCGAGCTCTACGTGCTGAACCGGCGCACCGGCGAGCCGCTGACTCCGGTCGAGGAGCACAAGGTGCCGACGGGCGGCGTCGAACCGGATCACCTGTCGCCGACCCAGCCGTTCTCGACTTACGCCAACGTCGTGAGTCCCAACCTGACCGAAGCCGACATGTGGGGCATGACTCCGTTCGACCAGCTCTGGTGCCGCATCCAGTTCCACCAGGCGTCGTACCAGGGCCGGTACACCCCGCCCACGGCGGACAAGCCCTTCATCGAGTACCCGAGCTACAATGGCGGCATGGACTGGGGCAGCGTGGCGATCGACGAGCAGAACGGCATCCTGATCACCAACTACAACGACACGCCCAACTACGACCAACTGATCCCCCGGGCGGAGGCCGACAAGCGAGGCTGGCACGCGATCGATGACCTCGGGGGCATCGACACCGGCAACGACGAGGCCTCGCCGCAGAAGGGCGCCCCCTACGCCGCGCTGATCAATGCCGGCTGGAAGGTGCCGTGGACGGGCCTGCTGTGCAAGCAGCCCCCGTATGGCGGCATCCGCGCCATCGACCTGAAGACCGGCAAGACGCTCTGGGACCATCCCCTCGGTGATGCTCGCGGCAATGGTCCGTGGGGCCTCAAGAGCCACCTGCCGATCCAGATCGGCACCCCGAACAACGGTGGCCCGCTGATCACCGCTGGTGGCCTCGTCTTCATCGGCGCCACCACCGACGACATGTTCCGCGCCTTCGACATCAAGACCGGCAAGGAAGTGTGGAGCGTCAAGCTGCCGGCGGGCGGCCAGGCCAACCCCATGACCTT
>JBQCFF010000420.1:0-4427 GCA_051959485.1 Devosia sp. | reverse complement strand
GCCTCGAGGTTGTGGTTGCCGCCATACTGGTTGGGCACCCACTCCCCCTCGTTGCGCGAATAGTCGAGGTAGAGCATCGAGGCGACGGCATCGACGCGCAGCCCGTCGACGTGGAACTTCTCCAGCCAGTAGAGCGCGTTGTTGACGAGGAAGCTCATCACCTCGCGGCGGCCGAAATTGTAGATCGCGGTGTTCCAGTCGGGGTGGTAGCCCTTGCGCGGATCGAGGTGCTCGTAGAGCGCCGTGCCGTCGAACTGCGCGAGGCCGTGCTCGTCGGTCGGAAAATGCGCCGGCACCCAGTCGAGGATGACGCCGAGGCCGGCCCGGTGCGCCGCATCGACGAAGCGGGCGAAACCGGCGGGGTCGCCGAAGCGCGCGGTGGGAGAGTAGAGGCCGGTCGGCTGGTAGCCCCAGCTGGGGTCGAAGGGATGCTCGGAAATCGGCATCAGCTCGAGGTGGGTGTAGCCGAGGTCGGCGGCGTAGGGCACGAGCTGCTCGGCCAGCTGCTCGTAGCTCATGAAGCCGCCATCGGCGCGGCGTCGCCAGGAGCCGAGATGCACCTCGTAGATGGACACCGGCTCGCGGCGCCAATCCTTCCGCGCGCGTGCCTCCATCCAGGCCCCGTCATTCCATTCGAAGTCCGCCGGATCGGCGACTACGGAGGCGGTGCGGGGACGGAGTTCGGACTGGGCCGCGAACGGGTCGGCCTTCAGCGGCCGCAACTTGCCGTCGGGACCGACGATCTCGTACTTGTAGAGTTCGCCCGGGCGGATGCCGGGGATGAACACTTCCCAGATGCCGGTGGTGAGGCGCACCCGCATCGGGTGACGGCGGCCATCCCAGTCGTTGAACGGGCCGACGACGGAGACGCGCCGGGCGTTCGGGGCCCAGACGGCGAAGTGCGTGCCGTACACGCCTTCGAAATCCATGGCGTGCGCACCGAGCTTGTCGAACAGCCGCAGGTGCGAGCCCTCGCCGATATAGTAGTCGTCCATCGGCCCGAGAACGGGGCCGAAGCTGTAGGGGTCGAGCACGTCCCATTCGCCGCCGGCGTTGCGGGCGTGGTAGCGCACCGGCATGCGGCCGGTGGCCGACACCTTGCCTTCGAAGAAGCCGGCGTCGTGGCGGCGGTTCAGCTCGCCGAGGATGCGGTTGTCGAGGGTGCGGGCCGAGACGGTTTCGGCATGCGGGATGAAGGTGCGCGCCACCCAGACGCCACCAACCTCGTGCAGGCCGAGAACGCCGAACGGATCGGAATGGCGGCCCGCGACGATGGCCTTGATGTCGCTCTCGGCCGCCTGCCAGTTCTCCTTGGTCACCCGCGCACCCCCTCGGCCGGGACGCCCCAGATTTCTTCGGCGTACTGCCGGATCGTGCGGTCCGACGAGAAGAAGCTGACATGCGCCGTGTTCCGGATCGCCATGGAATACCATTTCCGTGGGTTGATCCAGACGTCGTCGACGTGCCGCTGGGCCGCGGCGTAGGCATCGAAATCGCGCGCCACCATGAACCAGTCGTGGTCGTAGAGGCCGCCGATCAGGTCGCGGTAGCGGTTCGGATCGTCGGGCGAGAACACGCCGGAGCTGATCGCTTCGAGCGCCTCGCGCAGGACCGGCGACCTGTCGATGGTGGCGCGCGGCGTCTCGGCGCGGGCACGGATCTCCGCGACCTTGTCGGTGGTCAGGCCGAAGATGACCATGTTGTCGCTGCCCACCTGCTCGAGCATCTCCACGTTGGCGCCGTCGAGGGTGCCGATGGTCATGGCGCCGTTGGCCATGAACTTCATGTTGCCGGTGCCGGAGGCCTCCATGCCGGCAGTCGAAATCTGCTCGGAAAGGTCCGCGGCGGGGATGATGGTTTCGGCGAGGGACACGTTGTAGTTGGGCAGGAAAACTATCTTGAGCAGACCACGCACCGCCGGGTCGTCGTTGATGACCTTGGCGACGTCATTGATCAACTTGATGATCAGCTTTGCGTTCCAATAGCCGGGCGCGGCCTTGCCGGCGAACACCTTCACCCGCGGCACCCAGTCCTTGTCGGGCCGCGAGCGGATCATCGAATAGTGGGCGACGGCCTCGATGACGTTGAGCAGCTGGCGCTTGTACTCGTGGATGCGCTTCACCTGCACGTCGAACATGGCGTCGGGCGACACCACGACGCCGAGCCGGTCCTTGATGACCTGCGCGAGGCGCTCCTTGTTGGCGCGCTTCACGGCCTTGAACTGGTCCTGGAAGCTCGGATCGTCGGCGTGCTTCGCGAGCCCGGCGATCTGGTCGAAATCGTCGAGGAAGGCGCTGCCGATCCGGTCGGCGACCAGCCGTGTCAGCCCGGGGTTGCACTGCAGCAGCCAGCGCCGCGGCGTGACGCCGTTGGTCTTGTTGTTGATGCGGCCCGGGTAGAGCCGGTTGAGGTCCGAGAACAGCGTCTTCTTCAACAGAGCGGAGTGCAGCGCCGACACGCCATTGATCGAGTGCGAGCCGACGAAGGCAAGCTGGCCCATGCGGACCCGACGCATGCCGTGCTCGTCGACCAGCGAGATGCCGGCGATCTGCTGGTCGGAGAAGCCGCCCATGGCGCGCGCCTCGGCCAGCACCTCGGCATTGATGGCGTAGATGATCTGCATCTGCCGCGGCAGCAGGCGGTCGAGCAGGCCCACCGGCCACGTCTCCAGCGCCTCGGGCAGCAGCGTGTGGTTGGTGTAGCCGAAGGTGGCCTTGGTCAGCTTCCAGGCCGGCGCCCACTTCATGCCGTGCACGTCGATGAGGATGCGCATCAGTTCGGCGATGGAGATCGCCGGGTGGGTGTCGTTGAGCTGGATCGCCACCTTGTCGCTCAGCGAGCCGAGGTCGCCGAAGGCCTGCACGTGGCGGCGCACGATGTCCTGCAGCGAGGCGGAGGAGAAGAAGAACTCCTGCCGCAGCCGCAGTTCCTGCCCGGCCGGGGTCGAATCCGCCGGATAGAGCACGCGGGTGATCGACTCCGCCCGGGCGCTCTCCTCGAGCGCGCCGATGTGGTCGCCGGCGTTGAACTTGTCGAGCAGGATCGGGTCGATCGGCTGCGCCGACCAGAGCCGCAGCGTGTTGACGCGGTGGGCACGCCAGCCGACGATCGGGGTGTCGAAGGCCACGGCCAGCACATGCTCGGCCGGGCGCCACTCGAGGCGGGTCGAACCGTCAGGCTCCTGTACCGGCACCACCTGGCCGCCGAAACCGACTTCGTAGGCGCTCTCGCGCCGCTCGAACTCCCAGGGGTTGCCGTGCGCCAGCCAATCCTCGGGCAGCTCGACCTGCCAGCCTTCCGACAGCTCCTGCCGGAACAGGCCGTGGGCGTAGCGGATGCCATAGCCGTAGGCGGGGATGTCGACGGTGGCCATCGACTCCATGAAGCAGGCGGCGAGGCGGCCGAGGCCACCATTGCCGAGCGCCGCATCGGGCTCGAGGTTGACCAGATCACCGAGCTCGACGTTGAAGTTCTTCAGCGCGGCGCGCACGTGCTCCATGACGCCGAGGTTGCTCATGGCGTCGCGCAGCAGCCGGCCGATCAGGAACTCCAGGCTCAGGTAGTAGACGCGCTTCGAGCCGGTCTGCCAGGTCTCGCGGCTCGACTCCATCCACTGGTCGATGATGCGGTCGCGGACGGCATAGATGGTCGCCTTCAGCCAATCGTGCGGGCGGGCGACGACCGGATCCTTGCCGACGAAATAGGTGAGCTTCTCGAGGATTTCGGCCTGAATGGCCTCGGTGGTCAGCGCGCGGCGCGGGGGTTCCAAAACGATAGGCTGTTGCTGCATTGCGGCAATCCGGTCAGCATGGTGATGTATTCCCCTCTATGCGGCACTGTTGCATTGAATTGACCAGTGGGGAAGGCCTGCGGGATTCTCTTTCCCCGCCTCAGGCCTTGGCTTTCTCCTCCTCGAGCATGATCGGCTGGGACGGCCCGGCGACGGTGCCGCTCTCGCGCGCCTGGTCCTCGGCGTTGGAGAGCAGCAGGTCGCGGGCGGCCTGGATGCCGCCGACCTGCTGGGCCGCGAAGCGCTGCCGGTCGCGCTCGCGCACACCGTCGAGGATGCTGGCGATCTCGTCGTCGTCGGAGCCGAGCTCGCGCAGGCTGGCGGCGCCAAACACCAGCGCACTCTCGAACATCTCGCGGATCTGGTAGTCGGCGCCGAGCTTCAGCAGCTCGATGGCGTGGCCGCGGTCGAAGGCGCGCGCATGCACCTTGGCGAGCGGGAACTCGGACTTGATCAGCTCGACGATGCGGTTGGCCGATTCCTTGCGGTCGACGCAGACGAGGATCATGGCGGCGTTCCCGGCGCCGGCGGCGCGCAGGATATCGAGCCGGGTGCCGTCGCCGTAATAGACCTTCATGCCGAACTGGCCGGCGGCGCGGATCATGTCGGTGTCGTTGTCGATGATCGCGACCTTGTG
>JBQCFF010000419.1:0-2343 GCA_051959485.1 Devosia sp. | reverse complement strand
AGGGGCTCTCGACCTGGTTCGAGGAGCATCCCAACGAAGCCCGGCTGATCGTCCAGAAGATCGCCGAGGCCGCCGCCGCCCGCGAGGCCGCGCGCAAGGCCCGCGAGCTGACGCGGCGCAAGTCGGCGCTCGACATCACTTCGCTGCCCGGCAAGCTCGCCGACTGCTCCGAGAAGGACCCGGCGAAGTCCGAGATCTTCCTGGTCGAGGGCGACTCCGCCGGCGGCTCGGCCAAGCAGGCCCGCAACCGCGACAACCAGGCCGTCCTGCCCTTGCGCGGCAAGATCCTGAACGTCGAGCGCCGATTTGCGCCGCGTCAGTTCGCGTGCCGTGCGCGCCGCCTCGCGCGCGGCGGCGGCCTCGGCGACCTTGGCGACAACGGTCCTGGCTTCGGCCGGATGCTCCTCGAACCACTGGGAGAGCTTGTCGTTGACGCCGTTCTCGACCACCGGACGGACCTCGGACGAGACCAGCTTGTCCTTGGTCTGCGATGAGAATTTCGGGTCCGGCACCTTCACCGAAAGCACGCAGGTCAAGCCCTCGCGGGTATCGTCGCCGCTCAGCTCCACCTTCTCGCGCTTCAGGATGCCGCTCTCCTCGGCATACTTGGTCACCTGCCGCGTCAGGGCGGCGCGGAGGCCGGCAAGGTGCGTGCCGCCATCGCGCTGCGGGATGTTGTTGGTGAAGCAGAGCACGTTCTCGTGATAGCTGTCGTTCCACCACAGCGCGACTTCCACCGTGATCCCGTCGCGCTCTGAAGAGAGCATGATCGGCTCGGGGATCAGCGGCGTCTTGGCGGTGTCGAGATAGCGCACGAACGCCTCGAGCCCGCCCTCGTAGTGCAGTTCCACCTCCACCGGCTCGGGGTGCCGCAGGTCGCGCAGGATGATGCGCACGCCCGAGTTGAGGAAGGCGAGCTCGCGCAGCCGGTGCTCCAGCGTCTTGAAATCGAACTCGACCATGGTGAAGGTTTCGGGCGAGGGGAGGAACGTCACCTCCGTGCCCGACCGGCCCTCATAGGTGCCCGGCGCGCGGACCGGCTCGTAGGTCCCCACGACCGCGAGCGGCCCCTGGGCGTCGCCAGGGTTGAAGGTCATCTCGTGGATCTCGCCGTCGCGGCGGATGCGCAGCTTGAGCCACGAGGACAGCGCGTTCACCACCGACACGCCGACGCCGTGGAGGCCGCCCGAGACCTTGTAGGAGTTCTGGTCGAACTTGCCGCCCGCATGCAGCTGGGTCATGATGACCTCGGCCGCCGAGACGCCCTCTTCCTTGTGGATGGCCGTGGGGATGCCGCGGCCATTGTCGTTGACCGATACCGAACCGTCGGCATTGAGCTGCACCGTCACCAGGTCGGCATGGCCCGCTAGCGCCTCGTCGATGGCGTTGTCCACCACCTCGTAGACCATGTGGTGCAGGCCCGAGCCGTCATCGGTGTCGCCGATATACATGCCTGGGCGCTTGCGTACGGCATCGAGGCCCTTGAGGACCTTGATGGAATCGGCGCCGTACTCGTTCGGTTCGTGGGGGATCTCGGAGGTGCTCAAAGGGGGTCCCGAATCAGGTCTGGGGGTCCGCTCGGAATGCTCTAGCGGATAGGGGGCTCTTACCCAAGGGAAATGGCTATTTTGAGCCCGTTTTACAAGGCTTTGGAGCACCCCGAAGCGATTCGCTCCGATGCGGCGATTGGCAGGGGGCGATGGTGTGCCGGAGGTCTCCCTCAGGACGGTGAAGGTGGGGCAAATCTCCTCTCCCTCCGTCGTCATCGCCCGGCTTGTCCGGGCGACCCCGTTTGTGGTGCTGGGTTGCCCGCATGCAGCGGGCAATGAGGGCCGAGGGGATGGTGGTTGGGAGCCCCCCGAATGGATGCGCGGCCTCACCCCTCGCGCGTCAACCTCCCGTCCCGCACCGTCACCCGCTGCGCGTCCTCGCCCAGCGCCTCGAACAGCAGCGCATCGGTGCCGGTCATGAAGCATTGCGTGCCGAGCCCGTCGAGGGCGGTGAACAGCGCGGCGCGGCGCTGCGGGTCGAGATGGGCGGCGATCTCGTCGAGCAGCAGGAACGGGGCGATGCCGGCCGCCCGCTTCACCAGCCGCGCATGCGCGAGAATCAGCCCCACCAGCATCGCCTTCTGCTCGCCGGTCGAGCCGAGTGCCGCCGGCATCTGCTTTTGCGCATGCCGCACCTCGAGATCGACGCGGTGCGGGCCGACCAGCGTACGGCCGGCGGCGCGATCGAGCCGGCGCGAGCGGGCCCAGGTGTCGCGCAGTTCGGCCTCGAGCGCCGAGGCGGAATGCGGCTCGTGCCGGTCCTCGAACAATGGCGTCAGCTCGAGCTCCGGCG
>JBQCFF010000418.1:0-2289 GCA_051959485.1 Devosia sp. | reverse complement strand
AGGGTCTTGATGGTAGTACGGAAACCCTGCTGGGCAAGGTGGGTCATGAAGAGTTCTCCTCGGATGGCGCTGGAGCCCCCGGCCGGCGCGACGGCGTGGTTTGGCCCATTTGCGTTCCGTTGACAAGCAAAACACCGGCTCTTACATGTCGCACCACTTCAAAAGAGTGTTGACGGGTGAGGACCCGCCGCCCGCCGGACGACTACAGGCGCCGCCCCGCGCTCCCCGGCTCGAAATCAAAGGACATAGGAATGGTATTGGCTGCAATCGCCAAGGCGATCTTCGGTTCGGCCAACGACCGGCAGGTCAAGAAATACCTGCCCCGGGTCGCTGCGATCAACGCGCTCGAACCAGAATTCGCCAAGCTGACCGACGACGAGCTGAAGGCGAAGACAGCCGAATTCAAGCAGCAGCTGGCAGACGGCAAGACGCTCGACGACATCCTCGAGCCGGCTTTCGCGACTGTCCGCGAGGCCGCCAAGCGCACGCTCGGCATGCGGCACTTCGACGTCCAGCTGATCGGCGGCATGGTGCTCAACAACCGCTCCATCGCCGAGATGCGGACCGGTGAAGGCAAGACCCTGGTCGCCACCCTCCCGGTTTATCTCAACGCGCTCGCCGGCAAGGGCGTGCACGTGGTGACCGTGAACGACTACCTCGCCCGCCGCGACGCCGGCTGGATGGGCCAGGTCTACCGCTTCCTCGGGCTTTCGGTCGGCATCATCGTGCACGGCATCGACGACGCCGAGCGCAAGGCGGCCTACGACGCCGACGTGACCTATGGCACCAACAACGAGTTCGGCTTCGATTACCTGCGCGACAACATGAAGTTCAGCCGCGCCCAGATGGTGCAACGCGGGCACGAATACGCCATCGTCGACGAGGTGGACTCGATCCTGATCGACGAAGCGCGCACCCCGCTGATCATCTCCGGTCCCTCGGCTGACCGCTCGGCGCTCTACGAGATGGCCGACCAGCTGATCCCGCTGCTGGGCGAGGGCGACTACGACATCGATTTGAAGCAGCGCGCCGCCACCTTCACCGACCAGGGCATCGAGAAGCTCGAGGCGGCGCTGGTCGAGAATGGCCAGCTGAAGGGCGAGAACCTCTACGACATCGAGAACGTGGCGCTGGTGCACCACCTCAATTCGGCGCTGCGCGCCCACAAGATGTTCCAAAAGGACAAGGACTACATCGTCCGCAACGACGAAGTGGTGATCATCGACGAGTTCACCGGCCGCATGATGCCGGGCCGCCGCTATTCCGAAGGCCTGCACCAGGCGCTCGAGGCCAAGGAGCAGGTCAAGATCCAGCCCGAGAACCAGACGCTCGCCTCGATCACCTTCCAGAACTATTTCCGGCTCTACAAGAAGCTGGCCGGCATGACCGGCACCGCGGCGACCGAGGCCGAGGAATTCGGCGACATCTACGGGCTCAACGTCGTCACCATCCCGACCAACGTGCCGGTGGCGCGCGCCGACGAGGACGACGCCATCTTCCGCACCGCGGCGGAGAAGTTCGACGAGATCGCCAACCTCATCGCCGATTGCAGGAAGCGCGGCCAGCCGGTGCTGGTCGGCACGACCTCGATCGAGAAATCCGAAATGCTGGCGGAGTTGCTGCGCCAGAAGGGCGTCGAGAACCTGCAGGTGCTCAACGCCCGCTACCACGAGCAGGAAGCCCATATCATCGCCGATGCCGGCGTCACCGGGGCGGTGACCATCGCCACCAACATGGCCGGCCGCGGCACCGACATCCAGCTCGGCGGCAACCTCGAGATGCGCATCCAGCGCGAATGCGAGGGCCTCGAAGGCGTGGAGCGCGAGACCAAGATCGCCCGCATCAAGGAGCAGATCGCAGCCGACAAGGCCAAGGTGCTGGCCGCCGGCGGGCTCTACATCGTCGGCACCGAGCGGCACGAGAGCCGCCGCATCGACAACCAGCTGCGCGGCCGCGCCGGCCGCCAGGGCGACCCGGGGCATTCGAAGTTCTTCCTGTCGCTGCAGGATGAGCTGATGCGCATCTTCCCGGTCGACAGCATGGATTCGATGCTCGGCAAGCTGGGGCTGGAGAAGGGCGAATCCATCACCCACCCGTGGGTCAGCAAGGCGATCGAGCGGGCGCAGGCCAAGGTCGAGGCGCGCAACTTCGATATCCGCAAGAACATCCTGAAATACGACAACGTCATGAACGACCAGCGCAAGGTCGTGTTCGAGCAGCGCAAGGAGTTCATGGCCGAAGAGAGCGTGCGCGACACCATCGACGACATGCGTCACGGCGTGATCGAGG
>JBQCFF010000417.1:0-4034 GCA_051959485.1 Devosia sp. | reverse complement strand
GGGGGAGGGTGTCGGCGACCTCAGGCGTCAGACCGTCTCCCCCGCCATGAAGGTCGGGAACCAGCCCTCGTGGGCGGCACGCAGCTCGGATACCGCCAGCGGCCGGGCCTCGCCCAGCGTCAGGCTGTCGCCGCCGGGGGTGCCGATCCAGGGCGCGAACACGCCGGCATACGGGTACACTTCGTCGTAGAACTTCTGCAGCTGGTCCTTCTTCATCGTCACGAGATACCGGCCCTGGTCCTCGCCGAAGAACAGCGGGATCGGGTCGCCGCCGTCGAGCTGGTTCACCGTGGCGCCGATGCCGGAGGCCATGGCCATTTCGGCGAGGCCGACCGCGAGGCCGCCGTCCGACAGGTCGTGCACCGCCGTGGCGATGCCGTCGCGGATCAGGATGCGGACGAGGTCGCCGACCTTCTTTTCGTGCGCGAGGTCCACCGGCGGCGGCGTACCCTCGCGGCGGCCGAAGATGTCGCGCAGGTAGATCGATTGCCCCAGGTGCGTGCCCCACCAGTCGGGCGCGCCGAACAGCAGGATCGCCTCGTCCGCCGCGGCAAAGCCGATCCGCGCCATCTTGCTCCAGTCGGGGATCAGCCCCACGCCGCCGATGGTCGGGGTCGGCAGGATGCCGCGGCCGTTGGTCTCGTTGTAGAGCGACACGTTGCCCGAGACGATGGGGAAGCCCAGCGCGCGGCAGGCGTCGCCGATGCCCTTGATGGCGTGCACCAGCTGCCCCATGATCTCGGGCCGCTCGGGGTTGCCGAAATTGAGGTTGTCGGTCGCTGCCAGCGGGTCGGCACCGGTCGCGGTGAGGTTGCGCCAGCACTCCGCCACCGCCTGCTTGCCGCCCTCATAGGCGTCGGCCTCGCAGTAGCGCGGCGTCACGTCGGAGGAGAAGGCGAGCGCCTTGCCCGGGTGGCCTTCGACGCGGATGACGCCCGCATCGCCGCCCGGCCGCTGCAGCGAGTTGCCCTGGATCAGCGTGTCGTACTGCTCGTAGACCCAGCGGCGCGACGACAGCGCCGGGGAGCCGACCAGCCGCAGCAGCGCGTCGGCCACGTCCATCTGCGGGATGTCGTCGGCCGCGAGCGGGGCAGGGGGCGTCGGCGCCACCCATGGCCGGTCGTATTCCGGCGCCTCGTCGCCCAGTTCCTTGATCGGCAGGTTGGCGACTTCCTCGCCCTTCCAGATCACCCGGAAGCGCAGGTCGTCCGTGGTGTGGCCGACGGTGGCGAAGTCGAGCTCCCACTTCTCGAACACGGCGCGCGCTTCGGCCTCCTTCTCGGGATGCAGCACCATGAGCATGCGCTCCTGGCTTTCGGAGAGCATCATCTCGTAGGGCGTCATCGCCTCTTCGCGCACCGGCACGTGGTCGAGGTTGAGCTCGATGCCGAGGTCGCCCTTGGCGCCCATCTCCACCGCCGAGCAGGTCAGCCCCGCCGCGCCCATGTCCTGGATGGCGATCACCGCGTCCGTCGCCATGAGCTCGAGGCAGGCCTCCAAAAGCCGCTTCTCGGTGAACGGGTCGCCGACCTGGACGGTCGGGCGCTTCTCCTCGATGTCGTCGCCGAACTCTGCCGAGGCCATCGTGGCGCCACCGACGCCGTCGCGCCCGGTCTTGGCGCCGAGATAGACCACCGGCAGCCCGACGCCCTCGGCCTTCGAGTAGAAGATCTTGTCGGTATCGGCGAGGCCCGCCGCGAAGGCGTTGACAAGGATGTTGCCGTTATAGCGCTCGTCGAACTCCACCTCGCCGCCCACGGTCGGGACGCCGAACGAGTTGCCGTAGCCGCCGACACCGGCCACCACGCCGGCCACGAGGTGCTTGGTCTTCTCGTGCTCGGGCGCGCCGAAGCGCAGCGCGTTCATCGCCGCCACGGGCCGCGCGCCCATGGTGAACACGTCGCGCAGGATGCCGCCCACGCCGGTCGCCGCCCCCTGGTAGGGCTCGATGAAGCTCGGGTGGTTGTGCGACTCCATCTTGAACACCACCGCCTGTCCGTCGCCGATATCGACGACGCCGGCGTTCTCTCCCGGGCCCTGGATGACCCGCTCGCCGGTGGTCGGCAGCGTCCGCAGCCACTTCTTCGAGCTCTTGTACGAGCAGTGCTCGTTCCACATGGCCGAGAAGATGCCGAGCTCGGTGTAAGTGGGCGCCCGGCCGATCAGGCTGATGATCTTCTGGTACTCGTCCAGCTTCAGCCCGTGGTCGGCAACCAGCTGGGGCGTGATGGCGATATGGTTGTTGAACGTCATCAAGGAATCCGGCGGCAAGGGGGAGGTGCGCACGCTATAGCGGGAAGATGCGGCAAGACCTAGCTCCCGTGAGGTCGCGGCTTCAGATTTCCCCACCGGCCGGCTGCGCGGCGAGGCGCGAGTTGTAGTAGCGGGCGTCGCCCGTCACTTCCTGCCCCAGCCAGGCCGGCGTTTCGAACGTCGCAGTCGGGCTCTCGAGTTCCACTTCGGCGAGCACGAGCCCCTCGTGCCGGCCGCGGAACTCGTCCACCACCCACTCGCCGCCGCCGAGGTCCAGCCAGTGGCGCACCTTCTCGATCTGCGCGCCGCCGCAATAGCCGAGCAGCTGACGGGCCTCGGCCACTGGGATTTCGTACTCGAACTCCGCCCGTGACAGCGCCGTGCCGTCGGCCTTGATGGTGAGATATCCGCGCTCGTCGCCGATGGTCCGCACCCGGACCGTCGCCACGCCGCCCGACGCCAGGTAGCCCTGCCGCAGCGTCGCGCTGCGTGTCACCAGCGCCCGCCATCCGTCGCCGGCGACGAGGAACTTGCGCTCGATCTCGATCCCCACTAGCCGACCTCCTCCTGCTCACCCCAGCCCTCGGCGTAGCTCGCGAACCGCGCCTGCAGCGCCCTGGGCCTCTCGGCATAGACCTGCCGCCCGAGCGCCCTGATCTCGTCCTCGAGTTCGGCCTGCCGGCGCTGCGCCGCATCCAGCACGAAGGCGGCGTCCATCCCGCCGAACTGCCCCGCGTCTTCATTGACCATGCCGCGCAGCACCGCCAGGTCATGGTGCTGCCCGAGCAGGTCGGCGAGCGCACCCGCCGCCTTGCGCTCACCCGGCACGACCTGCTCCGCGAAATGCTCCAGCAGCTTCAGCTGGCTCCAGTGGTACTTGGCCTGCTTGCGCCATTCATGGAACGCCGCATCGCGCGGCCGGTCCATGGCCCGCGCCATCGCCGCCTGGCCGCTCCGGTAGGTGCCGGCGAGCCCGGCCGCCAGCGTGTCGAGGTCGATCTTTCCCGCCTTCCACTTGTCGGCACGGGCGAGCAGCTCACCCATTCGCGCGATGAACGTGCGCAGGGTCGTTGCTTCGTCGTCACCCGGTGCCGCTGCCGGTCGCGGCGGCGCATCCTGACCGGCCCACTGCATCAGCGATTCGAGCGTTTCCCTCGCCACCCTGGCGTCGCGGGCGCGCGACAGGTCGCGCGCCGCATCCCGCACGAAGGCGTTCTCGCGGGCGTAGCGGCCGAACTGCGGACGAACCAGTCGCAGCAGCGCCCGCAACCGCTTGGCCCGGCGCCGGGCCTCGTGCACCCGCTCGCCCGTCTCCTGCGCTTCGTCCTCGGCTGCGGCAATCGCCTTGCCGATCTCCTCGCGGGCAATGCGCCGGAAGCCGTCACCGATCGAGGCGTCGTCCCGTGACCATCGAAAGCCCATGCGCCTCGCCCCTTGCCGGTAGCAACGGAACTTAGGCTGGACGAGCCGTCACAAACAAGTCAGGCGGCCCGCAGCTGCCGCCGTCCCAGCCAGCCGTCGATCGCCACGAACACCACGGCGAAGATCGTCACCGCGACCAGCAGCGCCGCGACGCCGATGGCGACGCCGCCATAGCCGGCCTTGCTGGCGTCGAGGATGTCGTACGGATACTCGTCGGTCACGGCGCCGCGCAGCAGCACCCAGGCGACATAGGCGACACCCGGCAGCAGCGCCAGCGGCACCTGGCCGAGGCGCAGCGTCCCGTGCGGTGCTCCCACCAGCCACCAGGCGATGTAGAGCATCGGCGCGATGTAGTGGAG
>JBQCFF010000416.1:0-7479 GCA_051959485.1 Devosia sp. | reverse complement strand
GCGCTCATCCGCCAGCCACTTGCCTTCCGGGCCCCAATAGATGGAATCGTCCGGCTCCCACGCTTCCGTGCGTCCGCCGCCGAAGCCGAAGGTCTTGAAGCCCATGGATTCGAGCGCGACGTTGCCGGTGAGGACCATGAGGTCGGCCCAGGAGATGGCGTTGCCGTATTTCTGCTTGAGCGGCCAGAGCAGGCGGCGGGCCTTGTCGAGGTTGACGTTGTCGGGCCAGGAGTTCAGCGGGGCGAAGCGCTGCTGCCCCTGCCCGGCGCCGCCGCGGCCGTCGGTGATGCGGTAGGTGCCGGCCGAGTGCCAGGCCATGCGGATGAAGAGGCCGCCATAGTGGCCGAAGTCGGCCGGCCACCACTCCTGTGAGTCGGTCATCAGGGCGCGGAGATCGGCCTTGAGCGCGGCGAGGTCGAGCCTGGCGAACTCCTTCGCGTAGTCGAAGCCCTTGCCCATCGGGTCGGAGAGGTTCGAGTTGCGGTGCAGGACGCTGACGTCGAGCGACTTGGGCCACCAGTCACGGTTGGAGGGGCCGCGCGCGGTGTGGTTGACCGGGCACTTGCCAGCGCCGCCTTCGTTCGATGCATCCATCTCGGTACTCTCCTGGAATCGTTTGGGATGGTTCTAGCGGGCCGGGCCGATTAGGCCAATTGATTGTCCTAACCACCGTAATAAGATGGCCTTATGAGCATGACGCTGCGACAGCTGAGCTATGCCCTGGCGCTGGCGGAAGCGGGACATTTCGGGCGGGCGGCGGAGAACTGCCATGTGACGCAGCCGGCCCTGAGCCAGCAGATCCGTCAGCTCGAGGCGCTGTGCGGGGCGCCGCTGTTCGACCGGCTGGGCAAGTCGGTGCGGGTGACGCCGCTGGGACGCGAGTTCGTGGAGCGGGCGCGGCGCATCGTCGAGCAGGTGGACGGGCTCGAGACGTTCATCGCGGGCAAGCACGGCCGGCCGGAGCGGCCGCTGCGCTTCGGGCTGATCCCGACGGTGGCGCCGTACCTGCTGCCGGACATCTTCCCGGCCCTGACGCGGGAACTGCCGGACCTGGGCTTCGTGGTCAGCGAGAGCCGCACGGATGCGCTGCTCGAGGGCATCGCGGACGGCAGCCTCGACCTGGCGCTGATCGCGACGGAGCTGCCGGCAGGCGGGCCGCGGCTGGTGGGGGCCCCGCTGTTCGCCGACGAGTTCGTGCTGGCGACGCCGGCGGGCGAAGCGGCGGCCGCGCCGGTGCCGCTGGAGCACGTGGACGGCGACCGCATGCTGCTGCTCGACGAGGGGCACTGCCTGCGCGAACAGGCGATCGCGGCGTGCGGGATCGACCGCGATGCGAGCCGGCGGACGTTCGCCGCGACGTCGCTGTCGACGATCGTCGAGTTCGTCGCCAATGGGCAGGGGATCACGCTGCTGCCGGCGATCGCGCTGCGCAAGGAGGCGACGGGCGGGCGGATCGCGGTGCATGCGCTGCAGAGCCCCGGCGCGCGGCGCGAGCTGCGGCTGGTGTGGCGGGAGGGGGCGCCCTATGCCGCGGTGTTCGCGGAGGTGGCCGAGGTGATCCGGGCAACCCGCCGGAACCAGGTCGCCGCCTAGCCCCAGGTCCGCACCTTCACGTCGTCGCCGGGCCGCACCACGCCTTCGCGTTCGACCCAGCCGACGAGGCCGCGGCGATCGGTGGCGGCCTTGACGAAGGCGAATTCGAGGTCGGGGCGGTCGGGGACGTGGTTCATGATGGCGCGGCCGGACTTGCGGCACGGGTCGTTGTCGCCATCGATGCGGATCGTGGCACCCGAGGGGAACAGGAGCAGGGTGCGCGGCGGGAGCTGGGTCAGCCTCGGGATGCCGGAGAGACAGAGGTTGGCGCCGATCCACGCCGGATCGAGCTGCGCCAGCTGCAGGGTCGCAGCGAGCTCGGCCAGTTCCTCGGCCCCGAGCAGCGACAGTTGGCGTTCGTTGCGCATTTCGGTGCCGCGCGGATACCAGGGCTCGCGCGGGCCGGAGGGGCGGGTGAGACCTTCGTGGCGGTCGCCGGCGACACCGGCATAGGTGAGGACGAGCTCGGGCACCGGGGTGGATTCGACCGCCCTGCCCTCGACCACGTAGGTACCCTCGACGCGGGCGGCGAGGGTGCGGGCGGTCATGCCGGAACGCGGCGGCGGCGGATGACGGAATCGGTGGTGTAGACCACCAGCGACACCCAGATCAGCGCAAAGCTCAGGAGCCGCATCAGGTTGAGATGCTCGCCGAACACGGTGATGGCGAGCAGGAAGGCGATCGACGGCGCCACGTATTGCAGCATGCCGACGGTCGAGAGCTTCAGCCGCTGCACCGCGAAGGCAAACAGCAGCAGCGGCACGGCCGTGGCGGGGCCGGTGAGGACGAGCAGGAACAGCGTGTACGGATCCGCATGCGGGCCGATGCCGCCATCGCGGATGAAGGTGAAGGCCAGCCAGGCGAGCGCCACCGGGGCGAGCACGGCGGTTTCGACGAAGAGGCCGGCCAGCGACGAGGCGCTGGCGGTTTTCCGCATGTAGCCGTAGACGGCGAAGGTGAGCGCCAGCCCCAGCGCGATGTAGGGGATGCCGCCGACGCCGGCCGCCTGGATGAGCATGGCGACCGCGGCGATGCCGACCGCCACCCACTGCGTGCGGTTGAGCCGCTCGCCGAGCAGCGCCAGCCCCATGGCGACGTTGACGATGGGGTTGATGAAGTAGCCGAAGCTGGCCTCGAGCACCTGGTTGGTATCGACGGCGTAGACGTAGATCAGCCAGTTGGCGGCGAGGATGAAGGCGCCGAGCGCCATCTTGCGCACGGCGGCCCCGTCGCGCAGCGCCTCTCGCACCTCGGGGGTGCGGCCGGCCACGATGAGGATGATGCCGACGAAGACCAGCGACCAGACGGTGCGGTCGGCGACCAGCGTCGTGGCGGGGACGCCGCGCAGCAGGTCGAAGAGCAGCGGCAGGAAGCCCCAGAGCAGGTAGGCGGCCAGCCCGGAGGCGAGGCCGGCTTCGCCGGAACGGGGTTCGGTGGAGGTGATGGTCGCCAAGGCGGGCTTTCGGCAAGAGGTGACGAGGGGTGTAGCAGCGGGGAGCGCCCGGGACAAATCAGAGTTTGTGATCGGGGGTATTCGCGCGCCGGCCAGCCACGGGGTTGAGCGGGATCAAACCAAAGGGGGGTTCACGCGTTAGCCTGCAGGTACCCGCAAGGAGGACATGATGAAAGCCAAGACGACCTGGATCCTCATCGCAGATGGCGCGCAGGCCAAGGTTTTCGAGCATTCGGGGCCCGGCAAGGGGCTCAGGATCATCGACGGACTGCAGTTCGAGCAGGAACCACTGCAGGCCCGCGAGATCATGGCGGACAAGCCCGGACGCAGCATTTCCTCGATGGGCTCGGGCGGCCGGAGCGCGATGGAATACTCGTCCGACCCGGTGGCGGTGCGCGAGCGGCGCTTCGTCGAGAGCGTCGCCGAGGAACTGGAAAAGCATCTGCAGAACGGCGAGTTCGACCGGCTGATCGTGGCGGCGGCGCCGACCGCACTGGGTGACCTCAGGCCGGCCTTCAGCAAGAACCTGAAGGAAACGATCATGGCCGAGCTGCCCAAGGACCTGACGAATATCCCGAACGGCAAGCTCGAGGAGCATTTCGCGGGGATCCTGCCGGTGTAGACGCCCTCGTCCTTCGACAGGCTCAGGATGAGGGCTGCGGGGCGGGGATGAGGGCTGCGCGGCGAGAGGGCTGCGCGGCGCGGATGAGGGCTGCCGATGCGAAGGTGAGGGCTGCCGGGGCGGATTGAAGGGTGTGCCCACAAGGCCGGTACGGGGGCTGCCGGCGCCGGGATGAGGATCGGACGAGCAAAGGGCGACCCGCCGGGCGGGCCGCCCTTATGTTGTCAGCGGCCGTACTGCACGGTGTTCAGCAGCTTGCCGGCGCGGTAGGCGGCGACGGTGGCGTCGGAGGGCAGGCTCCAGAACACGATCTGCACCGAGCCGAGGCCCGGCTGCGAATAGTAGAAGTTCTGGAACGTCAGTTCCTCACCCGTCGCGCCCAGCTGGTACTCGATGGCGTTCCACGGCTTGTCGGCGACGTTCTCGACGCGCTCGCGCACGATGGTGACGTCGTTGCCTTCGTTGGCGTTCTTGGCGTTGGTGAGCACCGCGCCGCGGAAATCGGAGGCGGTGAACGTCTCCTTCTCGGTGATGATGGTGAAGCCCACCGTCTGGTCACCGGAGAAATACAGGAACTCCTGATCACCCTGCGGGGTCTGCAGCTCCCAGTCGCTCGCGTCGATGCAGGCGGAGAGCTTCAGGTTCTGGCTGCTGATGGTGTCGCAGTCGGCAAAGGCCGGCGTCACCATGAGGCCCGTCGCCATGACGGCGGCGAGAATGGTCTTGTGCATTTCGGTTGCGTTCCCTCGCAATACTAACCCGGCCAGCATTGGCTACGATGCGGAGGTTGGCAAGGCGGAATCGCCCGTCTACGCGGGGGTTCGAGGCGATAAGTTCCGATTGGAGGCGATGAATTGACGACGGACGCGGGCGGCGGGTTCAGGCCTCGTCGTCGTCGTCGGCCTCGCCCTCCCCGGTCACGGCCTCGAGGAACTCGAGCAGGATGGGGTTGAAGAGGTCGGGGCGCTCGAGGCTCGGGAGATGGGCGGTGTCTTCGAGCACGATGGCGAAGGCGTTCTCCAGCTCCTCGGAGAGATCCTCGTGGCGGGCGACGATATCGGGCATGTCCAGTTCGCCGACGACAAGCAGGGTCGGCGCCGTGATGCCGCCGACATGGTCCACGGCGTCGTCGGGCACCTCCTCCTCGGTGAGTTCGGGGTGGTGGAGGTGAACGGAGTTCATGCGGAGGAAGAGGTCGCGCGGCTCGCCCTCGACGCGGCCGGACTGGCTCAGCGGACCATCGAGCCACAGGTGGGCCTCGATGCGGTTGACCGTATCGAAGTTGCCGCGCTCCATCGCGTAGTCTAGGGCGTCCTCGAGGTCGGCGGCCTCCTCGGGGATCTCGGCCGGCTCGGCGCCGGTGATCGCGGTGCCGACGAGGACGAGCCCGATGGTGCGCTCGGGATGCTCGAGGGCGAAATCGATGGCGAG
Organism: Devosia sp.; assembly: GCA_051959485.1. Classification (GTDB taxonomy): domain Bacteria; phylum Pseudomonadota; class Alphaproteobacteria; order Rhizobiales; family Devosiaceae; genus Devosia_A. Next base: position 2,380 of record JBQCFF010000416.1, on the reverse strand, counting down.
CCCGCCGCCCAGCGACGAGCCGACGAGGATCGCGGCGTGGATGCTGAGCCGGTCGAGCACCGCCTCGAGGTCGACGAGGTGGTTGAACGGCACGTCGGGAGTTTCGGTCTCGCCGTAGCCGCGCCGATCGTAGGCGATGACGTGGTAGCCCTCGTCGGCCAGCTCGCGCAGCTGCTCGGCCCACATGCGGCGGTCGGCGACGCCGGCATGCAGGAACACCACCGGGAGGCCGAAGCCGGCGGCCTCGCCGCGAATGATGGCGCCGTCGAACTCGATCTCGAAGGGGGAGGACATGGCAGGCTCCGCGCGTCACAAAGCGCGGGGCTTAGCATCTGGACGGGCGGGAGGCCAGCGCGTGATCAGGCAGCGTTCCACCAGTCGAGGACACGCAGGGCGCGCAGGGTGTTCCAGCGGCTGGGAGCGCCTTCCGCCGTCTCGGTGAAGAGCCCGATGGGGCCGGGTTCGAGACGATCAAGCAGCCAGCGGCCGTCGGGCGTGCGCCGGGCGCGGAGCAAGTCGACGGCCTCCGACATCCGCTCGTCGGGCGGCCCGCCGGCGGCGCGGAAATAGTCGAGCGCGCGCAACACGTCGTAGCGCCAGTTGGGGTGGAAGGCGAACTCGTGGAAGCGGGGGTCGATGATCTCACCCGTGCCGAGGCGGCGATGCAGGCGGCGGGCGAGGAGGTATTCCTCGGCGCGCGACCGGGCAGCGGCCACGGCCGGGTCCGCACCGAACTCCTGCTCCCAGGCGAGCAGGCCTTCGAGGACGCAGAGCGTGGAGTGGAACGACGAACGGACGCTGGGCGGAGCATCGCAGTTCCAGCCGCCATCCTCGAGTTGTTCGCCCAGGATGCGGTGAAGCAGCGACTGGCTGGCCGCGCCGAAATACGCGCCGAGACCGAGGATGCGGCCGTTGAGACAGGCTTCGGTCTCGCCGTCGAAGAAGCGGCGATTGTCATGCCAGGCGAACTGCAGCGGTTTTACGCGGGCGATGGCGCCCACAACGGCTGGGTCGGCGGGGTGGGCGCCCAGGTCCCTGAGCAGGGTGAGGGTCCGGATGGTGATCATCCAGCCATGGTCCGCGGCCGCCTCGTCGCCGCCGAACGGGCCCCAGGTGCCGTCGGCGCGCTGGCGAGCGAGGAGCGCCCTGCCCCAGCCCTCGCGGGCGACGCGCTGGCGCTCGGCGTGGACCTCGTGGGCGGGCGCTTCGACCAGGTCGCGCAACACCTGCCAGCGGATGGCGGGGTCGCCCTCGAGCAGCCAGCCGATGATCGCGTCGCGCTCCACCGCCGTGGCCCCTACCGCACCGCGACGATGAACAGGCGGGGGAAGCGGAGGAGGACCCGGCCGTCGGCGGTGCGGGGATAGGCTTCGGCGATATAGGCGAGGTAGCGGGCGAGGAAGGTTTCGCGGTCGGCCGGGGCCAGCGGATCGATGAAGGGGCGGAGGCCGGTGGATTTCACCCACTCGACGATCGCCTCGGGGCCGGCCAGCACGTGGTTGTAGGCGGTGTGCCAGATCTCGACGCGGCTCGCGACGGGGCGCAGGGCATCGTAGTAGGCGCGGGGCGGCGGCAGCGGCTGACGGGCGGCGTCGCGCAACTGTTCGGCCCAGGGGCCCTCGGCGGCGGTCCGGCGCATCAGCACATGGCTCGGCTCGGCCATGTTGTCGGGCATCTGCACGGCCAGCACGCCGCCGGGCGGCAACGCGGCGAGGACGCGGGGGAACTGCGCCAGGTGGTCGGGCACCCACTGGTAGATGGCGTTGGCGAAGACGAGGTCGGTCCCCGGCCCGGGCACCCAGCTGTTGGCGTCGGCCTCGCCGAAGCCGGCCGCGGGGACGCGGATGCGCGCCTCGGCGAGCATGTTGGGCGAACTGTCGAGGCCGGTGACGCGCGCCTCGGGGTAGCGCGCCACGAGCAGCTCGGTGGAGTTGCCGGGGCCGCACCCCATGTCGACGACGCTTCGCGGCGCCGCCAGCGGCACCTGCGCGAGCAGGTCGCGCGCCGGACGGGTCCGCTCGTCCTCGAACTGCAGGTAGTGGGACGGCGACCAGTCGGGCATGCGGCGCTCCGGGAACACTTGAGTCGGGGTATAGCGTACGATGTGACGGCGCATGGCGCACGACCGGACGATAGTCAATCGGCGCGGAGGGAAGGGAGCGGCGCGGGGATAAGTCGGTACGTTGCTGTGATGTTTCAGCTTTTACGCTGTCATCCCGGCGCAGGCCGGGATCCAGCCTGAGGGGTAACCGCGCGGTCAGCGGGGTGGGGAGCGGTCAGGATGGGCCCCGGCCTGCGTCGGGGTGACAGTGGGGGTGGCTTGGGAGTGCCTCGAGCCGGGGTTGCGGACCTCGGGCTCGAGATTGTTGCTCCCCCCTCC
>JBQCFF010000415.1:0-3301 GCA_051959485.1 Devosia sp. | reverse complement strand
CGCTCAGGTTCGGGTCCCACCAGACGTGATAGACGTCGATGGCGACGCCGACGCCTTCACCGACCTGGTTGGCGATGTCGAGGGCCTGGTCGACCGTGTTCACGCAGGCGCGGTCGGCCGCGTACATCGGATGCAGCGGCTCGATGGCGAGGGGCACCTTGCTGGCGCGGGCGTGGGGCAGGATCGCGGCGATGCCGTCGGCCACCATCTGGCGGGCGGCTGCGATATCCTTGCTCGAGCCGGGGAGGCCGCCGACGACGAGCACGAGGCAATCGGCATCCAGTTCGGCCGCCTCGTCGATGGCGCGGCGGTTATCGTCGATCGCTGCCTGCCGGCCGGCTGGTGTGTCGGCGGGGAACATGCCGCCGCGGCAGAGGCCGGTGACGCGGAGGTTATTGGCGCGAACGATCCGTGCCGCTTCCTTGAGGCCGACAGCGGAGACCTGGTCGCGCCAGGGGGAGATGGCGGTGACGCCGTGGCGGAGACAGTCGTCGACCATCTCGGCGAAGGTCGAGCCGTTGCGCAGGGTGGCGAGGTTGATGGAGAGCTGGGCGGAGGACATCACGGGGCTCCGAGGCCGCAGCCCCCCACCCTAGCTGCGCTACGGCCACTGGCGCGGCCAAGCTCCGCTACCCTCCCCACCAGGGGGAGGGAGACGAGGTGGGCTGGACGGTGACTGCACGTCTCCCTCCCCCTGGTGGGGAGGGAACAAGGGTGGGGGGCAACGCGCACTACGCCACCCCGTGCACGGCCAGCACGCGCTGCATGCGGTCGACCGCCAGCCCCGGGTCGGCGAGGACGCGGGCCTTGTCGGCGAGGCGGAACAGTTCGCTCAGATGCTGCAGCGAGCGGGCGCTCTGCTGGCCGCCGATCATGGTGAAATGGTCCTGCAGGCCGTTGAGGTAGGCGAGGAAGACGACGCCGGTCTTGTAGAAGCGGGTCGGCGCCGAAAAGATGTGGCGGCTGAGCGGCACCGTGGGCTCGAGCAGCTCGAAGAACTTGTTGTCGCTGCCGCGGCCGAGCGCGGCGAGCGCGGCGGATGCGGCCGGCGCGATGGCGTCGAAGATGCCGAGCAGCGCATCGGAATGGCCCTCGGCGTCGCCGGCGATCAGCTCGGCGTAGTTGAAGTCGTCGCCGGTGTATATTCGGACGCCAGCCGGCAGGCGGCGGCGCATGGCGATCTCCTTCTCCTTCGACAGCAGCGAGACCTTGATGCCGTCGACCTTGTCGGCATGGGCGGCGATGACATCGAGGCAGACATCCATGGCCGCTTCGTGCGTCGGTTGGCCCCAGTAGCCTTCGAGGGCGGGGTCGAACATTTCTCCGAGCCAGTGGAGGATCACCGGCTGCCGCACCTGGGAAAGGATGCGGCCGTAGACGCGGGCGTAGTCCTCGGGCGACTTCGCCGCGGTGACGAGCGCGCGCGAGGCCATCAGGATGACGCGGCCGCCCTGCCCTTCGACGAAGCCGACCTGCTCCTCGTAAGCGCGGATGACGTCGTCGATGCTGACGTCCGGGCCGGGCGCAAGATGGTCGGTGCCGGCGCCATAGGCGATGAGTGCATCGGGGCGGGTGCGGGCTTCCGCCTGCGCGCGGCAGATCAGCTCCTGCGCTTCGGTCCAGGTGAGGCCCATGCCGCGCTGCGCCGTATCCATGGCTTCGGCGACGCCAAGGCCGAGATCCCACAGGCGGTGGCGGAACTTCAGCGTGGTGTCCCAGTCGATCGCCGGGGTGAGCCATGGGTCGTTGCTTGCCAGCGGGTCGGCGACGACATGCGCGGCGGCGTAGGCGACGCGCGGGAAATCCGCCGCGGCGTGGCGGGCGAACGGGATGGGCGTGCCGGTGAGACGGTCGGTTTCGAGCGTACGGGCGGCGGTGGGGAGCGCAATCTCAGGCATGGGTGCGTACCCCCCTCCTAGCTTCGCCAGGCGGCAAGCCGCCAAGCTGGGGGCGCGTTGCTACACCCCACCCTAGCTTCGCTAAGTCGCTGACGCTCCTAGCTGCGCTACCCTCCCCATCGAGGGGAGGGAGGGCGCGCGTTATTGGCGCGGTGGGCAAGCCACAACGGCTCCCTCCCCCTTGCGGGAAGGGTAGCGTAGCTTGGCCGCGGAGGGGCCTAGCGGAGCTGGGGTGGGGGTGGTTACGCATACCCACCTCAAATCCCCAGCGCCGGGACGTCGAGCCAGCGGCGTTCTTTCCAGCTCTGGAGGCCGAGCATGGCGAGCTGGACGCCCTTGGCGCCGGCTTCGAGGCCGTAGGGCCAGGGGGCGTCTTCGGCGACGTGGCGGAGGAACATTTCCCACTGCGCCTTGAAACCGTTCTGGGCCAGCCAGTTGTCCGGCACCTCTTCCCACTGCTCGAAGAAGTTGAACTTGCTCGGCTCGTCCGGATTCCACACCGGTTTCGGCGTGTTCACCCGGTGCTGGGTGAAGCACTTGTGGAGCCCGGCGACGGCCGAGCCGTGGGTGCCGTCGACCTGGAAGGTGACGAGGTCGTCGCGGCGGACGCGCACGTCCCAGCTGGAGTTGATGTGGGCGACGATGCCGCCCGCGAGCTGGAAGGTGGCGTAGGCCGCGTCGTCGGCGTCGGCGGTGTAGGTGTTGCCCTTCTCGTCCACGCGGGTGGGAATATGCGTGGCGCCAAGGCAGCTTACGGCCTGCACTTCGCCGAACAGGTTATCCAGCACGTAGCGCCAGTGGCACAGCATGTCGAGGATGATGCCGCCGCCCTCGGCCTTGCGGTAGTTCCAGCTCGGCCGCTGGGCCGGCTGCCAGTCGCCCTCGAACACCCAGTAGCCGAACTCACCGCGCACCGAGAGGATGCGGCCGAAGAAGCCGGAGTCGCGCAGCAGCTTCAGCTTCAGCAGGCCGGGGAGGAACAGCTTGTCCTGCACCACGCCGTGCTTGATGCCGGCCGACTTCGCCTTCTTCGCCAGCGCGATGGCGGAGTGGAGGTCGTCGGAGACCGGCTTCTCGCAATAGACGTGCTTGCCGGCGTCGATGGCGCGGCCGAGCAGGCCGGCGCGCATCTGCGTGGTACCGGCGTCGAAGAAGACCTCGTCGTCCGGGTTGGCGAGCGCGGCTTCGAGGTCGGTGGTCCAGCGGGCGATGCCGTGCTTGTCGGCAAGTGCCTGAATCTTCTCGCGATCCCGCCCGACGAGGATCGGATCGACGACCAGCCGGTCGCCGTTGGAGAGCGCTACGCCCCCCTGCTCGCGGATGGCGAGAATGGAGCGCACCAGGTGCTGGTTGTACCCCATGCGGCCGGTCACGCCATGCATGATCAGCCCAAGCCGCCGTTC
>JBQCFF010000414.1:0-4888 GCA_051959485.1 Devosia sp. | reverse complement strand
GATGACGGAAGCCGAGCTGCGGGCGCGGCTGGGGCTGTAAGGCCGCCAGTACCGCCCACCTCCCCCCTTGCGGGGGAGGTAGCGGCGCTAGGCGCGCAGCGCCGTAGCAGAGCTGGGCGGGGGGTAGGCAGTACGCAAGAGCGGAGCGCGGCGGTACCCCCCTCCTAGCTCCGCTAAGGCTTCGCCTAAGCGCCGCTACCTCCCCCGCAAGGGGGGAGGTGGGCGGTACTGGCGGCCTTACAGCCCCAGCCGCGCCCGCAGCTCGGCTTCCGTCATCGATCCCGGCTTCGCACCCTTGGCCGCGAGGTCGCGGCCGACGGCCACCAGGGCGGCGTTGAGCGGGGTGGGGACGCCGTGCAGGCGGCCGAGCAGCACGATCTCGCCGTTGAGGTAATCGGTCTCGATGGTGCCGGTGCCGCGCTTCAGGCTCTGTACCGACGAGCCGCCAGTGCGGGTGACGCCCTCGACCGGCCCTACCTCCATCAGCCCCTTGCGGAGCGGATCGGCGTTGCCGACCGGCACCCAGGCGATGCCGGCGGCCCGGTAGACCCGCTCGGCCTCGGCCTGGATCGCCTCCAGCAGCGGGCCGGAGCGGCTGCCGTGGCCGAGCGCCGCCTCGACGACGTTGCCGAGGTTGTCGCGCAGCTTGCCGTATTTCGACGGCATCACCTGCTCGAGCGGGAAGGCGGCGAAGTTGGCGGTCTGCATCGCGGTGGCGACGCCGGCGACGTTGTCGTCGAGCCCGTGCGGGTAGCGGCCGAGATCGAGCAGGCCGAGCCGCGGCGTGCCGTAGCAGACCACCTCGCCGGGGGTGACGTAGTCGGCCGGCAGGATCACGGTCATGGCGTAGACGTTGGGGAAGAGCCGGAGCGCCAGCCGCTCGTTGTTCACCCCGTTCTGGGCGCAGACGATCGCCTGCGTGGTGACGGCGGCATCGCGCAGCGCCTCGAGCGCGGCGGCGGTGTCCTGCCCCTTGACGCAGAGCAGGATCACGTCGTCGGGGCGGAACGCGATCTCGCCGGGTTCGCCGACGACGGGGAAGCGCACCAGCGCCGAGCCTGCCGGGGTGCGGAAGGTCAGGCCGCCCTGCTCCCGGAGCGCCGCGAGCATGCGGCCGCGGGCGATGCCGAGCACCGGGTGCCCGGCCCGCGCCAGCGCTGCCGCAAAGGTGCCGCCGATGGCGCCGACGCCGTGGACGATGAACCGCATGTGAGAGACCTCCGAAGCTGGCCCGAGCTTGGCCCCTGCGGGCGGCTACGGCAACCGGGCGGAAGGAATGAGCCGCGAACGCCGCGGTTCAACGCGATTGCAGCCAAGGCGGGACTTGTTCGCCGGGACGCCGCGGGCGTACAACACTCCCCTCCCCTTCGACCAAACTCACGGACATCGCTATGGAATACCGCCGCTTGGGCAAGGCTGGCCTCAAGGTCAGCGAATTCTCCTTTGGCGCCTGGGTCACCTTCGGCAAGCAGGTCGGCGAAGACGACGCGCAGTCGATCATGGGCTACGCCTACGACAACGGCATCAACTTCTTCGACAATGCCGAGGGCTACGAGCGCGGCAACGCCGAAAAGGTGATGGGCGAGGCGCTGAAGGCTCTGAACTGGAGCCGCGACACCTATGCGGTGTCCTCGAAAGTCTACTGGGGCGGCGACAAGCCGACGCAGAAGGGGCTCAGCGCCAAGCACGTCCACGATGCCTGCCACGCCGCGCTCAGGCGCCTGCAGGTCGACTATCTCGACCTCTATTTCTGCCACCGCCCCGACCTCGATACGCCGATCGAGGAAACGGTGCGCGCCATGCACAACCTGATCCAGCAGGGCAAGGTGATCTACTGGGGCACCTCGGAATGGACGGCGCAGCAGCTGACCGAGGCCTATGCCGTGGCCCGGCAGCATGGCTACACCCCCCCGACCATGGAGCAGCCCGAATACAACCTGTTCCGCCGCGAGAAGGTGGAGAGCGAGTTCCTGCCGCTCTACGAGCTGTTCGGGCTCGGCACCACGATCTGGTCGCCGCTCGCCTCGGGCATCCTCACCGGCAAGTACAATGACGGCATCCCGGCCGACAGCCGCATGAACCTGCCCGGCTACGAGTGGCTGAAGGCGCGGCTCGAGAGCGACAAGGGCAAGGCGGAGCTGGAGAAGGTGAAGCAGCTGGCGAAGCTTGCCGACGAGCTCGGCATGCCGATCCACTACCTGGCGCTGCTCTGGTGCAACGCCAACCCCAACGTCTCGACCATCATCCTCGGCGCCTCGAAGCTCAGCCAGCTCAAGGACAACCTGAAGGCGCTCGAGCACAAGTCGAAGCTGACGCCGGAGGTGATGGCGAAGATCGAGGCGATCGTCGCCAACCAGCCTGAAGGGCCGCGGCGGTACGGGTGAGGCACCGTTTCGGGCGGACGGCCCCTCCCCAGCCCTCCCCATAAAGGGGAGGGTGCCGCGTTGTGGAACGCTCCGCCGCAGCGCGCTCCTCTTCACCTCCCCCTTCATGGGGGAGGCCGGGAGGGGGCCGTCCGGCTCGTATTCCGCGTTCCTGCAGCCCCCCGCGTTTGTTGGCCGGCCCGGCCAGGCCATAGCGCAGATATCGACTGCATTCCTAGGACGCGTCGCGGGCCTGCGACGCCGGCGCCGGGGCCGGCAGCTCCTGGCGGGTGATGCGGAGGGGCGGCCAGACCTGGTTGCGGCCGCTGGCCTTGGCCGCATAGAGCGCCGCATCGGCGCCCGCCACCAGCTCGTCGCTGCCGATCTCGCCGCCGGCGCGGGCGGCGGCGACACCGAAGCTGGCGGTGACCACGGCACCACCCCCGAGCGGATGCGGCAGGGCCGCCGCCTCGATGCGGCGCCGGAGCCGCTCGGCCAGCTGCACCGCGTCCCCCAGCGTGGTGCGGCGCAAGAGCAGCAGGAACTCCTCGCCGCCGAAGCGGAAGGCGCGGTCGGTGCCGGCGCGGAGCCCGGCCCGCAGTTCCTGCGCCACCCGGCGCAGCGCCTCGTCGCCGGCCATGTGGCCGAGCGAGTCGTTGTAGGCCTTGAAGTGGTCGATATCGAGCAGCACCACGGCGATGTCCTCGCCCGGATTGGCGTCGCGGGCGATCGCCACGAAGGCGAGATCGAGGGAGCGGCGGTTCTCGAGCCCGGTCATCGGGTCGTGCCGCGACATGTCGTCGAGCGCCGAGTTCAGCAGCCGCTCGCGCAGCCGCAGCAGGTAGGCGCGGCGGACCTCGCACTCGAGCGCATAGCTCGCCATGCCGATCAGCAGCGTGGCGCCCGACAGCACCAGGGCACTGCTGAGGATGCGCTCGTTGCCGTAATCGCCGAGCAGGAACACGGCCGCGAGATTGCCGACGAACAGCAGCACGCAGGCCGTGATGGCGTAGAAGTAGCGGGCCCGCTGCACCACGGCGACGAACAGCATGATCAGCAGCGTGGAATCGGCCAGCAGGTCGCGGGTCGGGCTGTCGCTCATCAGCATGATGAGCAGCGTCAGGAGGCCGGCCAGCACCGCGGTGCCGGCCACCAGCGACTCGCGCAGGGCCGCCGACGGGTTGAACCAGAGCAGCGTGATGGCGATCACCGACAGCGGGCCGACAAGGCCGAAGCGCAAGAGGGTGGCGAGCCCCGCAACGTCCGGCACCAGCAGGAAATCGGACAGGCTGAAGATCAGGTAGATGGCGAGGCCGATCACCGACTGCCGGAACAGCATGTGGGAGCGGTCGCGGCTGGTCTCGGCCTCGAAGCGCTGCTCCAACTCCGGCGAGAAGGCGAGCGGCAGCCGGCGCACAGCCAGGTGGCGCTCGACCTGCATCTCGATGGTTTCAGCCTGATGTCGCAAGACCTGCTCCACTGCGGCTGCCATGTTGGTCGATGCAGTTTAACGAATGGTCTGGACCGACAGGTGAAATTGCGCTGATGCCGGTGCTTTCCCCCGCTGCCGACGCGAGGTGCCGCGCCGCGGCGAGGTCGCCGTCCGGCTCGCAAGGGGGATTGAACTGGGGGCCCGGACCGGCGTTCACTCCTGCCTGACTGCCGAGATCAGTGCCGCCCCTGCTTGAGGTGGCGACCGGGCAACGCTAAAACCGTTAGGTTGCTAGTTAATTCCGGAGCGTGCGTCATGAGTGCCGGCCCCAAGTCCTACTTCACCGCCGTCCTGAAACACGCGGGTGTCGAGCTCGGCGGCCCGCAGCCCTGGGACGTGACGGTGACCGACGACCGGCTCTGGGGCCGGGTGCTCAGCCACGGCACGCTGGGCTTCGGCGAGGCCTATATGGACGGCTGGTTCGAGACCCCGGCGCTCGACCAGTTCATCTACCGGCTGCTCGACTACGACATCTACGCGCACCTGAAGCCCGACCTCGGGCTGGCGGTGAGCTACCTGCGCAGCCGGCTGCTCAACCTGCAGCGGCTGCGGGTGAGCGAGGTGGGGGAGAAGCACTACGACATCGGCAATGACCTCTACGAGGCGATGCTCGACAAGCGGATGATCTATTCGTGCGCCTACTGGAAGGACGCCACCACGCTCGATGCGGCGCAGGAAGCCAAGCTCGACCTGATCTGCCGCAAGGCGGGGCTGCGGCCGGGGATGCGCATTCTCGACATCGGCTCGGGCTGGGGCGGCTTCCTGAAGTTCGCGGCCGAGCGCTACGGGGTGGCCGGCGTCGGCATCACCATCAGCCGGCAGCAGGCGGCCTATGCCGAGGCGACGAAGGGCGCGCTGCCGATCGAAACCCGCCTCACCGACTACATGGCGGTCGAGGGCCGGTTCGACCGGGTGATCTCGATCGGCATGTTCGAGCACGTGGGCTACAAGAACTACCCGGCCTATTTCCGCAAGGTGCGCTCGCTGCTGAACCCGGACGGGCTGTTCGTGCTGCACACGATCGGCAACAACC
>JBQCFF010000413.1:0-29856 GCA_051959485.1 Devosia sp. | reverse complement strand
CGGCCACCGCGACGATCTCCAGCACGGGGAAATCGCGCATCGCCTTCAGGTACTGGCTCGAAATGTTGCCGCAGCCGATGATGCCGACGCCCACGCGGCGTTGTGTGGCCATTGTCCTCGCTCCCTTGTGTGAGATGGCGCCGGCCCGGCCGGGCGCGCCCTTGTTCGCCACAATTGCCGGTTTCTCGCGCCAAGGGAAGGGTGAACTGAGGTACGTAACGCGGGGCTTTGGGCCGGGCGCGTTTTGCTGCTAGGACGGCGCGATGCTCAATCCCGTCCCCGCCACCTACGATTACCACCCGCCCACCGACCCGTGGCTGACGGTGCTGCATGCCGACGATGACATCGTGGTGCTCGACAAGCCGTCGGGGCTGCTGAGCGTCGCCGGCAAGGACCCGGCGCTCGCCGACTGCCTCGAGGCGCGGGTGAAGGCGCGCTGGCCAACCGCGGCGATGGCGCACCGGCTCGACAAGGACACTTCGGGCGTCATCGTCATGTGCCTCAACAAGAAGGCGCTCGGCCACGTGGGGCAGGAGTTCGAGCAGCGCCGGGCGAAAAAATCTTACGTCGCAAGGGTCTGGGGCGACCTGGCGGGGGACGCGGGTCTCGTCGACCTGCCGCTCGCCACCGACTGGGAGCACAAGCCGCGGCAGCGCGTCGACTGGGAGCGCGGCCGCCCGAGCCGCACCGAGTGGCGCGTCGAGGGCCGCGAGAACGGCATCACCCGGATGCGGCTCAACCCGCTCACCGGCAGGACGCACCAGCTGCGCGTCCACATGCTGGCGCTGGGCCACCCGATCGTCGGCGACCCGTTCTACGCCACGGGCGAGGCGCTCGCCGCCGCCGACCGGCTGCAGCTGCATGCCGAGGAGCTCGGCTTCAACCATCCGCAGGGCGGCTGGGTGGAATTTCGCGTGCCCGCGCCGTTCTGAGGCGGTCGCCGGACGGTCCGGCCGTCACGAAATGGTCATCCTGTGGCCGGATTCCTGCCCGCAACGGACCACGAGGGCGCAATAGCGTCCGCCGGAATCGACGCTCAGGAGTCCGGAACATGGACCATGATACCGCGTGGCAGGATGCCGCCCTCCCCGCCGATAGCCAGCTGATCGGCCCCGTGAAGCCCGCCGACCCCGAGCCGGCCGCCGCTGCCGACCATCTCGACGAGCTCGAATCCGGCATCGCCTCGGTCTTCGCCGCCCTCCGGGCCTCGGGCTCCGGCGGCACCGACCATGCCGCCGCGGGGGAAACCCACGACGAGGACGGCGAACCGTTCGACGACACGCACACGTTCCAGCTCCTCGGCGAGCTCGACCGCCTCTGGCAGCGCCCCAGCCCCTGACGCTCCGCCTTCGCTCCCCGCTTGCGCATGGCGAGCCAATCGCCTATTGCCTTGCTCCGCTGCACCCGTAGCTCAGCTGGATAGAGCGCTGCCCTCCGAAGGCAGAGGTCACAGATTCGAATTCTGTCGGGTGCGCCACCACTTCTCCTCAAGTTCTTGAAGTGACACATGAACTTTGGGACAAGTTTTGGGACAACGCGCCCCTCGAATCGTCCCCGATTTGTGCCTTGCCAGAGTTTGAACGAGCCTTTCGCACAACGCGAAAGACGACTTCATGCCGACCATCAAGCTCAAGGGCACCGACTACATCTACGAGCGCATCACCGCCGACGGACGCCTGACCTCCTACCAAGTCAAGATCCGCCGGAAGGGCTTTCCTGACCACAACAGTTCGTTCGACGACCTCGACGAGGCGAAGGCATTTGTGCGCCAGGTGCTTCATGACCAGGATAAGGGCCACAAGATCGATCGGCTCGCCGGTCACAGAAGCACGGTCGGGCAGGTTATCGACGATGCGATCGACGACCTCGTTTGGGGACGCCGCAAGGTCAAGGGAGCCCAGAGCGAGCTTTATCGCCTGCGGGCATTCCGCCGTCGCGAGCAGTTGTTGTGTGCGACCGCGATGGCTGACCTGACCGAGGACCAGTTCGAGGACTGGCTGGAACAGCGTCTCGAAGAGGTGAAGCCGTCTACCGCGCTTCGCGAGATCCGCCAGCTGAAGCCCATCCTCCTTGTCGCATCTCGGAAGCTTGGCCTTCTCAACTCCCGCATGCAGTTTCTCAAGAACCCGCGGGTTATCGATGAGCGAATCCGCCGGATCAGTCCTGGGGAGGAGGCGCTTCTTTTCGCTGAACTGGCCAACGCCCGCGATCGTATCGTGCTTCTGGCCGCCCAGTTTGCACTCGAGGTTGGGTGCCGCCGCAGTGAACAGCTCCGTGTCGAATGGACGGACTACGATCGCCAGAAGGGGACCATCTGGCTGCCTGATGCGAAGAACGACCGCGGCAGGGATCTGCTCCTGACGCGCAAGGCCCAAGCTATCATCGACAGCCTGCCTCGCCCGCCGGATGGTGGCCGAATCTTCAACGTCTCCGGCGAGAAGCTGAAGCAGGCCTTCGAGTATGCCCGCGAGCGGGCAGCGGCGAAGGCTGTGGCCATGGGGCGTCCCGATCTCGCTACCGTCGGCACCATTCGCTGGCATGACATGCGTCACGAGGCCATCTCCCGGTGCTTCGATGCCGGCTGGCCACATGGCTCCGGGATCGGTTCGACGTCATCGCAACGGATAGTGCAACAGCACCGAGGCGGCGTCGCAGCAGACGGGCGCCACTACCGCTCGATATCGCCTCGCTCAAGGAGCTTGCCGGTCAGGCCGGCCAGCTGTGCGGGGCGATCATCTTGATGCTCGGGCGGGAACGACTACCGTTCAGTCGCGTCGAGCGCGATGAGCTGGTTGCGATCCATGACGAACTCCTTGCCCTCAAGGGGCGTATGGTCGCGTTGTTGGCGGAGGTGCCAAAGTGATTGCGGGCGCTACCCGCATCATCGCAAGCCGGCGCATCGTGCTTCATCTGTTGGACGCAGAGGCAAACGATGCCGTCGAAGTCACTGCTGCACGGGGGCTCGCCTCGCACACGCTTTGGGACATGGTCAACGAGATGGATATCGTCGCCTGCCATGATCGGCCGCTCTATCACTGGCATGCTAATCCGGATCCGGTGCTCGGACGTGATCTGACCGAAGGGGAGTGGTCGGAGTACTGGGATCGGGTAGAAAGCGAGTTCGGTCTTGAGCTGGCGAGCTTCGTCGAGGCCTGCCACACCAAACAGGGGCGACCGCACCGGCATCGCCTGTACCTGCTGTCGCGTCCGGACGGCACGATCACACCCATCGATCACGACTTCCGCCGCCGGGAGCTGATCAGCCGACTGACCGAGATGGCCACCGGCCAGCCCATCACGGCAGGCAGGCATAATGCCTGGGTAATCGCGGAACTGCGACGGCGCGGCGAGCATGCAACAGCCGATACGCTTGAGGCATCCGGCATCCGGCTGGTCAAGCGTCCGGCAGCACTTTCGCCGGAGGACCGTCAGGCCGATCAGCGTCGCACCTTCTCCAAGGCCAAGGTTCACGCCGTAGCGTGGCAGGCGTGGTCGTCGTCCGACACTTGGGCGGCCTTTGTAGCCGCCCTTGGAGAGCAGGGCTACAGGGTGGGCATGGGTCAGAAGCTGCCGATGCTGGTCGCTCCGGATGGCGGTGCGCACCGGCTCGCTCAGGCCATCGGTGGCGGTGCGAAACTTGCCAGTTCCGCGCCCGTGCCGGCGAAGACAGTCTACGAGCGCCTCGGTGGCGCCACTCTGCCGGCGCTATCCGAACTCGCGACGGAGGCTCTAACCCCGGGGCTGGACGTGGCTTCTCCGCTCCTCACCAATACCGAGGGACACAAGGTCAATGTGCGGCCGACGGTCAAGCTCCCTCGCCCTCGATTGGTGCAGGGCCGCCAAGTCGTCGAACCACCACCACATGAGGCGACCCGTACGGCACAGGCGGCGGCGCGCCCCGCGCCGGAAACCGGGCCCCGGCTGGGGGCCCGGAATCTGGTTGCCAGAAGTACAAGCGATGACGACGCGCTCTCGCCTTCTCAGATCAGAATTCTTGGCACGGTGCGGTCACGAATGGAGGCGGCCGGCGCTCGGGTCAATCAGTTCCGGCAGAGGGTCGCAGCCGGCGTGGAGCGAGAGCCACCGGACGGCGGGTTGCGCGTCCGCGTCATGTCTCTCGTTCACGAGTTTTCCGCGCCGAGCATCAGCACGGCTGACTGGCGTAAGGAGTGGCGGGCAAGGTTGGCCGGCCTGCCGACAGAATACGGCCCGCGACTGCGATGGGTCGAGCAGATGGAAGGTGGCCGCATACGCGTTCGTCTGAGCGATGGTGTCGAACTGCTTGTTGCCGACAAGCGTGTGACCTGCAGCGCCGGGCCGCCGGAGGACGCGATCGAGCCTATGCTGGCTCACGCCCTCACAAAAGGCTGGCAGCCGCTGCGCGTCTCGGGAGGCACACCAGAATGGCGGGCGGCAGCGAGGACCGCTGCCGTGGCGGCGGGTTTTCAAGTGCTCGACGAGGGACTTCATACGCCGGTATCGCCAACAGAGCGCCATTCAAATGCCGCCCGGTAGTTGGCCGATTGCGTCATGAAAGGGCCGGCGCAACCGTGGCTCGAATCCCTCCCGCCAACTCAATCCGCGCTTTTCCATGCCAGCTCGATTGATCGCAAGTTGTCTCGGCTTTTGGGGGTGGTCATATTAGCGTGAGTATTCGGTGAGACTGTTCGTGCGCACTGCCAAGTTCCGCCGACGGTCGACATGGAGAATGCAGTTCGGTGGCGCAGCAGTCAGGATGTTTGACGAGTGACTCGCGATGACGATCTGAGCAGGTAGAGAATTCAAGAGCGCAACCAGCCGCTTTTGCAGGCTGGGATGGAGGTAGACCTCCGGCTCATCAAGGATGATAGTGCCTGCATCCCTCGCGCTGTAAAGATGCCACAGCAACTGTATGAATATCTGCAGGCCATCGCCAGACCACGACAGTTCCTTGGGCGTCCGGCTTCCGGGCTCGCGATAGAAGACGGAGATCCGGTTGCCGACCACATCAAGGTCGACCATCTCCAGCCGCATCTCCGGCAACCACTCCTCACAGAACTGGCGAAACGCGTCCCAGGACGGGGTTTCGCTCAGTCGCCAGAGGTGATTGCGAAAGTGCCTGCTCGCAAGACGGCCCCCAGAGTGCTTTGCGATGTATTTGCTGTCCTTGACCTGCTCTGCGCGGTCAAGAGGGGTAATGACGGGAACCGGTACCACCTGAGAAAACAGGGTGCGGACTCTGCCTGGGGTCGAAATAGCTCGGCCGGACTCGTCAAACAGGACGAAGAAGGAAGCCTGATCGAACGTTGCGTCTGGCCACACGATCTCAATTCGTGCGCCATTTGTCCACCGAGCAGTAATACTCGTCTCATCGTTCCGGAACTCATGCCGAACGGGGTCTTCCTCGTCCTCTGACGAGGTCGGAAGTCGGTATCCTGGCAAGGAGAGTCCTTCTCGGGATACGTGCACTTGGTGATGTTGCCGCCTTGCGAGGCGGAGGCAGCCTTCAGCCAAGGCAATTGCCTCAAGGATAGTGCTCTTGCCTGCGCTATTTGTTCCTGAGACGAAGGCGTGAGGCGCCAGGTCAGCCGTCACCCGCTGGAAACCGCGGAAGCTTCGCAACTCGATCTGGGCGATCATCTGATTGGCTCCTGTCCGACGAGACCGAGGCTTTTGCTGGCCGGACCTCATCGATGAACGCAGCATTGTCGGTGACAATACTCAATCGGGCCAACTTGGCCAGTGGCCGCTCCATGTGGCAGTCTGGACGTTCCAGGAGGGGGATCACGAAGCATCCGGAGGCGCTGGTGGACGGCACATCGGTGGACTTTGTCGCCCCCACAAATGCGTGTCCCCGGTCGTCAGACCCTGCTGACGAGGTAGATGGTTTTGGGACAGTTTTGGGACAAATGCCTGTACAAAGTCAGGCAAGGCTGGATTGTGTTAGGTTACGATATACTATATTTTTCAACGCGTTAGTAAGCTACACCCAACCAGCGACAGGGCTCCGTTCACACTCCGAAGGCAGAGGTCACAGGTTCGACTCCTGTCGGGCGCGCCACTGCTTTCCTTACTATTTTCTTGTCGTAATCGTTTGGACGACATTGCGCCTTTATGAACGAGGGAGGCGGCCCGGGAAGGCCTGTTCGATCCGTTCGGCGATCATTTCCTGCATTCGCCACAGCCGGTGGTCGCAAAGGCCCAGCTGCTCCAGGTGCAGTGCCGTCAGGTAGACGTACTGGGCCATGGACCCGATGCTGCCGACCGCCCGGGCGAGCGCGTCCGCCAGTACCTCGTCGGCAAGATGCCCGGCATAGTCCGTCTTCTTGCCGGGGTGGGTGAAGCCGATCGCCCGGACCGCTCCCACCGGCGTGGCGACGTTCAGCCACCGAGGCGGAAACGGGGGCTCCTTGCGGAGCAGGCCCTCGATGTTGGCGGCAAGTCCCTCGCGAGGCAGCCGATACACCATGCCCTTGCACTGCCCGCCGCGATCAAGCGACAGCATGTATCCGGGCGCCCGGGGGTTGCCACGGAACCGGGTGTCGGGGCCGAGGCAGAAGTCGCGATGCCAGCCGCGGACCAGGCCGGGCCGTTCCTCGACGAAGGTGAAGCGCTTGTTCCAGATCAGCGAGCCACAGGCGAAGAGCCACATGTCGCCACCTGGCGGCACCGCATCGATCAGCTCCGCGGTCGTCGCCGCGTAATAGCTGTCAGGCGGGGGCGCATGGTCGAGCGTGGGCGCCGGCCCATCGACCTGCGCGTGAAGGAGGGCGAGATGCGCCTCCGTCAACCGCATCTTCCGATCGCTTTTCCGCATTGTCGCCTCCTCGTGCTCCCAGGCCAGTGGCCGCCCGCCAGTCACTGCAGCAGCCACTTCAACACCAGTCCGAGTCCGAGGCTGATCCCGGACACGGCTCCGACCCAGGCGGTGACCCAGCTCAGCGGAATGTGCCATTCGGCGGAGCGATCGCGCTCGACATTGACGGAGTCCGCCTCGTACTCGGCCGCGAGGTCGGAGTGGTCGCCATCCCAGTAGTGCCCGAGCATTTTCCGTCTCCCCTGCCGTGCCCATCACGGACGTTGCGTCGGGAAGCTTTGCTCGGCAGCCTGGCCGCGGTATTGAAACGGCGCGGAATTGTTTCCGAATTCTTCCGAAACCGGTCCCGGTTGTTGTCATGGCTGGACACCGTCCAAGCTTCGGTCCGTTCCAGATCGATCAGGGCGCCCGACTGCTCCTGCGCGATGGCGAGCCGCTGACCGTCGGCCACCGCGGGGTCCGGCTGTTCGAGGCCCTGCTCAGCCGGGCGGGCGAGGTCCTCACCAAGTCCGAACTCATGGACGCCGCGTGGGGCGCCGCCGCGATCGAGGAGAGCAATCTCACGGTGCAGGTCGCCGCGCTGCGGAAGGCCCTCGGACCGTCGCCCGACGGCGGCGAGTGGATCGCAACGGTGCCGCGCGTCGGCTACCGGCTCGTTCCGCCTGCTCCGACGCGTGCGCCTGCCGGCGCGGAGGGCCCCTCGATCGCGGTCCTGCCCTTCGTGAACCTCAGCAGCGACCCCGAGCAGGCCTTCTTCGCCGACGGGCTGGCAGAGGAGATCATCGTCGCCCTCGGCAAGCTTCCGGGGCTGCTGGTGATCGCGCGGAACTCGAGCTTTGCCTACCGGGGCGGCGACGTCGACGTGCGCAAGGTCGGCAGCGAACTCGACGTGCGCCATGTGCTGTCCGGCAGCGTGCGGCGTGGCGGCAACCGGTTGCGGGTGAGCGCGCAGCTGGCCGACAGCGCGAGCGGCGCCCACCTCTGGGCCGAGAACTTCGATCGCGAACTGGCGGATGTCTTTGCCATCCAGGACGAAGTCACCCGGCGGATCGTCGATGCGCTGAAACTCAAGCTGACCCCGGTGCAGGCCGCAAAGGCGACCGAGGGCGGCACCAGCGACATCGAGGCGCTGGACCTGGTGATGCGAGGCCGCGCCTTGCTCAACGGACCGATCCAGGGCCTCGAGGTGCACAGGCGCACGATCGACCTGTTCCGCCGCGCCATCGAGCGCGACGCAACCTACGTGGACGCGCTGGGCGATCTCGCGATCGCCCACAACCTGGATTACCTGAACCGCTGGACCGATGATCCCGACCGGTCGTTAGGCGAGGCCCAGCGCCTCGGCGACAGGATGGTCGAGCTGGCGCCGAACCACGCCGGTGGTCACTTCGTCGTAGCGCTCACGGCGATGTTCGCCCGCGATTTCGACCGATTTCGCAGCGAGGCGGCGGCGGTCATCGCCCTCAACCCGGATGCGGGGATTGCCAGCGACATGCAGGGCCATCTTTGCCTCGCCAATGAGATGCCGCTCGACGCAATTCCCCATTTCGAGCGGTACATGCGGCTTGATCCGTCGCTCGGCAGGACTCTCGTGTGTCTGCAGTTTCTCGGCCGGGCCTATTTCTACGGCGGCCGCTACGAGACTGCCGCCGCGTTGTTCCGCGAGCGTATCCTGCTGATGCCGGATACCGACGCGTCGCGTGGTTACCTCGCTGCCGCCCTCGGCCATCTCGGCAAGTTTGAGGAGGCGCGGCGGGTCTGGGCCGAGCTGATGGCGATCAACCCAAGGTACTCGATGGTGGAGCGACTCAACCGGACCGCGGTGCAGCCGAGCCAGATCGAGCTGGTCCTCGACGGGGCCCGGAAAGCCGGACTGCCGGTCTGAGCATGGGCTACGAATGCTTGACGGACACGCCGTCGGCGACCGTGTCGCCTGGATGGATGACGACGAGATCGCCGGGCTCGAGGCCGCCGGTTACCTCGGCGTAGGAGCTGTTCCGCTGGCCGAGGGTGATGGTCCGCTGCTTCGCCTTCCCTGCCTCGACGGTGAATACCGCCCATGCGTCGCCGTCCCTGAACAGGGCCCCGATCGGGACAAGGATGCGGTCGGTGCCTTCCCACACCACGATGTGGGCGACGACGCGAAACCCGTGCCCCAGCCGGGCCCAGGTCTGACGCGGGTCAAGCAGGTCGAGAACCACCTCGGTTCGCTGCTCCTCGATGCCCAGCGCGCTGACCTTGGTTGCCGCCGTTGGGCTGATGCTCTTCACCTGCGCCCGCAGCGGCTCGCCGCCCCAGCCCTCGACGGTGGCGGGTGCACCGGGCGTGATGCGCACCGCATCGGATGACAGCACGTCCACCGCGATCTCCATGTTGGCGGGGTCGCCGAGGTCCAGCAGCGGCGTTCCCGGCTGCACCGCCTGTTCGCTTTCGGTGAGCACGTCGAGGACCTGCCCGGTGACCGGACTGGGCACGTTGGCGCAGCAGCGGCTCGCCGCCGGGGAGTCCGCGCCCTCGATGAGGGTCGCCCGCGCACTCGCCAGTTCCTGCTGTCGCATCGCCAGCGTCGCCCGCGCGACGTCGACGTTCCGGCTCGCGGTGGCCACGGCGAGCGCCGACTGTTCCTCGATCTGGGTGGAGACCAGTCCGCGCTCGGCGAGCGCACTCTTCCGCTTCGCGTCGGATGCGGCGTAGCTGCTTTGCGCCTCGGCCTGCGCCAGGGCGGCTTCGGCCAGCTGCACCGAAGCCTGGGCCGCCTCGGCCGTCGCCTGCGCGACCAGGCGGGAGCGCTCGTCCAGCAGGCCGGGAGGCGCCGGCTCGATGGTGGCCACCGTCTGGCCGGCCTTCACGGCGTCGCCGGCATGCATCGCCACCCGCACCAGGCGGCCGGCGACCGGCGCCGTCACCCGGAACACCTCGCCGATGCGCGACACGCCCTCCTCCTCGATGGTCACCGCGAGATTCCCCCGCGCGATCGCGGCGACCTCGACGGTCACCGGCCGGGGCCACAGCGCCCAGGCGGCCCCGGCGACGAGGAGCAAGACGACGAAGGCGCTGACGATACGGCCGATCATGGCTATTCCCTTGTCTTGAGCACGGCGATCATGTCGAGCCGGTCGATGCGGCGCCGGACGATCAGGCCGGAAAGGGCGGCGGCCGCGACGACGACCGCGGTCGAGTAGGCGAACACCTCCGGCCCGAGCACCAGCGGCATGGTGAAGATCTCGCTCGAGAAGCTGCTGACCATGCCGAGGGCGAGCCAGTAGCCGAGCATCCAGCCGAGCGGCTGCGCCAACAGCGTCACGACGGCAATCTCGGCCAGCAGCAGCATCGAGACTTCGCCCCGGCTGAAGCCGAGGACCCGCAGGCTCGCCATCTCGCGCCCCTGCTCGGAAAGCGAGATGCGCGAGAAATTGTAGACCACGCCGAAGGCGATGAGGCCGGCCATCACCACCAGCACCCCGATCATCACGAACAAGTTCTGCGCCAGGGTTTCGCGGAAGCGCTGGAGCGCCACCGAGCGGAGGCTGATCATGCCCAGCGCCGGGGTGGCCTTGAGGGCCTCGAACAGGGCGTCCTGCCCCGCCTCGTCGATCTCCACGTTGGCGCCCGAGATGAGCGGCAGGCCGTCCAGCAGCTCGTTGGCGGCGTGCAGGTCCATGTAGGCGGCAAGCCCCAGGAAACCCTCGATCAGGCCGTGCACCGGCACCAGCCGCACGCGCCGATCGCCTTCCAGTGGTTGCACCTCCACCGAATCTCCGGGCGCGACCCGCAGCAGGCGCGCCAGCGTCCTGCTGATGATGAGCCCCTGTTCCGGCAGGTCGATCCGGCGCCCTTCGGCGTCCAGCAACTGCGTCTGGTCGCTGCCCTCGGCATAGGCCGTGATGCCGATGCGCCGGCTCACATGCCCGTTGCGGATCTCGACGGCGACGCTGCGGAACGGCTCGGCCGCCATCACCCCGGGCAGCCGGGACACCTCGTAGAGCGCGGCCGCCGGTTTCGGCGCGAGGAAGGTGACTGTGGCGTCCTGCCGCTCGGTTCGGTTGAAGGTATAGTCGACCATGAAGTTGATGGCGCCGACGGACCAGAGCGAGCCGACCAGGATCGCCGCGGCCATCGCCATGCCCAGCACGCCTCCCGCCGTCCGCCAGGGCCAGTGCAGCAGGTGCCGGGTGACGATGATCCAGCGCTGCGGCAGTTCGATGCGGATGGGGTTGCGGCCGCTGAGCACCTGTCGATAGACCGGCGGCGCCGGTGGCTGCATGGCGACCGCGGGGGGCAGCCATGCCGCCTGTCGCACCGCGCGGATCGCCCCGAGCACGGCGGCGCCCATGGTGACCGCGGCGGCGACCACGTAGAGCGCCGGGTCGCGGCTGAAGACCAGCACCGGGAAGCTGTAGTAGCGGGCGTAGATCACCGTGAGGCCGTTGCCCGCCCAGATGCCGAAGGCGTAGCCGAGCGCCGTGCCGATGATCGCGATCAGCAGCACGAACTCGACATAGTGCCAGGCGATCTCCCACGAGGAGTAGCCGAGCGCCTTGAGCAGGCCGATCTGCTCGCGCTCCAGCGCGATCAGCCGGCTGAGCGTCATGTTCACCAGAAAGGCCGCGACCAGCAGGAAGATCGGCGGCAGCACCGCGCTCATGCCACGCAGCTGGGTCAGTTCGGCATCGAGAAAGGTGTGGGAGATCTGCTGCGACCGTCCGTAGGCCCCCTGTCCGCCGTAGGGCGCGAGCAGATGATCGGCGGCCGCGATCACTGCGTTCGCCGAGGCACCGGGGAGGAGCTTCAGGGACACCGCATTGAAGGCGCCCTGCAGGTCGTACGTGGCTTCGAGCAGGGGTTCGGGCACCCACAGCACGCCGAAGCGCCCCTCGCTGGGCATGATGTCGCCCGGGGTCATCGCGTAGATGTACTCGGGCGAGAGCGCGATCCCGGTGACCGTGACGGAGCGCAGTGCGCCGTTCATCACGACCTTCAGCTGTGAGCCGGGAACCAGCCCGCGTGCCTTGGCGAAGACTTCGCTGACCACCGCTTCGGTGCCATGGCCGAGCTCGGGCAGGCGCCCACTGCGCAGGTAGAGCTGGTTGAGCACCTGCGGGCCCTCCGGCAGCGAGATGAGCAGCACGGAAGCGGGTTCTGCCAAGCCCTCGATATCGGCGGGCGCCAGCCTGACGATGCGTCCGTCCGCCGCCAGCACGCCGTCGATCGCGCCAAGCTCGTTCAGCAGCGACCTCGGGGCCCGGGCCAGGCTGGCGAAGATGTCGGCGAAGCTGTTGCTGGCGTAGTAGCTGGCGCGCGTCTGCTCGAGCGACTGATAGGTGCCGATGCCGATGATCAGCGTGGCCACTCCGGCCGCCATCACCAGGGCGATGGAAGCGGCCTGGGCCCAGAGCCGCCTCAGTTCGCGCAGGAGCTTGCGGTGCAGGGCGTGCATCCGGCGTCACCAGCTGATGGCGGAAGCGGGGAGGCGGGTCGCGTTGGTCTCGATCGAGGCGATCCGTCCGTTGGCGAAGTTGATCACGCGATGCGCGATGCCGCGAATGGCCATGTTGTGGGTGATCACCAGCGTCGTCGTGCCGAACTCGGCGTTGACCCGGGTCAGCGCCTCGAGGACGACGACGCCGGTCCGGGAGTCGAGGGCGCCGGTCGGCTCGTCGCACAGCAGCAGGTCGGGGCGCTTGGCGATGGCACGGGCGATCGCCACCCGCTGCTGCTCGCCACCCGAGAGCTGGGCCGGGAAATGGTTCATGCGGTCCGCCAGCCCGACGAGTTCCAGCGCCTCTTCCGGGCGCATCGGGCGGCTCGAGATTTCGGTGACGAGCTTGACGTTCTCGCGCGCCGTCAGGCTGGGAACCAGGTTGTAGAACTGGAACACGAAGCCGACATGCTCGCGGCGGTAGCGGGTCAGGGCTTTCTCGCTCGCACCGGCGAGTTGATGATCCTGGAACCACGCCTCCCCGGAGGTCGGAACATCCAGCCCGCCGATGAGGTTGAGGAAGGTCGATTTCCCGGATCCGGACGGCCCCAGGATCACGTCGAACTCGCCCGCCGCCGCGGTGAAGTCGACGCCGTCGAGGGCCAGGACCTCGACCTCGCCCATCCGATAGATCTTGCGCAGCCCGCGGGTCCGCAGCAAAGCCGCGTCCTGCGGGGAGGTTTCCCCGGCTTCGGAGATCAAACCTGCTGCCGTAGCGCGTTGGCCCATGCAGCGTTCTTATCCGGCAACCGGTCGGCTCGTTTTGACCAGCCTCAATCCCTGCGGCCGGGCAAGACTACGCAGCGTCGGGGCGGCAATAGATGTCGTAGAGCGTGGTCAGCACGCGCATGACCGGCTCCGAGGCCAGCCGGTAGAAGATCGTCTGACCTTCCCGACGGGTCTTCACGAGGCCCAGTGCCCGCAGCTTCGAGAGGTGCTGGGAGAGCGGCGACTGCTCCAGGCTGACGATCTTCGCCAGCTCGCCGACGCTCCGCTCCTGCTCGACCAGGTTGCACAGGATCAGCAGGCGCTTGGGGTTGGCCATGGCCGTCAGCAGCTGCGCGGCTTCTTCCGCCCGCGGCTGGAGCTCGGTGATGTGCATGGCGAGGGGTTCATCGGTTTGCATGGTTGACACATTAGAATATTCGAATATATGAAGCAACAGAATTCAGCCGTCTCGGCGGCATCCTGCTGGCCAACTGGCTGAAGGCGGCATCCGCCCGCCGCCAGGCCCTGGCCTGATCCTCGAGCTGCAAGGGAGTTTTCGATGTCCGACCGCGCACTTCCGTTCACCCCCGACCTGGCGGTCAAGCCGCAAGTGGTCGCGTTCTTCGACGAGCCGACCAACACCATCAGCTACATCGTCAAGGATCCGAACTCGGACGCCTGCGCCGTCATCGATTCCGTCATGGACTTCGACTACGCGTCCGGCAGCATCGCCTACGAGGGCGCCGACCGGATCATCCGGCACATCCGGGACAATGGCTGGAGGCTGGAATGGCTGATCGAAACCCACGTGCACGCCGACCATCTCTCCGCCGCGCCCTACATCCAGTCGAGGCTGGGCGGCAAGCTGGGCATCGGTGACCAGATCCGCGTGGTGCAGGACACTTTCGGCAAGATCTTCAACGAAGGCACCGAGTTCCAGCGCGACGGGTCGCAGTTCGATCGGCTGTTCCGGGACGGCGACAGGTACCGGATCGGCAGCATGACCGCGCACACGCTGTTCACGCCCGGTCACACGCCCGCCGACATGGTGCATGTGATCGGCGACGCCGCGTTCGTCGGCGACACGCTGTTCATGCCCGATGGCGGTTCCGCCCGCGCCGACTTTCCGGGCGGCGATGCCCGCACCCTCTACCGGTCGATCCAGCGCCTGCTGGCCCTGCCCGGCGGGATGCGGCTCTTCATGTGCCACGACTACGGCCCCAACGGCCGTGACATCCAGTGGGAAACCACCGTCGCCGAACAGCGCGACCACAACATCCATGTCGGCCACGGCACCTCCGAAGACGAGTTCGTGCGGATGCGCGAGGAGCGGGACAAGACCCTTTCCATGCCCAGGCTGATCATCCCCTCGCTGCAGGTCAACATGCGGGCCGGCCAGCTGCCGCCGGCCGATGACAGCGGCAAGACCTACCTCAAAGTGCCCATCAACGGGCTCAGCACCTCCAAGGAGTAATTCGCCATGGCCATCCAGAAGATCGACGACAATTTCGCCCAGAGCCCGCAGCTCCAGCCCGATGACATCCGGCTGATTGCCGAGGCCGGCTACAAGGGCATCGTCTGCGCCCGCCCCGACCACGAGGACCCCGGCCAGCCCACCTTCGCGCAGATTGCCGAGGCTGCCGAGCGGTTCGGCCTCAAGGCTTTCCACATTCCGGTTTCCGGCCGGCTGACCGAAGGCCAGCTCATCCGCTTCGAGCAGGCCAGGGCCGAAACCGATGGCCCGCTGCTTGGCTACTGCCGCTCCGGCGGCCGCGCCGGCAGCCTCTACGCCGCCACCCTCTGAGTACAGGACCGCGATGCTTCTGGAACCCCTGCAATACCTGCTGGGTGCCTTTTCGGGCAGCCTGGTGGGCTTCACCCTCGGCCTGTTCGGCGGTGGCGGCTCCATCCTGGCCGTGCCGCTCATGGTCTATGTCGTGGGGGTTCCCGTGCCGCACGTGGCGATCGGAACGAGTGCCTTCGCGGTTGCCGCCAACGCCGCGACCAACCTGGTGACCCACGCCCGCCAAGGCAACGTGATCTGGCGCTGCGCCCTCATGTACACCGCTGCCGGCGTTGCGGGCGCCTTCGTCGGCTCGCTGCTGGGCAAGGCCCTGGACGGCGAGAAGCTGCTGTTCCTGTTTGCCATCCTCATGCTCGTCGTCGGCGCCCTGATGTTCCGCGGCCGCGGCAATCCCGGCGTCGTCGGCGCGACCTGCAACCGGGAGAAGGCGCCGAAGGTCCTCGGCTACGGTGGACTGACCGGCGCCTTCTCGGGGTTCTTCGGCATCGGCGGCGGCTTCCTGATCGTTCCGGGCCTGGTGGCCTCGACCGGCATGCCGATCCTCAATGCCGTCGGTTCCTCGCTGGTCGCCGTGACCGCCTTCGGCCTGACCACCGCCCTGAGCTACGCCTTCTCGGGCCTCGTCGACTGGCCCCTGGCCGCCGTGTTCATCGGTGGCGGAGCCCTGGGCGGGCTGGCCGGCGCACGGGTCGCCGGTCTGATGGCGAGGAAGAAGGGCCTGCTGAACGTCGCCTTCGCCGGCCTGATCGTCCTCGTCGCCATCTACATGGCCGCCCGTACCGTGACGGCATTCATGTGAGAGGGATGTGGGATACGCCGACCCGCCGGGCTACGAGACACTTGGTGCCCGCAATCCAACGGCAGTGCTCGGCCGCGGGAGCTCGCCGCGCCAGGCGGCGGCGGCCAGCCAGAGCATCGAGGCGAGGCTGAGGAGCCAGCCGAGGACGATCGCGACCGACTGCGCGGCGGAAAACCCTTCGCTGCCGGCAATCCACCCTTGTGCCAGGTAGGCCAGGCCCGAGAGGCCGAGCAGCAGTCCGAGCGCCCGCGGCAGCTGCCGGCCCAGCAGCAAGGCTGCCGCGAACGACAGCAACGCCATGCCGACGGCGTAGTCCTGATAGCTCCGCATGCCCCACTCGAGCCAACGGATCGATTCGGCAACCGCGAAGCGGGCGGCCTGCTCCGCTTCCGGGGCGCTGGCCCAGGCGCTCACCGCCTGCTTGAGGGCAACGCCATCCACCGCCTGCAGCACGCCATAGAGGGCCAGCGCGACGGTGGCCGTGACCGCCCCGAACCTCGAGAACCAGCGTACCGACCTGGCTTCGACATCAAGGGCGAAGGCGAGGGCGATCATTCCGCCCAGCAGCACAGCCATCGCGCCGAACTGCCCCAGATGCACCGCACCCCAGACCCGGTCATGGGCGTAGGTCTCGAAGATGTCGTGATGCTCGTTGGCGTGGCCGCCGGCATGGAACTGGGTGATGGCGATGTACGCGATCTGGCCGCCAAGCAGCAGGGCTGCCGCGAGGCGGAGGGCAGGGCGCTGGGCCCGCTGTTCGTTGCTCATCGGAGGTCCGTCCTAGCGCTGCGAGGTGGGAGCGAAGAGGTCGTGGCGGGTGACGCCAAGATCGCTGAGCTGGCGATCGCTCAGGCTGTCGAGCGTGATCCTGGTCCGTCGCCGCGAGCGACGGGAGGAGAGGTCGGTGATGAGGCGGCTGATGAACATGCTGGTCTCCCTTGCTGGAATGGGAGCGGGACATATTCCTCGGCAGCCAGTGCCGACTTGAACGTAGGGGCTCAAATAGGCGACACGCCGTACAACCGGCCGGTCGAACCCAGCAGGCTTCAGCCGGCACTCGCCTGCAGAAGACTGCCGCCGGCGTCCCGGATGGAGCTTGGTGCGATGCCGAACATGCGGCGGCAGGTCCGGGTGAGGTGCGCCGAGTCGGCGAAGTTCGCGGCATGGGCGGCTTCGGTCCAGGACACTCCCGAGTAACCCAGTGCCAGCGCACGATTGAGCCGGGCCCACAGCACGTAGGGCCGGAACGCCACGCCGGTCTCGGTCACGAACAGGTGGCGGAAGCGGCCCTCGGACAGGCCGACATGGGCGGCGATCTCGCCGAGGGTGAGCGGTTCGTCCAGGCGGCGCTCGATTTCCACGAACGCGCGGTGGATGCGCGGGTCCATGGCCGCCTCCGGTTGCTCGCTGCCGAGCAGCCGTGCCGGGGTTTGCCGCGCGATGCGCACCAGTTCGTCTTCGGCGGCGCCGCTGAAGAAGGCAGCCCTGAGCGGCGCGCCAAGCTTCTCTGCCTCGTCGGCGGGCAGGGCGGCGATGTGCCTGCTGCCGAAACGCGCGAGAATGCGCCGGCCGAGCTCCGACTCCGGCTCGACGAAGATGTGCGCCAGCACCCGGCCGGGCGCCTGGAAGGTGTGGAGCAGGTCGGGCGGGATGACGGCGCCGTGGTACTCGACCCAGCTGGCCTCGGCCCCCGTCTTGAACTCGACATTGCCTTGCAGGCCAAGCGACAACTGGATGGCGTGATGGCTGTGCAGCTCGCTCGGGCTTACCGCCGAACCGATATAGAGGCTGCCCCGCTCCCAGAAGATGAACTGCCCGAAGCCCGAAACCAGCACCGCAATGGCCCCCCAATGGGATGGGATCATCCGCTGCGCAGTGGGAGAGCGCAAGGGTGCGGCCTCGGCCCAGCCCCTTCGTTCAAGCCCCCGGCAGGCCGCCGGACTAGAGCAGCCACGCGAGGCGAAGATACTCGCTGCGACGGAGGTGTCGACGATGTGCCCCACCACAGGTGCCTGCAGCGCTGGCTCGAGGTTCGGTCATGCCTGATATCCGCTACGACCTGGTGATCTTCGACTTCGACGGCACGCTGGCCGACAGCACCGGCTGGATGATGTCGGTGCTGAACGTGATGGCGCGCCGGCACGGCTTCCGGCAGGTCGACGGCGCCGAGATCGAGCGCTTGCGCGGCCGGCCGACCCGGGAAGTCATGCGCGCCCTGCGGGTCAGCCCATGGCGGCTGCCATTCATCGCCGCCGACATGCGCCGCCGCAGCGCCGCCGATGCCGGATCCATCCCGCTCTTTCCCGGCGCGGTGGAGGTCTTGCGGGAGCTGACCGATCTGGGCGTCACGCTGGCCGTGGCCAGCTCGAACGGGGAGGACACCGTCCGCGCCGTCCTCGGCGAGGCCCAGCACCTGTTCGATGTCTACGAATGCCGGGCGTCCCTGTTCGGCAAGGCCGCGAGGCTCCGCAAGGTGGTCGGCCGGCTCGCGGTGCAACCCCGGCGAGCCCTCTACGTGGGTGACGAGACGCGGGACATCGATGCAGCGTCAGAGGCCCACCTGGCCGCAGCCGCAGCCACCTGGGGCTATGGTCACCGGACCGCGCTTGCGGCCAGCCGGCCGGATCACATCCTCGACAGCTTCTCGGACCTGTTGCGGGTGGCCACCAGTGGGCGGCCGCACCTGCGCGTGGTCTCGCGATAGGCCGCCCGCAAGCTCAGTCGCGGACGGTGAGGTCGGCGGCGTCGGCGAGCAGGGCCTTGCCGACGCGCAGCACGTCCGCTTCGGCGATGTCGTCGGAGAAGGCGAGGGCGACGAGTGCGTGCACCATGCGGCCGCGCAGGTCGAGTACCGGTGCCGCAATCACCGTGACCCCGCGCAGGTAGGTGCCGCGATCGACGGCGAAGCCCCGTTCGCGGGTTTCCTCCACCTCCGCCAGCCAGACGTCGCGGGTCGGCGGCTCGTCCCACCGGAGCTTTTCGAAGCGGGCGTCGATCTGCTGCTGCGGGTAGTTGCCGAAGGCGGCGAGGCAGCGGCCGGTGGCGCTCATCAGCGCCGGCTGGCGGCTCCCCAGTTCGACCGCGATGTGCATCGCCGCCTGGGCCCGCGCCGTGGCGACGACCACCATGTGCTCGAGGTTCAGGATTTTGGTGGCGAGCGCCGTGACCGGGAAGCGGCGGACGATCTCGTCGAGCCGCGGCTGCACCTGCTGCGCGAAGCCGGAGGAGCGCAGGTAGCTGCGGGCCAGGGTGAGCAGCCCGGCGTCGAGGCTGTAGCGCTTGGCGTCGACGTCGAAGGTCACCAGTTCCTCCGCCACCAGCACGCGCAGGATGTGGAGGCAGGTGCTGGGGACCAGCTCCAGCCTGGAGGCGATCACGTTCAGCCCAAGCGGGCCCCGGCTCGACGCCAGCAGCCGCAGGATCGCGATCGCCCGGGTGACTGCCGGTACCGACCTTGGCGCGGCGGCGGTGTCTGGCGTGTTCGGCCTCTCGTCCATCTAGCGGCTATCCGTGAACGTCGCCGACAACGGCCAGAGCTCGGGGCCGTCGAGCGGCGCAATGCAGGCGTCGACTTCAACCGGGTCGACCTCCTCCAGCCGCTCCGGCTGCCAGGCAGGCTGCCCATCGCGATCGATCAACACAGCGCGCACGCCCTCGAAATAATCTCCCCTCTGCATGAAGCGCTGGGCGATTCGGAAATCCATCGCAAGGGCATCACGCAATTGCCACGAGCGGGCCCCGGCGATGAGCCGCGCCGTGAGCTCGAGGCTGAAGGGGGCGCGGGCCCGCAGCACGGCCGCGGTTTCGCGGGCTTCGTCGCTCCCGTCGGCCTCCAGCGCCTGCACGATAGCGCGGGCGGAGCCCCGGGCAAAATGCCGGGCGCGCCGGGCCACCTCGGCGAGGCGGCTGTCCGGCAGGGCGGCGCGGGCGAGCGTGGCGAGCGCCGCCTCGACGGGGGTGCCGGCAGCCAGCCGCTCGACCAGCGTGTCGAGCGCGGCGGGCTCGACGACGGCATCGACGAGGCCCAGTTCCAGCGCTTCGGCGGCACCGAGCCGCGCCCCGGTCATGCCGAGATAGGGGCCGATGCCGTCGGGCAGCCGGCTGAGGAAGACGCTGCCGCCGACATCGGGGAAGAAGCCGATCCCGGTTTCCGGCATGGCGAACACCAGGTCGGGGGTCGCCACCTTGGTGCGGGCGTGCAGCGAGATCCCGCAGCCGCCGCCCATCAGGATGCCGTTGACCAGCGCCACCACCGGCTTGTCGAAGGCGTGGATCAGGTAATCGAGCTCGTACTCGATGCGGTAGATGTGGTCCATGAACGCCGCGTCGCCGCGCCGCTCGCGCACGGCGCGGATGTCGCCGCCGGCGCAGAAGGCGCGCGGGCTGGCGCTGCGCAGCACCACCGCCTGCACCCGGTCGTCCGCGGCGAAGCCACGCAGCGCCGCGGTCAGGCCGAGCAGCATCTCCTCGTTCAGGGCGTTGAGCGCCGCCGGACGGTTCAGGGTGGCGATCCCGACCGCGCCGCGGACCTCGGCAAGCACCAGCGCCATCAGATGCCCGCCTTCTGCACGAGCTCGAGCAGGGCGCGCCGGTCGATCTTGGCCGTCGCGCCGATCGGCCAGGCCTCGACCACCAGCACGCCTTCGGGCCAGAAGCTGCGGGTCATCCCCAGTTCCCCGAGGTGCGCCTTCAGTTCCTCGAGCCCGAGCGGGGCGCGCCCGGCGATCATCTGCACGCAGGCGACCGGCACTTCCCCCAGCCGCTCGTCGGCCCGGGCGATCACCACCGCATGGGCGACGTCGGGATGCGCGGCGATCGTATCCTCCACCTCGGCGACGGGAACGGTGACCGCGCCGCGGCGGATCACGTTCTTCTCGCGCCCGGTGATGTGGAGGTAGCCGTCTTCGCCGAGCCAGCCGAGGTCGCCGGTCTCGAAGAAGCCGTCGGCGTCGAGCACCTCGGCGTCGAGGCGGTCGGGGTGCAGATAGCCGGCGAACAGGAACGGTCCGGAGACCAGCACGCGACCCGCCTCGCCGCGCGGCAGGGTCCGGCCCTCGGCATCCCTGATCTCGATGCTGATGCCCGGTTGCGGCGAGCCGGCGCTGTCGAACACCCGCTCCGCCTCGCTCTGCGCGTCGGTCGAGGCGACGTGCCCGAACTCGGTCATCCCCAGCGCCCGGGAGATGCGGAACGGCAGCTGCGTGGCGGCGCGCTCCGCCACCGGCCGCGGCAGCGCATCGCCCGACTGGGTGAAGAGCCGCATCGAGCGCAGCCGTTGCCGCTGCGCCTCCGGCAGGCCGAGCAGGTCGATGACGCAGGCCGCCGGGCCGAGCGACACCGTCGCCTGCCACCGCTCGGTCAGCGCCACGGCCTCCTCGGCGTCCCAGCGCTCCTGCAGCACCAGCCGGGCGCCCGATTGCAGGGCGCAGCGCACGCCGTAGAAGTAGCCGAAGGTGTGGCCGACCGGGATGCCGACCAGGATGGTGTCGGCGGGGCCGATCTGCTGCCGCACGATGGTCGACTGCACCGTGGCGAGGGCGCTGTCGTGGACGTGCACGACGCCCTTGGGCGCGCCGGTGGTGCCGGAGGTCACCGCGACCTCCACCGGGTCGCTGCCGCGCCCGCCGGCCGTCGGCTCGGGGGACTCGTCATAGCCGAGCCACGCCTCGAAGCTGGTCAGCGCAGGCGAGGTCGCCAGGCGCACGCCGACCACCTGCGGCGGGGCCGCCACGGCGGAAAGGCACTGCCAGACATAGTCGTCGCGCGAGGCCTCGCGGCCGGGCCCGATGAACCAGGCGCGCGGCTTGATCAGGTCGATGGCGCGCGCCGTCTCGCGCACGCCCCAGCTCGCCGGGCAGAAGCCGAACACCGCACCGGCAGCCTCGACCCCGACGACCAGCGCCACGTACTCGCGCCAGTTGGGCAGCTGCGCCAGCACCAGGTCGCCCTTGCCGACGCCGTTCGCCGCCAGCGCCCCGGCGACCCGACTGGCCTGCGCCCAGAGCTCGCCCGCCGTCCATTCGCCGGCATTGTCGATCACCAGCAGCCGCTCGGGATCGTGCCGGGCCGCCTCGCGCACCCGCTCCCAGAGCGGCGTCTGGCCCCAGTAGCCGGCTTCGCGCCAGGCGTCCGCCGGACGCCGCGACAGGGCCTCGGAAAGCTTGGAAAGACGCTGGTCCATGCTGGCCGCCTAGTCGTAGGAGGGGCGGACATCTTCGAGATGATGGCCGCCGTCGGCATCGGGAACGATGATCTTGCTGTCGTGTCCGGGGAACACCGACATGTCGTACTTCTCGACGAGGCGCCGGACCTTCATCGCCGACTGCGCCCACTGGCCGGGGTTCTGGTTGAGCAGGTTGCCGACGAAGGGTTCGCCGTAGCTGCCCGCCAGGTAGATGTGGTCCGAGGCGAGCAGGACCCAGCCGCTGTGCTGCAGCTCCACTGCGACGCCCATGCTGCCCCAGGTATGTCCCGGCAGGCTGACGGTCCACAGCCGGCGGTGGATTTCCTGGTCGCCGAACACCGTGGTGGCGCGGTCCGGCAGCAGCGAGCGGAAGTCGCGCCGGGTGAAGCCCTGCGGGCTGCTCACGCCCCACAGCGTCACGTCGTCCTCGCGCAGCAGCCCGCCCTTGACGTTGACCACGCCCCGCAGCTCGTCCTCGTGCACGATGATGCGGGTCTTCTCCTTGGTGAACAGCGGCAGGTTGCCGGCGTGATCGGTGTGGAGGTGGGTGATGATGAGGTCGTCGAAGTCGCCCGGCTTCAGGTCCAGCTGCTGCAGGCGCTGGGTGAACAGCCCGTCCTCGCCGGGATCGTAGGCCATCTTCTCCTTGTAGAAGTTGTTGCCCCAGTCGCGCGTGAACGAGTCGCTCATGCCGGTGTCGACAAGCACCAGCCCGTCGTCGTGGTGGATGATGTAGGCATAGACCGGGTGGGCGATCTTGCCATCCTCCACGCCGCTGCCGCCGTGGTGGTAGCAGGGCATCAGGTGGCGGAAGACGCTGGGGTCAGGATGGCCGGTGGCCACCAGTTCCAGGTCGAGTGTGGTGTGGCCGCAGGTGAGGACGGTGAGGCGGGTTCCCGACATGCCGCTCACTCCAGTCCGGGATGGAGTTCGATCATGCCGATCAGCACGCCGCCGGTGGAGCGGGGGTGGATGAAGGCGTGGTGGCCGCGCGAATCGCTGAAGCGTTCGCCCACGATCTCCCAGCCCATGCCCTCGATTTCCGCGATCGCATCCGCCAGGCTCTCCACCTGGACGCAGAAATGGTGCAGGCCGGGGCCGCGCTTGTCGAGAAACTTGTGCAGGCCCGAGTGCTCGTCGAGCGGGCGGATGATCTCGAAGCGGATGCCTTCGGGATGTTCGTAATAGGTGGTGAGCACGTCCTGCGAATGGATTTCCTCGGTCCCCGTGGGAGCGAAGCCGAGAACCGAAAGGGTCTTTTCTCCTTTCTCAACCGTGTCTGCGGCCCAGGAGATGTGCTCCAACCCCTTTATTTTGAGCATTTCGTTCTAACTCCCTGAGATCACAAGCCATTCTTTGCTTCTAAGCGTTGTTTACAACTACCACCGCTTCGCTATCATTGTCCATACGCAACGGAGCAAGCGTATAGACAACGTGATGACCCGAGTTTCCCTTCCGAGGCTGGCCATCAGGACCGCCGTCGTCGTCGCCCTGTTGCTGGCGTGGCACATCGCCGTCGCCGGCTTCAACGCCGGCAACGGCTTCGTTCCGACGCCGCTGGCGGTGCTGCAGGCGCTGCTGCAGTGGATCGGCTTCGGCGGTGCCTCGGGGCAGTATTCGGGGACCTGGTGGCCCGCCGTGGTCGCCAGCACCGGGCGCGTGCTCGGCGGCTTCGCCGCCGCGGCGGTGGTCGCCATCCCGCTCGGCATCCTGATCGGCCGCTACCGGCTCGCCGCCGACATCTTCGATCCGGTGGTGCAGCTGCTCCGCCCCATCCCGGTCTCCGCCTGGGTGCCGTTCTCCATGGTGTTCTTCGGCATCAAGCCGATCGCCGCCATGTTCCTCGTCTCGATCGGCACCTTCTTCCCGATCGTCATCAACACCAGCTCGGGGGCCCGGCATGTCTCCGACCTGCACCTGCGCAGCGCCTCGATGCTGGGGGCCTCGCCGCTCCGCACCCTGCTGCGGGTGATCTTCCCCGCCTCGCTGCCCTCCATCCTCACCGGCCTGCGGGTCGGCATGGGGCTCGCCTGGGTGCTGGTGATCGTCGCCGAGATGGTGGCGGTGAAGTCCGGTCTCGGCTACGAGCTGTGGAACTCCTACTACTACTCGCGCATGGACATCATCGTCGCCGTGATGGTCACCATCGGCGTGCTGGGCTACCTGTTCGACTACGTGATCCTGCTGGCCTCGCAGCGCCTGCTTTCCTGGCACAAGGCGACCGACCAATGAGCGCGGCAACTTCTCCCGTCGCGGCCCCGGTGGTCGAGATCGACAAGGTCAGCGTCCGCTATGGCAGCGGCGACGATACCGTACTGGCGCTGCAGGACGTCTCGCTGCGCGTGCCGCGATCGAGCTTCCTCACCATCCTCGGCCCCTCCGGCTGCGGCAAGAGCACGCTGCTCAACCTCATCGCCGGCTTCGCCATGCCGACCGAGGGCAGCGTCAGGGTGGAAGGCGAGCAGGTCGCCGGCCCGTCGTCGCGCAAGGGCGTGGTGTTCCAGGACTCGGCGGCGCTGTTCCCCTGGCTCACCGTGGCGCAGAACGTCGCGTTCGGGCTCGAGGCCAACCACACGCCGCGACCCGAGCGGCGGCAGCGCGTCGCCGCGGCGCTCGACCTCGTCGGGCTGGCGGGCTTCGCCGACCGCTTTCCCCGCGAGCTCTCCGGCGGCATGCGGCAGCTCGCGGCGCTCGCCCGCGTGCTGGTGCTGGAGCCGCCCGTGCTGCTGATGGACGAGCCCTTCGCCGCCCTCGACGCGATGACGCGCGAGCGCATGCAGGCGCAGCTCATCGAGATCTGGCGGCGCACCGGCCTCACCACGATCTTCATCACCCACAGCGTCGACGAGGCGATCTATCTCGGCGACGAGGTGCTGGTGATGAGCCGGCGCCCGGGCACCGTGCAGGCGCACCTCGCGGTCGACCTCGAGCGGCCCCGGGAATCTACCTCGGCCGCCTTCAACGCCCTCAAGCGCGAAGCCCTCGAAAACCTTCACTCCAACCCCGGGACACGGACCTGAAATGAAGTCTGTCTTGATCGGAACCGCCCTCGCCGTCCTCGCCGTCGCCATGCCCGCCAGCGCCCAGGAGCAGTTGATCCGCGTCGGCTACCTGTCGCAGGTGCATGACGGCCCCGTCATCGCGCTCAAGGACGAGCTCGCCGGCCAGTACAAGTTCGAGTACGTGAAGTTCCTGCGCTACGCCGATGCCGAGATCGCCCTGACCAATGGCGACATCGACATCTCCTCGCTGGGGTATGTGAGCGCCGTCACCGCCGCGGCGCGCGGCGGCGAGCCCGGCTACCAGTTCTTCGTCGGCCAGTCGCGCGGCGCCATCAACCTGGTCTGCCGGCAGGATGCCAACGTGCAGGACTGGTCCGACCTGACGAGCCAGACCGTCGGCGTGCTGACCGGCGGCCCGGCCGAGATCTTCTTCAACGACGCCGTCACCGGGCACGGCATCAAGCTCGACGAGATCGAGCGCGTCACTTTCCCGGTGCCCGGCCCGCCGCTGCTGCAGGCGCTGCAGGACGGCACCATCTCCTGCATGGCGGTGTACGAGCCGTTCGCGGCGTCCGCGGTGGCTGACGGCTATGGCATCTATCCGCCGCTCGACCTGGCCGACAACTCGTTCCTCGGCGTCAACGGCGGCGTCGCGGCGAACGCCAAGTTCCTCAGCGAGAATCCCGAGTTCATCACCGCCGCCACCAAGGCGATCGTCCACGCCGCCGACAGCTTCCCGCAGGACAAGGCGCCGTGGCTCGCCGCGGTGACCGAACTGCTCGGCATTCCGCAGCAGACGGCGGAAATCAGCACCGAGCACCTGTCGCTGGACTGGCGGCTCTATCGGCAGCGCATCGACACGCTGGCGCAGGCCGTCGTCAATCTCGGCGTCATCCCGGCGGCGCCGGCGCCCGAAGTGATCGACCGGTTCTTCACCTATGACTTCCTGACGGCCGCCACCGGCGAGCCGAGCGAGAAGCTGGGCCTGAACGACTGATGTCCACCGAGAGCCCGACCTCCTTCCGCACCGAACGGCGCGTCCACTGGGGCGACTGCGCCCCATCGGGCGCGGTGTTCTACCCGGTCTGCTACCGGTGGTTCGACGAGGGCGCGTGGGAGTTCTTCGAGCATATCGGGCTCGCCATCGGCGAGCTCGGCAGCCGCTTCGGCCTCGTCGGCCTGCCGCTGCTGGGGTGCCGGGCCGAGTTCCGGCGCCCCTGCCGGCTCGGCGACCGGCTGACGCTGGATGTCACGGTCGCCGAGCTGGGCGAGAAGACGCTCACGCTCTCCTTCCATGTCCTCAAGGACGGCGAGCTCGCGGTGCGCGGCGAGGAAGTGCGCTTCTGGGGCACCCGCCATCCCGCCGACCCCGCCCGGCTGGCGCGGGGCCTGATCCCCGCCGAGATCGCCGCGCAGCTCGGCGCCTGGGTGGCGCCTGAAGGGGAGGCACGCCAGTGGCCGGACCGCGCCTGATCGATACCGGCAAGCCGGTCGACCGCAAATACGGCTACGCGCCCGCCGCCGTGGTGGAGCGGGCGGGGCTGGTGTTCATCTCCGGCATGGTCGGCTGGGATGCCGACGGCCACGTCGTCGAGGGCGTCGAGGCGCAGGCCGAGCAGGCCTTCCGCAACCTCGCCGACCTGCTGGCCCAGCTCGGCCTCGCTGCCTGCGACGTGGTGATGGAGACCGAGTACGTCACCGACATGGCGCTCTACCCGGTCATCGGCCGGGTGCGGAACGCCTTCTTCGGGGCGCACCGCCCCGCCGCGACGCTGGTCGAGGTGAAGGGCCTGTTCCGGCCCGGGCTGGTGTTCGAGATCCAGGCGATCGCCGCCACCCGCGGGCAGTAGGGCGGCCCGGCCTCAAAACTTGCCGTATTTCAGGTAGGCGGCCTGCGGGTCGGTGCCCGCCAGGATCGCCTTGCGCACCAGGCTCTCCGTCGCCATCGCCGCTTCCGCCTGTTCGACGACAGCCCCGACATCCGCCTGCGGCACGCGCAGCAGGCCGTCACGGTCGCCGACCAGGTAGTCGCCCGGCGCGATGTCGACGTCGCCGATGCTGATCGGCGTGTTGGTGGCGGTGGGCAGCCAGTGCCCGACGATGTCGCGCGGGGTGAAGCCGCGGCACCAGGCCTGGAAGCCGATCGCCAGCAGGAAGTTGACGTCGCGGATGCAGCCGTCGACGACGCAGCCGCGTACCCCCTTGTTCTTCAGCGTCTCCGCCGACAGCTCGCCCATGTGCGCGACCACCCGGTCATTGGGCTGCGACACCCAGATCGAGCCGGCCGGCGCCTGCGACAGCAGCCCCGTCCACGCCAGCAGCGTCTCGTGCGGGTCGGCGCCCGGCACCACCTCGCCCGCGATGGTGAAGGCGGGTCCCGCCATGGCGCGCTCCGGCAGGATCGGCCGCAGCTCGGCCGGCAGGGTGAAGGCGCTCCGCCCCAACGCCCGCATCACGTCGTGCACCACGCCGGTGTAGCAGGCGGCAAGGCGGTCGGAGAGGTCGGGCATCGCGCTCATGCGGCCGGCAGGCATGCGGGGCCGATCGGGGTGAAGCTCTTGTAGGTGAGGACGAACTCCTGGTGCCCGAGCTCCTCGGACTTGGTCCGCCCGCCCCGGCCCAGCCCCAGCACCAGGTCGCGGATTTCCCGCCCGACCTCGTCGAGCGTCGCGCCGCCGTCGAGGATGCGGCCGGCATCGACGTCCATGTCGTCCTCCATCCGACGGTAGGTCTCGGGGTTGGCGCAGATCTTCACCACCGGCGAGATGGCCGAGCCGACCACCGAGCCGCGCCCGGTGACGAACAGCACCACGTGGCTGCCGCAGGCGATCAGCTCGACGATCTCGGCATTGTCGTTGATGTTGGGGAAGCCGAACCGCACCTCGCCGTCCGGCACCACGTCGAGCAGGTAGAGCCCGCCCCGCGGCGGGATGTCGCCCGGCTTGATCAGGCCGCTGATCGGCGAGGCGCCCGACTTGGCATAGGCGCCCATCGACTTCTCCTCGATGGTGGAGAGCCCGCCCTCGGCATTGCCGGCGGCGAACGAGCCGTAGCCGAGCGTCGCATAGTAGCGGGCGGCCTTGGCGACGCTGGCCTCGAGCTCCGCCCCGAGGGCCGGGGTGACGGCGCGCTCCGCCATGATGTGCTCGCAGCCGATCAGCTCGCCGGTTTCCTCGAAGATGCAGGCGGCGCCCGCTTCGACCAAGAGGTCGAAGGCGCGTCCCGCCGCCGGGTTGCCGGTGATGCCGGAGGTGCCGTCCGAGCCGCCGCAGACCGTGCCGACAATGAGCTCGCCCGGCTCCATCGGCACCGTTTCCGCTGCCGCCAGCAGCGCCTTCTGTTCCGCGATGAACGCCTGCCCCTCGGCGATCGACTTGCGGGTGCCGCCCGCCGCCTGGATGACGATGGTGTGGACCGGCCGGCCGCTCTGCCGCACCGCGTGCGCCAGCTTGTACTTGTTGAAGCTCTCGCAGCCGAGCGAGATCAGCAGCACGGCGCCCACGTTGGGGTGGGTGCAGAGCCGCTCCATCATCGTCTCGGCATACTGGTTGGGATAGCAGCCGGGAAAGCCGATGACATGCACGTCCTGGTCGCGGAACGGCAGCGCCACCTCGCGCGCCACATGGTGGGCGCACTCGACCAGGTAGCCGACCACGATGGTGTTGCGGATGCCCTTGCGGCCGTCCGCCCGCTGGTAGCCCCGCATCCTCATGGCATCTTTCCGTAGCGCCGGTCCTCGCCGCTGAGGCTGTAGGTCGGCGTGTAGTCGCTCCGGATATTGTGCACGTGGGCGTGCTCGCCGAGGCGGATGGCGACGGTCGCGGAGCCGATCGGCGCGCCGTAT
Source organism: Devosia sp. (assembly GCA_051959485.1). Lineage (GTDB taxonomy): Bacteria > Pseudomonadota > Alphaproteobacteria > Rhizobiales > Devosiaceae > Devosia_A. The sequence continues at coordinate 1,240 of JBQCFF010000413.1, read as the reverse complement.
TTCAGCACCTTGGCCCCGGCCGGGATGTCGTGTCGCGCCAGCTTGTGGCCCAGCGGGATATCGGCAGCAATACTGACCGATTTCCCGGAGATGCGAACAACCTCCCCTGCCGCCAGTCCCGCCTTGCTGACGAGCACGTTGTCGCGCGGGTCCAGCAGCAGTAACCGGGGGTCCGATCCAGCATCCTCTACGATGGAGTGTGCCATGCACAACTAGTGACAGAGGCGGCGTCTGCGGTCCAGATAGAAAATTTTCTGCTTGCTGACTGCCGGAGCCGGTGCCTACTCTTGAAAAATGATGAAGTCCCGGCGCCCGACCCTGGCCGAGCAGGCCTACGAGGAACTGGGTGAGCAGATCGTCTCCGGACATCTGCCCGCGGGCCGGCGCCTGCTTGCCGAGGAACTGGCCGGCCAGCTCGAGATCAGCCCCACGCCGGTCAAGGAGGCGCTGAGCCGGCTGGAGCGCGAGGGGCTGGTGGAGGCCGAGGCGCGGCGCGGCTCGGTGGTGCGGCGGTTCACGCCCGCCGACATGGACCAGACCTACCAGGCGCGGCTGCTGCTCGAGCAATACGCCGCCCGCACCGGCATCGCCGAAGGCCGGGTGACGCCCGAATTCCTCGCCCGCCTGCAGGCCATCTACGACGAGCACATGGCCGAGATCGCCAAGCAGACCACCGGGGCGCTGGCCGTCGCGATCAAACTCGACCGCGACTTCCACGAACTGATCGTGTCGCTGGCCCATAACAGCCTGATCAGCGGCTGGCACCGCATCTCGATGCGGCAGACCCAGACCATCCGCAACTATTCGCTCGCCCGCTACGACGCCAACCGGCTGCGGGTCGAGCACCGGGCGATCATCGAGGCCCTGCGCAGCGGGGCGGTGGAGCAGTGCCTCGCCGCCCTGCGCACCCACCTCGATGCCAGCCTGCAGGAATTCCTGTCGCGTCCGCCGGAGGAGATGCCGACGCGCGGGTGACGCCGTGCCTGCAGCATGGGGCCACGGAGCAACCGTGCCCGACGTCTGACGGGTTCAACCAGGGAGGAACGTATGCTGAAACATCTGAGACTCACGGCCGCCGTCGGGGCGGTTCTGCTCGCATGGACGACGCTTGCGGGCAGCGCCCAGGCGCAGACGGCGCCGAAGGTGGCGGTCGACCTGACGACGCTCACCTCGCCGTTCTGGACGGCCTACAACAAGTACATCGAGGACGAGGCGAAGGCGCAGGGCATCGACCTCTTGC
>JBQCFF010000412.1:0-2154 GCA_051959485.1 Devosia sp. | reverse complement strand
GTCAGGCGCGGCGGCCGCCTCGGCGGCCTTGGCGTCGGCAAAGGAGAGCTCCGCCGGCAGCCGCTCCTCGACGGGCGGCGTTGGTTCGGCGGCAATGGCGGCAGTCTCGACGCGCGCGGTGGCGACGGGTTTCGGCTGCAGGCCCATCACCATTCCGGCTATGCCCATGATGGTCAGCACGGCGAAGATCGCGAGCGATCCCCATGCTACGAAAGCGCCAATCGGCTTGCGGCGCATGCCCCAGTCCAATGTCAATGTCCCATTCAGAAAAGGCCCACTGTGATCACTGTGACGTGAAAGCTTGCCGACAGTTAGTCGCCAAAGAGTCCATTTTGCGGCAGTTTCCCTTATTCTGCGGCCTCCTGGGGCACCGTTTCGTCGGGTCCGGCCGGATCGCCCGGCGCGGTTTCGCTGCCGAGATCAGGGAAGGCGAGGATGCGGTGCTTGCGTCCGTCGAGCCGGATGACCAGCAGCCCCCGCTCCTCGAACCAGGTGAGCAGCCGCCGGGCGCGACCGGTCGAATGCGTGCCGTAGGCTCGCGCGATCGCGGCGTCGGACGGGCAGGGGAGGGCCGCGACGCTGGCCTGCGCCAGCAGCAGGAACACGCCCTGCACGTCCTCGTCGAGGCTGTGCGACAGCTCGAGGGCGGTCTGCCAGGCGTCGGTCTGCGCCAGCTCCTCGGCGACGCCGGCGCGCAGCACGGCGAGCTTGCGCTTGAACGCCGGCAGCCCCATCGGCTCGCCCGGCACGCGCCGGATCCGGCAACGCACCAGGAAATCCTGGTACAGCACCGCCACCGAGCGGAACGAGGCGTCGGGGTCCTCCAGCATCTCGGTCAGGGCGGCATCGATGAGCGCGTTGCGCTCCGCCTCGTCCATCTCGGGCTCGGACGGCCTGGGTGGTTGCGGGCGGCTCAGTTGCGCCAGCAGGTCCGGCATCGGGGTGGGCACCGGCCGCGGGGCAGGGCGGGGGCGAACGGTGCGCACTGCCTCCGGCTCGGGGGCAAGGATCAGTTCCCTGGCCTCGGGCGAGGTCTCCGGCAGTGGCGTCAGCTTGGGACTGGTGGAGCGCGCCGAAGTCTCCACGTTGCCGATCACCACCGGCAGCGGGCGTCGCGACAGCGCCGGGCCGAGCGCGACGAAGTGGCCGCGCAGCAGGTCGCGGAACATCTCGGCCTGCCGTCGCTCCATGCCGAGCAGGTCGGCGGCGCGCGCCATGTCGATATCGAGGAAGGTGCGGCCCATCAGGAAGTTGCTGGCCTCGGCCGCGACGTTCTTGGCGAGCTTCGCCAGCCGCTGCGTCGCGATCACCCCGGCGAGGCCGCGCTTGCGGCCGCGGCACATCAGGTTGGTCATGGCGCCGAGCGACAGCTTCCGCGCCTCGTCCGAGACTTCGCCGGCGACGGCGGGGGCGAACAGCTGCGCCTCGTCCACCACCACCAGCACCGGATACCAGTAGTCGCGGTCGGCATCGAACATGCCGCCGAGGAACGCCGCCGCCGCCCGCATCTGCTGCTCGACGTCGAGGCCCTCGAGGTTCAGCACGCAGCTGACGCGATGCTGCCGGATCCGCCCGGCGATCCGCGTCAGCTCGCCTTCAGGCCGGTCGCCCTCGACCACCAGGTGCCCGAACTTGTCGCTGAGGGTGACGAAATCGCCCTCGGGATCGACCACGCATTGCTGCACCCACGGCGCGCTCTGCTCGAGCAGCCGGCGCAGCAGGTGCGACTTCCCGGAACCCGAATTGCCCTGCACCAGGAGGCGCGTCGCCAGCAATTCCTCGAGATCGAGCAGGGCATTGCTGCCGCCCTGGCCCACCCCCATGTCGATCGATACCTGCATGACAATTCCGGTAGCGCGATTCGGCCGCCGGTTGGACCCGGCGAGGGCTGGGGATAAGCGGCGCGGGGGAGTTGTGATTGCGCCGGACCGCCCCACACCGCCATCTCCCCTTGTGGGAGAAGGGCGCTGACGCCTGGTGTGCCGCAACGCAGCACCCTCCCCTTCTTGGGGTGGGCTGGGGAGGGGGCGTCCGCTCGAGTTGCCTTACCGGGGCGTGCCCGCCGCCCTGACGTCCTCGATGCCCATGGTCTGCAGCACCGTCGAGACGATCCCCGCCCGGTCGAGCCCCGCCGCCGCGTACATGTCGGGCACC
>JBQCFF010000411.1:0-4334 GCA_051959485.1 Devosia sp. | reverse complement strand
GCGCGGCGCCTCGATCATCAGCAGCGGCGCCAGCTGGTTCTCGGGGATGTTGCGCAGCCGGAACACGCCGCCATAGACGAGCTCGACGTTGAACAGCACCGTGGTGTCGCGCTCGGCCTTGGCGGTGAGGTTGAGCTCGACCGCATAGAGGTCGTCGGCCTGCTTCTTCACGCCGACATTGATGGTGACGTTGAAGTTGGGGTTCGGGCCGCCCAGCAGCACCGAGCCCGGCGCGCCCGGGTTCTCGAAGCTCAGGTCGCGGATGTACTGGCCGACCAGGCTGTAGCCCGGAGCGGTGGCGGCATTGCCGGGCGCGGCGCCGGCCGGAGTTTCGTCAGCCATGTTCGGCATATCCTCGAGAAAGGGAATTCCGGCGGCTGGCTAGCACCTTTGCCGCACCCCGACAAGGAAATGGGCCCCGAATGCGGGTCAGCGCGGCCGGTATTCGTCGTCGCCGAGCTCGATCGTATCGTCGGCGACCCGGCGCTGGTCGTAGCTGTAGCTGGCGCCGCGGGTCGAAACCACCTGCACCCGGCTGGCGAGGAAGCGGTAGAGCAGCGTCCTGACCGGCGGGAGCAGCAGCAGGATGCCGATGAGGTCGGAGAAATAGCCGGGCAGCAGCAGCAGCACGCCGGCGATCGCCACCATCATGGCGTCCGCCAGCGCGCGCGCCGGCAGCTGGCCCCGGCCCATGCTGGAGCGAATCTCGTTGAGCAGCGCCAGCCCCTGCCAGCGCAGGATCAGCGACCCGGCCACTGCCATCAACAGCACGCCGGCGAGCGTCGGCCACAGCCCGATGGCGTTGCCGATGAGCACGAAACAGGCGATCTCGATCAGCGGTACGATCAGGAAGACGGCGAAGAGGATGCGGCCCACGGCAATTCCTTTACCTCGTTGGCAGCGCTGGCTGGAAAAGCTGCAGGTCTTTCAGCTTTGAAAGCACCGCAGCCGTCAAGCACGACGTGCGACAAAAGCCTCAGCCAATCGTGAACTGGTTTCCGGCTGAGCCATTTCCTATATATAGGCCATCCTTTCCGGCGATGGAGCCCAGAGCCATCATCCGGCCCTCGCGAGCGAGTACAGCGACATCATGGAAGAATTCTTCGATATCCCCACCCTGATCGTCATCGGGCTCGCCATTGTCGTGCTGTTCCGCCTGCGCCAGGTGCTGGGCACCCGCACGGGCCGCGAGCGCAGCCCGCTGCAGCGCCAGAACGAGGCCGCCGCGAAGGCTGCCGCCAAGCCGGGGGAGGAGAACGTGGTGCAGATGCGACCGCGGCCAGTTGCCGCCGAAAGCAACGAGGACATCGAGCGCCAGAAGCGCAAGCTCGACGCCGAGATCACGCAGTTCGCCAATGGCGACGAGCACGTCGCCGCCGGCCTGAAGGCCGTTGCCGAGGCCGATTCCAGCTTCACGCCCAAGAGCTTCATGGAGGGCGCGAAGGCCGCCTATGAAATGATCGTGACCGCTTTCGCGCAGGGCGACCGGCAGACGCTGAAGAACCTGCTCGAGAAGGACGTCTACGATGGCTTCGAGCGTGCCATCAAGGACCGCGAGGCGCAGGGCCGCAAGGTCGATTTCACCTTCGTCGGGCTGCCCAGGGTCGACATTTCCGACGCCGAGGTCGACAAGCGCAACGCCCTCGTCACCGTCCGCTTCCACGCCGAGGTGGTGTCCGCCACCCGCGACAAGGACGGCACCCTGATCGACGGCAATGCCGACCAGGTCACCAACATCGCCGACGAATGGACCTTCGCGCGCAGCCCCAGGTCGCGCGACCCGAACTGGAAGCTCGTCGCCACCAGCCAGCTCGAATAGCGGCCGGTCGCGGGGGCGCCGGAACATGTCGAAGCGCCGGGACGGCAAGCCCAGGTTGCCTGACTGGCATCTCTGGTTCGAAGTGTCGAAGACGGTGTCGCCGCTGCGGCCGGTTCGCACGCCCATCATCGACCTCGAGGGCGAACCGCTGCCGCTTCCCGCCGCCCCGGCCGCGCCCGGCAAGCCCGTAAAACCGCACCGGCTGCTGCCGGCCATGCCGGCTTACCAGTCCGATGGCCGGCCGACGCGGAAGCCGCCGCGCCCCGGCATCGAGCCGAACCTGAAGCAGCGCCTGGTGCGCGGGCGCGAGGAGATCGACGGCACCATCGACCTGCACGGCATGCGCCAGGTCGAGGCGCACGCGGCGCTCAGCCGCTTCATCCACGCCCGCCACGCCCGCGGCGACCGGACGCTGCTGGTGATCACCGGCAAGGGACTGAAGAAGCTTGGCGACGATGCCGCCGTGATCGTCGAGCGCGGCGTGCTGCGCCAGATGCTGCCGATCTGGCTCGGCGAACCCAATCTGGCTCCGATGGTGGCCGGCTGGGACGTGGCGGCGCAGGGGCATGGCGGCGATGGCGCCTTCTATGTCCGGCTGCGGCGCGAGAGGGATTACCGGTGACCCCGCTCGGCTTGAAGCTGCGGCAGATGCGCGAGGAGCGCGGCGTGTCGCTGAAGGACATGGCGAAGGCCCTCCGGGTCTCGAGCGCCTACCTTTCCGCGCTCGAGCATGGCCGCCGCGGCAAGCCGACCTGGATGCTGCTGCAGCGCATCATCGCCTATTTCAACGTCATCTGGGACGAGGCCGAGGACCTGCAGCGGCTGGCCGAAATGAGCGATCCGAAGGTCACCATCGACACCGGCGGCATGGCGCCCGAAGCAACCGAGCTGGCCAACCGCCTCGCCCGCGACATCGGCAAGCTGGAGCCCGAGGATCTGAGCTTCCTCAGCGCCGAACTCACCCGCCGGCTGCGCTGAAGCCAGGCAGCCTGGGCGATTCACGTGGAACAGGCTGCGGTTGCTCGGTGCCGTCAGCGGCCGAGGAATTTCCGGAGCCGCAGCACCCCCTCGTTGAGCTTCGCCGGTTCGGTCGCGTGGCACCAGCGCAGCCAGCCCTCGCCCTCCGGCCCGAAGGCACCGCCGGGCGCGAGGCCGAGCCCCGCCGCCTCGACCAGCCGCCGGGCGAGCGCCAGCGTGTCGTCCTCGCCCTCGATGCGGAAGAACACGTACATCGCCCCGCCCGCCTCCGGCACCACGACGCCGGGCAGGGCGCGCAGTTCATCAACCAGCAGGCGGCGCGTTTCGGTCAGCCGGACGCGCAGGCTTGTCACCTCCGGTTCGCCGTGCTGCAGCGCCGCCGTCGCCGCCCGCTGCGCCGGCTCGAAGACGCAGGAGGTGTTGTACTCGATGAGCTTGGTCAGGGCGTCGGCGAGCGGCTCCGGCACGGCCAGCCAGCCGACGCGCCAGCCGGTCATCGACCACGCCTTGGAGAAGCTGTTGACCGAGATGAGCCGGTCGCCCGCCTCGTAGCGGCGGAGGAAACTTGGCGCCGAACGGCGGGCCGGATCGTGCACCAGCCGCTCGTACACGTCGTCGGCCAGCACCCAGATGCCGTGCCTGCGGCAATGCGCCAGCACCGCCTCGACCTCGTCCTCTTCGATGGTCCAGCCGGTGGGGTTGTTGGGCGAGTTGATGATCACCATGCGCGTGCCGGGCGTCAGCTCCTCGAGCAGCCGGTCGAGATCGAGCGACCACCGGCCATTGGCTACCCGCAGCGGCACCCGCTCTACCTTGGCGCCGAGGATTTTCGGGATTTCGGTGATGTTCGGCCAGAGCGGCGTCACCGCCACCACCAGGTCGCCGGGGGACAGCAGCGCCTGCGCCGCCAGCATCAGCCCGGAAACGCCGGATCCGACCGCCGCGATCCGTCCGGGAGACATCTCGATGCCATGCAGCCCGGTCAGGTACCCGGCGATCGCCTGGCGCAGGTAGGGGCGGCCGAGGTTCTGCGAGTAGAAGGTCTCGCCCGCCCGCAGCGAGTCAATCGCCGCCTCGCGGATGAACTCGGGCGTCGGCTGGTCGGATTCGCCGAACCAGAACGGCAGCACATCCGTCCGCCCCATGCCGGCATTCGCCACCTCGCGGATCAGCGAGTTTTGCAGCGCCTGCACGGCGGGACGGGCGGAGACGGGGAGGTCGAGGGGCATGGGGAACTCGGCGGTGGGTGGTCCGAGCTTAGGTAGAACAGATGTGATTGGAAGGAAATCCGAACGGTCCGGACGGCCCCTCCCGGCCTCCCCCATGAAGGGGGAGGTGAAGGAGGTGCGCGTTGGCAGTTCGCCGCCAGTATCCCGACGCAGCACCCTCCCCTTCATGGGGAACTGTTTACACGGATCACTTTTGGGATTCTTCTTGGTTTGGTGATTTGGGCTGGGAGGATGGGATGCGGTGTCCGCAGTGTGAGGGGACGGATCTGATCAAGCGGGGGCGGAAGGCGGGGCATCAGCGCTATGTC
>JBQCFF010000410.1:0-8455 GCA_051959485.1 Devosia sp. | reverse complement strand
CCAGCGGCTGAGCGTGCCGAGATTGGTCGCCTCGCTCACGTGGCCGTAGATGTTGCGGAAGGTGCGCCGGTTGGTGCCGAGCATGCCGAACGCCCAGGCCGGCTTGGTGGCGATCTCGAACAGGAATTTCGGCGTGATCGGCGGCGGCGCCTTCAGGCCGTTGCGGAGGTCCTTGTGCCGCTGGCCGAGGATCTGCAGGTCCATGGTCAGCACCAGCACGGGGCACTTGGCCGCCTTGGCGCGGTCGATCAGCCGCTCGACGAACGGCCGGTCCTTCATCACATAGAGCTGGAACCAGAACGGCTTCGAGGTATTCTCGGCCACGTCCTCGATCGAGCAGATCGCCATGGTGGAGAGCGTGAACGGAATGCCGAACTTCTCGGCCGCCCGCGCCGCCTTGATCTCGCCGTCGGCCGACTGCATGCCGGTCGAGCCCACCGGCGCGATCGCCACCGGCATCGACACCGGCTGCCCCAGCATGGTGGTCGCGAGGTTGCGGTCCTCGAGGTTCACCGCCACACGCTGGCGCAGCTTGATCTTCTCGAAATCCGTGGTGTTCTCGCGATACGTGCCCTCCGTATAGGCGCCCGAATCCGCATAATCGAAGAACATCTTCGGCACGCGCCGCCTGGCCGCCTTCATCAGGTCTTCGATCGTCAGGTACTTGTCCATATTCGCCATGAGGGCGCCCCGCTCCCGTCCCGCCCGCGGCGGGTATTTTCGCGGTTCTAGGCACTGACATGTCAGTGGTCAATGCGACGTTGGGATTTGGTCCCGTACGACCTGACGGAACGGCCCCTCCCCGGCGGAGAGGGGCCGCCTGCCTAGAGCTTCGTGCCGTTCAACCGCAGCGCATTGCCGATGACGCTGACCGAGCTCAGTGCCATCGCCGCGGCGGCCAGCATCGGCGACAGCAGCCAGCCGGTGAGCGGGAAGAGCACCCCTGCGGCGACCGGGATACCGAGCGCGTTGTAGCCGAAGGCGAACCACAGGTTCTGCTTGATGTTGCTGAGCGTCGCCAGCGCCAGGTGGCGCGCCTTGACGATGCCGCCGAGCTCGCCCTTCAGCAACGTGATGCCGGCGGACTCGATGGCCACGTCCGCACCCGTGCCCATGGCGATGCCGACATTAGCCGCCGCCAGTGCCGGCGCGTCGTTCACGCCGTCGCCCGCGAACGCCACCGTCTTGCCGGCGCGCTGCAGTTCCTCGATCAGCGCGTGCTTGTCTTCCGGGGTCATGCCGGCGCGCACATCGCTGACGCCGAGCTCACGGCCCACGGACTCGGCGGTGCCCTTCGCGTCGCCCGTCGCCATGACCACGGTGATGCCGGCCTCGCGCAGGGCAGCGATCGCTTCCCTGGCCCCGGCCTTGATCGGGTCGCTCACCGTCACCACGCCGATGGCAGCGCCGTCATGCGCGACGAGGATCGCCGTGCGCCCCCTGCCCGCCTGCTGCTCCACCAGTTCGGCCAGCTTCTCGTCCACCGTGATGCCTTCGGCCCTGAGCAGCGCCAGGTTGCCGATCACCGCAGGCTTGCCACCGACCTCGCCGCGAATGCCGCGGCCGGTCAGCGAAGTGAAGGCGGTCGCCTCGTAGCTGCGGGCGTTCCGCGCCTCGGCGCCCTTGACGATGGCCGAGCCGATCGGGTGCTCGGAGTGCCGCTCCAGCGCCGCCGCCAGCGACAGCACGAAGCCCTCGTCGACGCCCTTGGCCGGGATCACCTGGTCCAGCACCGGCTTGCCTTCGGTCAGCGTGCCGGTCTTGTCGACCAGCAGCGTGTCCACCCGGGCAAACCCCTCGAGCGCCTTGGCATCCCTGACCAGCACGCCGGCATGCGCCCCGCGGCCGGTCGCCACCATGATGGAGATCGGCGTGGCGAGGCCCAGCGCACACGGACAGGCGATGATCAGCACCGAGATCGCCGCGACGACGGCCTCGCCGAGCCCCGGGCCCCAGATCAGCCACGCGACGAACGCCACCAGCGCGACCGCCACCACCGCCGGCACGAACCAGCCCGCCACCTTGTCGGCCAGCGCCTGGATCGGCGCCCGGCTGCGCTGCGCCTTGCCGACGAGCTCGACGATCTGGCTGAGCCGCGTTTCCGCTCCGACGCGGGTGGCGGTCATCACGAAGCTGCCCTGCCCGTTGAGCGTGCCGCCGGTCACCGGCTCGCCGGCAACCTTTTCCACCGGCACCGGTTCGCCGGTCAGCATCGACTCATCGACGAAGCTCTGGCCTTCGAGCACCTCGCCATCCACCGGCACCGCCTCGCCCGGCCGCACCCGCAGCCGGTCGCCCTTGTGCACCTCGCTCAGCGGCACCTCGACGTCGCGCCCGCCCTCGATCCGGCGCGCCGTCTTCGGCGCGAGATCGAGCAGCGACCGGATCGCCTTGCCGGTCGCGTCACGGGCCCTGAGTTCCAGCACCTGTCCCACGAACACCAGCGCGACGATCACCGCCGCCGCCTCGAAATAGATCGGCACGCTGCCGCCCATGTGCCGCATGCTCATCGGGAAGATGCCCGGCGCGACCACCGCCACGACCGAGAAGAGATACGCGGCACCGACACCCAAGCCGATCAGCGTCCACATGTTCGGCGAGCGGTTGCGGAGCGAATTCCAGAACCGCCGGAAGAACGGGAACGCCGCCCACAGCACCACGGGGGTCGCCAGCAGCAGCTCGAGCCAGCTCGACAGTGGTTCGCCGATCCAGTCGCGGACCGGCAACCCCACCATGCCGCCCATCGCCAGCACCAGGATCGGCACCGACAGCACGGCGCTGACCCACAGCCGGTGGGTGAAATCCACCAGTTCCGGGTTGGGGCCATCGTCGAGCGACGCCACCATCGGCTCGAGCGCCATGCCGCAGATCGGGCAATCGCCCGGGCCATCCCGCACGATCTCGGGGTGCATCGGGCAGGTCCACTGCGTCCCCTTGGGCACATTAGCCGGATCGACGGGCGCGGCCCCATGCGAGTGGGCGTGATGCGAATGGTCATGGTGCGCGTGACCGCCTTCCGCCGCGTTCGCGCCCAGGTACTTCGCCGGATCGGCCTCGAACTTCGCCTGGCAGCCCGCCGAACAGAAATAGTAGCGCGTCCCCTCATGCTTCAGCATGTGCCGGGCCGTGGTGCGGTCCACCGTCATCCCGCAAACCGGGTCGATCGCCTTCAGGTATGCTTCCGGCGCCGCCTCGAACTTTGCCTTGCACCCGGCCGAGCAGAAGCCGATCTCGCGGCCCTCGTGCACCGTCCGGTGCGGCGTCTTCTCCATGTCCACGGTCATCCCGCACACCGGGTCGCGCGTCGGCGCGCCGCCGGTCGGGGCGGTGTGGTGATGCTGATGCGTGTGAGTATCCATCTCGGGCTCCAAACTCATTGCCCCTGTTCTGCACCTTCCCATCATGGTAAGGTCAAGCACATTGTTCAGCCAGGTGTCCAGGCATGCAGATCGGCGAGGCCGCAAGGCTTACCGGCGTTTCCGCCAAGATGATCCGTCACTACGAGTCGATCGGCCTGATCCCCTCGGCGGATCGCCGCGACTCCAATTATCGCGACTACGGCCACCACGACGTGCACCGGCTCGGCTTCATCCGCCGGGCCCGCGACCTCGGTTTCTCCATCGACGAAATCCGCGACCTGCTCCGCCTCTGGGGCGACCAGCAGCGTTCGAGCGCCGACGTGAAGACGCTCACCCTCGGCCATATCTCCGAGCTGGATCGCAAGATCGCGCTGCTCTCCGAGATGCGCGACACGCTGACCCATCTCGCCGAGGCCTGCGACGGCGACCACCGCCCCGATTGCCCGATCATCGCGAGCCTCGCCGGCGACGAGCCGCATGATCACCACTGAAGTCGAATAAGGCGCCGCCGCCCGGTCACTCCGTCGGCCGGGTTGCGAACCTTGGCGCTACCGGCCCGTCGTGCGGCGCGACGTCCACGCCGGCGACGGCCGAGGCCGGCGGGCCGGTGTGCAACTCCGCCAGCATGCGCTCGACGGCATTGTCGTCGCCGGCGATCACCGCTTCGACCATGCCGTTGCGCCGGTTGCGCACCCAGCCGTCGAGGCCGAGCGCCTGGGCCTGCCGTTCCACGAATAGCCGGAAGCCGACGCCCTGGACCCTGCCCCGTACGATTACATGTACTGCCCGCATCGGCTGACCCTCTCCCTGAGTGCCGGGGAGAGGGTGGCAATCGCCGGATGCGTTGGCAAGTCTCAGGCCGCCGACGGCCCCGGGCCGTCATCGTCTTCGGCCGGCGGCAGCACCGACAGCACGGTCAGCATCTGCTTGCGGCCATCACGGGTGACCCAGGTGATCGACTGCTTCGGCCGCAGTCCCAGCAGCGCGGTCCCCACCGGCGTCAGCACCGAGATGCGGCCGCTCTGGATGTCGGCATCCTTGGGGTAGACCAGCACCACTTCGCGCTCGGCGCCGCCGCCAGCCTTGTAGCGCACGGTCGAGCCCATCCGCACCGCATCGAACGGCAGCACCTCGTCGCCGACGACGCGCGCGCGCTCGAGCTCGTTGAGCAGCTCTTCGGCCTCTTCGCTGGCGCTGCCGCGGCCCGCCATGGCGAGCTCCAGCAGCGAACGATGATCCCCGAGACCGAGGACGATGTCGGGGGAAAGGTTGAATTCGGCGAGCGAAATCGTGGTCATGGCGAATCTCCTGCGGCCGCGCAGCCGATAGGCGCGCTGAGGCCGGTCTCCTGGTTTGCATGTAGCTTGCGCCGTGATCGGCCAAAGCACGCGGAATGCGTGCAGCCGCAAATCGCCCCTAAGCCCGAGGGGCGCTAGCGCTCGGGCTTAGGGCAGCGGCCGTTCCGCGGATCGCATCCGCAGAAAGTAACGGGCAAAAATGGCGCTGCCTTTGGTCATACAGCAAAGGTAGGCGGCCCGCCGGGAAAGTCAATCCTCCGAGGAGGCTAGAAGGTGGCCCCGATCTGCCACGGCACGAATTCGTTGTCGCCGTAGCCCAGCTCTTCCGACTTGCTCTTCTCGCCCGACGCCACGGCGAGGATCTTGTCGAAGATTTCCTGGCCCTTCTGCTCCAGCGACACCCCGTCCAGCACGTCGCCGCCGTCGATGTCCATGTCGTCGATCATCTTGTGGTAGATGTCGGAATTGGTGGCGATCTTGATCGACGGCGTCGGCTTGCAGCCATAGGCCGAGCCGCGGCCGGTGGTGAAGCAGAGGACGTTGGCGCCGCCCGCCACCTGTCCGGTCGCCGAGACCGGGTCGTAGCCCGGCGTATCCATGAACACGAAGCCCTTCTCGGTCACCGGGTCGGCATAATGATAGACGGCATTGAGCGGCGTCGTGCCGCCCTTCGCCGCCGCCCCCAGCGACTTCTCGAGGATGGTGGTGAGACCGCCCAGCTTGTTGCCCGGCGACGGGTTGTTGTTCATTTCCATGTTGTTGCGGGCCGCGTAGTCCTCCCACCAGTGGATGATGTCCACCAGCTTCTCGCCGACCTCGCGGTTCTTCGCGCGGCGGGTGAGCAGGTGCTCGGCGCCGTAGATCTCGGGCGTCTCGGACAGGATCGCCGTCCCGCCGTGCCGCACGAGGATATCGGCCGCCACGCCCAGCGCCGGGTTGGCCGTGATGCCCGAATAGCCGTCCGAGCCGCCGCACTGCAGCGCCAGCATCAGTTCCGACGCCGGCTGGGTGGTGCGGGTCGCCTGGTTGACGATCGGCAGCATTGACTTCACCGCCTCGACGCCCGCCTCGACGGTCTTCCTGGTCCCGCCCACTTCCTGGATGGTCATGGTGCGGAACGTCTCGTTCTCCGTGACGCCGTACGCTTCCTTGAGCTTCGGAATCTGGAAGCCCTCGCAGCCGAGCCCGACCATGATCACGCCGCCCATGTTCGGGTTGGTCGCATAGCCCCAGGTGGTCTTCTTCAGCGTGTCGAAGATAACGCCGCGATAGTCGATCACGCAGCCATTGGCCTGCTTCAGCGCCACGATGCCGTCGATGTTCTGGTAGTCGTCGAGGATGCCCGAACGCTCGATCTCCCGCGCGATGAACCCGGCCACCGTGGTCGAGCAGTTCACGGACGTGAGGATGCCCACGTAGTTGCGCGTCCCCACCTGCCCGTTCGAGCGCTTGAAGCCCTGGAAGGTCGCCTGCTGGTCCTGCGGCACGAAATCCACCGGCACCACGCCCTCGCAGAAGGCGTAGTCGCGCTCGAACGCGCCATGGTCCTCGCCGATGCCGGCATTGTGCTCGTGCACCCACTCGCCGGCCGGGATGTCGACCTTCGCCCGGCCGATGATCTGGCCGAATTTGACGATCGCGACGCCGGCCGGAATGGCCTTGACCGCGAACTTGTGCCCCTTCGGCACCCGCTTGGTGGTGCGGACGCCCTCGGCGGTCTCCACCCCGACGTCGAGGTTGCCGAGCGCCACCGCCACATTGTCCTGTGGGTTGAGCAGCAGAGTGCGGGCAGCGGGGCGGGACATCACGTCGGACATGGCGAATACTCTTGGCGGTTGTGGCTAGGCGTGCGGCGCATTGAACTGGCCGCGGCGTCCAACTAACATGTTAGCATGGCGATGGAAGCAAGTCCCTACCAGTTTCTGGCGGTTCCGGCCAGCCCGACGCGCGGCAACGTGACCGTCTTCGTCACCGACCTGCTGCGCCAGGCGATCGTGTCGCTCGACCTGCAGCCGGGCGAGGCGATCGACAAGGGCGCCATCTGCGAACGCCTCGGCGTCTCCCGCTTTCCGGTCTCGGAGGCCTTGGCCCGCCTGCAGGCGGAAGGCCTGGTGGACATCCTGCCGCAGCGCGGCTCCACCGTGTCGCTGGTCCGCATCGCCGACGTGCTCGAATACATGCTGATCCGCAAGGCGCTCGAAGCCGAGGCGGTGCGCGTCGTCACCGGCAACCACTCCGACGAACTGGTCGACACCCTGCTCCGCAACATGAGCTACCAGCGCGCCGCGGTGGAGATCGACGACCGCAACGGCTTCCACGAGCGCGACCTCGAGTTCCACGACATCATCTTCGGCGACATGCGCTTCACCAAGCTCAAGGGCGTCATCGAGAACAGCCGCGCCAATCTCGACCGCGCCCGCCGCCTCATCCTTACGCCGCGCCGCCTGTCGGTGACGCTCAGCGAGCACCAGCAGGTGCTCGACGGCATCGCCTCCGGCGACCCCACGCGCGCCGCCGCCGCCATGCGCGGGCACATCGATTCCGTCATGGCCGAACTCCTCGAGTTCGCCCGCGACCATTCGAGGCTCTTCGCCGATGGCGAGCTGCTCAACGACCCCACCTATGCCAGCTTTCCGTTCGGCTGAACGGCAACCACCCAAACGAGGGAACACCATGCTCAAGAATATCCCGCCGATCCTTGGCCCCGACCTGCTGCACATCCTGCGGGCCATGGGCCATGGCGACGAGATCGCCATCGTCGACGCCAACTTCCCGGGCAGCAGCCTCGGGCCGGAACTCGTCCGGATGGATGGCCTCGGCGCCAACGAAGTGCTCGACGCGGTGCTCACGCTGCTGCCGCTCGACACCTTCGTCGATGAGCAGGCGATCGGCATGGCCGTGGTCGGCGAACCCGATACGCGCGTCGAGGCGCACCAGGATTTCGACGCGCTGGTGCAGAAGCATGAGCCCGGCATGAAACTCACCCTGCTCGAGCGCTTCGCCTTCTATGACCGCGTCCGCGGCGCCTACGCGATCGTGCAGACCGGCGAACGCCGGCTCTACGGCAACATCCTGCTGAAGAAGGGCGTCATCCGCCCCGCCTGACCGCTCCGAACGGATTCGCCCAACGTCGCCCTCGACTCGGTGGCGCCCGGGCCCTATCCATCGCGCCAAACCTTGAGGAGATCTTCATGAAGCTTCTGCGCGTCGGCCCCAAGGGGTCGGAAAAGCCCGCCATCGTGCACACCGACGGTACCTACCGCGACCTCAGCTCGGTCGTTTCCGACATCTCGAGCGCGACGCTCGCCGCCGGGGCGATCGACAAGATCCGGGCCGCCGACCACGGCAGCCTGCCGACCCTCGACCAGAACTCGCGCATCGGTCCCTGCGTCGGCAATGTCGGCAAGTTCATGTGCATCGGCCTCAACTATGCCGACCACGCCGCCGAGACGGGCGCCGATATTCCCAAGGAGCCGATCCTGTTCATGAAGGCGACCAGCGCCATCATCGGCCCCAACGACGATGTTGAACTGCCCAAGAACACCCTGAAGCCCGACTGGGAGGTCGAGCTGGGCGTCATCATCGGCAAGGAAGCCAAGTACATCGACGAGGCGAACGCCCTCGACTACGTCGTCGGCTACTGCGTGGTGAACGACCTGAGCGAGCGCCACTTCCAGACCGAGCGCGGCGGCCAGTGGACCAAGGGCAAGTCGGCTGACACCTTCGGCCCGATCGGCCCGTGGCTCGTCACCAGGGACGAAGTCGCCGATCCGCAGAACCTGGCAATGTGGCTCGAAG
>JBQCFF010000409.1:0-12678 GCA_051959485.1 Devosia sp. | reverse complement strand
CGTGGTGCGGCGCGAGGGCGGCGAGCGCTCGGCGCACAAGTGCATCGACCTCTACAAGCGCGACTGCTTCATCCTCGAAGCCAAGCAGAGCCGCTGGCTGGGCGGGCAGAAGGCGATCGACGGGCAGGAGGAGATGTTCGGGCCGGAGGGGCAGCGCAACATCGGGCGGCGCGGGGCTGAGCGCAACTGGGACATCCTGATGAGCAACGCCCGCCGGCAGGCCGAGGCCTATGCGCTGATGCTGCCGGCCGAGCACGACTGGCCGCCCTTCATCATTGTCTGCGACGTGGGGCACGCGTTCGAGATCTATGCGGATTTCAACGGCAAGGGGCGCGACTACACGCAGTTTCCGGACCGGCAGGGGTTCCGCATCTACCTCGAGGACCTCAGGCGCGAGGAGGTGCGCGAGCGGCTCCGGCTGGTCTGGACCGACCCCCGGGCGCTCGACCCGACGCGCCAGGCGGCGGAGGCGACGCGCGAGGTGGCCGGGCAGCTGGCCGAGGTTTCGCGTTCGCTCGAGCAGCGCGGCTTCAGGGCGGAGGAGGTGGCGAGCTTCCTGATGCGCTGCCTGTTCACGATGTTCGCCGAGGATGTGGAGCTGCTGCCCAAGGACAGCTTCGTCGGCCTGCTGCAGGAGTGCGTCGCCGAGCCCTCGATCTTCCAGGGCGTCGTGGGCGAGCTGTGGGCCGCGATGAACGAGGGGCGGATCGCCGCCAGCCTGCGCGCCAGGGTGCGGCACTTCAACGGCGAGTTCTTCAAGCACCCGGTGGTGCTGCCGCTCAACAGGGAGGAGATCGGCGAGCTGCTGGTGGCGGCGAGCCGGAACTGGCGGAACGTCGAGCCGGCGATCTTCGGCTCGCTGCTCGAAGGGGCGCTCGACCCCAGGGAGCGCTCGAAGCTGGGGGCGCACTACACGCCGCGCGCCTATGTCGAGCGGCTGGTGGTGCCGACGATCATGGAGCCGCTGCGCGAGGACTGGCGGGCGGTGACGGTGGCGGTGGAGAAGCTGGTCGGCGAGGGCGACCGCAAGGGGGCCATCGCGGCCGTGACGGCGTTCCACGAGGGGCTGTGCAAGGTGCGGGTGCTGGACCCGGCCTGCGGCACGGGCAACTTCCTCTACGTGGCGATGGAGAAGATCAAGCAGCTCGAGGACGAGGTGCTGGAGGCGCTGGCCTCGCTCGGCGGCCAGGTGGCGCTCGGCTTCGAGACGCACCGGGTCGATCCGCACCAGTTCCTCGGCCTCGAGGTGAACCCGCGCGCCGCCGCCATCGCCGAGCTGGTGCTGTGGATCGGCTTCCTGCAGATCCACTACCGCTCCAACCGGCAGCACCCGAACGAGCCGATCCTGCGGGCCTTTCGCAACATCGAGTGCCGCGATGCGGTGCTGGAGTGGGACGGAACGGGGACGCCCCGGCGGCCAGCCTGGCCAGAGGCGGAGTTCATCGTGGGGAATCCGCCGTTCCTTGGTAAGGGCAGCCCGATGAGGGCAGCCCTTGGCGACGACTATGTCAGAGCCCTGTGGGCGGCGAATCCCAGAATGAACCGAAGCGCCGACCTCGTCATGTACTGGTGGGATCGGGCGGCCGATGAGGTAGCAGGATCCAGGATCATCCGCGGGTTTGGGTTCGTGACGACCAATTCCCTTACGCAGGTATTCAACCGTCGCGTCGTTGAGCGGCACCTTGGCGGGACCAGGCCGCTGACAATCACATTCGCAATTCCTGATCACCCGTGGACCAAGGCGACGGCGAACGCTGCCGCCGTGCGGATTGCCATGACGGTGGTTCGCCGGGGCAAGAAGCAGCCGGGCAGGCTGATGAGGGTTCTGCACGAGCGCGCGCTCGAGACTGATCAACCCGTCATTGAGCTCCAAGCTGCTGAAGGGCCGATCAACGCTGATCTGACGATTGGGGCTGACCTTACGAACTCGCGGGCCCTGATGGCCAATACAGGGCTGTCATCCAATGGCATGATGCTGGCAGCCAGGGGCTTCGTGCTCTCCCGGGAGCAGGCCGATAGGCTGCGGGAAATGGACGGGGAGCCCGCAAGGGCGGTCATCAGACCGTTCGTCAATGGTGGCGACCTGCTGCGTGGCGCCGCGCCGAGGTTCGTCATCGATCTGCATGATCGGGACCCCGCTGAGGTTCGGCAGTCAGCACCGAACGTCTACGAGCATCTGCTGCAAACAGTGCGCCGTTCGCGTGACGGGAACGCTGACCGCGCATTCCGCGAGCGGTGGTGGCTGTTCGGACGAAATCGACCCGAGGTCCGCAGTTTCACCGAGGGCAGCACCCGCTATATCGGCACCACCGAAACGGCGAAGCACCGGGTGTTCCAGTTCCTGCCGGCCGATATTGTGCCGGACCACATGATCGTCGCCATCGGATCGGCAGATGCCTTTCATCTTGGCGTGCTGTCGTCGCGGACGCATGTGACATGGGCGGTGCGGGCTGGCGGGTGGCTTGGGGTTGGCAACGACCCGCGCTACTCGAAATCCCGCTGTTTCGATCCCTTCCCGTTCCCCGATCCGGACGAGCGGTTGAAGGCCGAGATCGCGGACGTTGCCGAGAAGCTCGATGCGCATCGCAAGGCGGTGCAGGCGGCGCATCCGGAGGTGACGCTCACGCAGATGTACAACGTGCTCGAGAAGCTGCGCTCGGGCGGTGAGCTCACGCCGCGCGAGGCGGTGGTGAAGGCCGAGGCGCTGGTGCTGGTGCTGAAGGACTATCACGACGAGCTCGATGCCGCGGTGCTGCGCGCCTATGGCTGGCCGGCCGGGATGACCGACGCCGAGGTGCTCGAGCGGCTGGTGGCGCTCAACCACGAGCGCGCGGCGGAGGAGGCGCGGGGCAGGGTGCGCTGGCTGCGGCCCGACTACCAGGTGCCCCGCTTCGAGGCTTCGCTGCAGCAGGCCGGGCGCGGCGAGCTGCGGCTGGTCGCGCCGGAGGAGAAGGGCAAGCGCAGCTTCCCGGCGGACGAGGTGGATCGGGCGCGCGCCATCGCCATCGCGCTGGCCGCCGCTGCCGGCCCGGTCAGCGCCGCCGACATCGCGGCGCGCTTCCGGCAGGGCAGGCGCGTCGAGCGCGACATTGCGCTGACGCTCAAGGCCTATGTGCGCTACGGCGACGTGACCACCCGCGACGGCGGGCGGACCTTCGAGCTGCGCCGCGCCGCCTGACCCGTGCCCCCTTGCCGGCATCACATCCCGTTCATAGCTAGGTGCGGCGGCATGGCCTTCCGGTGGGGAGCGGGGTAGACTCCTCGGGCCTGCCATCCGAACCGCGGGACAGTGAAAAATGACGATCGATCCGAGTTTGCGGTCAGTAGTGGCCGTACGCGCGCACATCCCCGAGGATGCCTTCACCGCCGAGGGGCTGGGGACGCTGCGCGAGGGCAGCGGCGTGGTGATCAACGAGGACGGGCTGGTGCTCACCATCGGCTACCTCATCACCGAGGCCGAGGAAGTCTGGCTCACCACGCAGGACAACCGCGTGGTGGCGGCGCATGCGCTCGCCTATGACCAGGAGACGGGGTTCGGGCTGGTGCAGGCGCTCGGGCCGCTCGACCTGCCGGCGCTGGAGCTGGGCAATTCGGGCAAGGCGCGGGTGGGCGATCCGGTGATATTCGCCGACGGCACCGGGCGGTCGATCCGCTCGGCCATCGTCGCCAAGCAGGAATTCGCGGGCTACTGGGAATACCTGCTCGACGAGGCGATCTTCATCGCGCCGGCGCACCCGAGCTGGGGCGGGGCGGCGATGATCGCCGCCGACGGCGACCTGCTCGGCATCGGCTCGCTGCGGCTGCAGATGATGCGGGCCGGCGAGACGGTGGAAATCAACATGGTGGTGCCGATCGACCTGCTGAAGCCCATCCTCGACGACATGGTGCACAGCGGCCACGCCCGGCGCGAGCCGCGGCCCTGGCTGGGCGTGTTCTCCGCCGAAAGCGACGGCGACGTGGTGGTGATGAGCGTGTCGGAAGGCGGACCGGCGGCGCGCGCCGGCATCCGGCGCGGCGACATCATCTCCGACGTGCGCGACGGCGGCGTCGAAGGGCTGGCGGATTTCGACCGCAAGCTCTGGGACACCGGCCCGGCGGGCTCCGAAGTGCCGATGCGCATCGTCCGCGACGGCCGCGAGAGCTGGCTCCGGGTGAAGACGGCCGACCGCAACACGTTCCTGAAGCGCCCGTTGCTGCAGTAGAAGCGGGTTACCCCCTCTCCTCAGTTCCGCTAGTTCGCTGGCGCTCACAAGCTCCACTATCCTCCCCCGCCAAGGGGGAGGAGGCGCTGTTTCCAGGACGGGGATCAAGCAACCGCGCCTCCTCGCCCCTCGCGGGAGAGGATAGCGAAGCTTGGCGGCTTGCCGCTTAGCGCAGCTGAGGAGAGGGGGCCCGGCCTCGCCGCCCGTCTTTTCGACCAAAGCGGGGTTTACCTCGGGCGCGGATGGCTGTTTGTTCCCCCCGGGCCGCGATTTGGTCCCCGCTTGGGAGAGTTTCATGAAATACCGCTATCTGGGCCGTTCGGGCCTGCTCGTGTCGCGCCTGTGCCTGGGGACCATGACCTTCGGCAACGCGCAGTGGGGCTGCGACCAGGAGGGCTCGAGCGCCATCGTGAAGGCCTTCGTCGAAGGCGGCGGCAACTTCATCGACACGGCGGACGGCTACTCGGGCGGCGAGAGCGAGAAGATGCTCGGCGTCGCGCTGAAGGACTACAACCGTGACGCCCTGGTGATTGGCACCAAGTGCTGGTTCCCGGCGGGGCAGGGGGTGACGCAGCGCGGCCTCAGCCGCAAGCACATCGTCGAAGCCTGCGAGGCGAGCCTTCGCCGGCTCGACACCGACTATATCGACCTCTACCAGTTCCACGGCCCGGACCCGTATACGCCGATGGAGGAGTCGCTGCGCGCCGCCGACGACCTGATCTCGGCGGGCAAGATCCGCTACCTCGGCTGCTCCAACTTCTACGGCTGGCAGATCGCCAAGGCGAACGGCCTCGCGGCGCTCAAGAACTACGAGCCGCTGGTTTCGGCGCAGCACCTCTACAACCTGATCCGCCGCGACATCGAGCGCGAGATCCTGCCGGCCTGCGAGGACCAGGGCCTGGCGATGATCTGCTGGAGCCCGCTCGGCGCCGGCATGCTCTCGGGCAAGTATCGCGGCGCCGACAAGCCCGATCCGAACTCGCGCATCGGCATCCAGGCGCAGATCACCATGGGTCGCTACTGGTTCGACGAGGCGCTGAAGATGATCGACCGCGTCGCCGACATCGCCGACCGGCTGGGCAAGACGCCGAGCCAGGTGGCGCTGAGCTGGCTGTTCGGCGATCCGCGCGTCACCGCCGCGATCATCGGCGCGCGCACCGTGGAGCAGGTGACCGAGAACATGGAAGCGGGCGATTTCGACCTGCCCGCGGACCTGCGCCAGGAACTCACCGACGCCATGCCGATGAAACTCGGCTACCCGCACGAATGGACCGACATCAACGTCACCGCCACCTTCGGCCAGGCCGAGGCGGCGCCGCGCCACACGATGCGGATTCCGTAAGCAGTCCGGCGAGCCGGGGCTGGCTAGTCCATCCCCGGCGATCCGGAGCGAAGCTTTTTGGTGGCGCTGCGCCGCGCCTTGCCTTCGAGCCGGCGCCGCTTCGAGGCGAGGGTAGGCCGCGTGGCGCGCCGCGGTTTCGGCGGCACGAGGGCGGCGCGGAGGATTTCTGCGAGGCGCGCCAGCGCGTCGTCGCGGTTCATCGCCTGCGTGCGGTGGCGGCTGGCGGTGATGACGATCTCGCCCGCGGTCGTGAGGCGGCTGCCCGCCAGCAGCACGGCGCGACGCTTCACCGGCTCCGGCAGCGAGGGCGAGCCCACGAGGTCGAAGCGCAACTGCGCCGCCGTCGCCACCTTGTTGACGTTCTGCCCACCCGGCCCGGGGCTGCGGATATACGCCACCTCGATCTCGCTGAGCGGCACGGCGATCGTCGGTGAAAGGGCGAGTGAAATGGAACGGCTCCGATGTCGGCTCAGACGCGGGGCAGGGTTCGCCCTCTGAGTTCCTACCTAGCTACTTATACGATCTGCCGACGCCGCCCTGACCGATATATTTCCGGCAGGAGGGCGCCATGAGAGCATTAACCTGCCTTGGGACGTGTGTAGCGGCGTTGCTCGTCGCCTCCCCCATCAGCTGGGGAACCGCGCAGGCGGCAGATTGCTCTGCTGCCAAGGTTGCTTACCATAGTTCGCCGTCGTTGCCGTCAGCTTCGAACTACATCGAGTGCTTCGAGCAACCGGTCGAACCATCGGAAGGTGATGGTGAAGTCATCTGGGTTCCTCGAAACCCGCAGATCGGGTCAGGACCGCAGCCCGGTCAGCCGAGCTTCCATCAGCTTGAGACATATCTGCGATGGCTGCAGGACTCCTACGGGATCAGCGAGCAGGACTGGTTGACGGCAATCCAGGCGTCGCGGCTACCCGAAAGCTACGACGTGCTGGTCAACGACAACGTGGTCATCGTGCCTCGTGACGAGCTGCCGGACGTGGGCACGACACAAGGTGTGGACCCGCTCCAACTGGAGCGCGCCCAGCCCGGCTACCTGGACCGTCTTCAAGTAGAGCAGTTGCAGAACCTCGACCTGGGTGGCTTCCAGTGAGGCTGTTCCATCTCGAGAGCATCCTGGTCGCGGCCCAGTTTCTAGCGCTGGTAGTCGTCATCGCGGCCGGCACCGCAGTGCTGGTGGCGCTGGTATACGGGGTCGTTCGAGGGGTACTTCCGGACAAGACCCAGAAACGATACCTAGCGGTCGTGCGGGACGCCGTTCCCTTCCTCTTCATGCTCGCGCTGGTAGGAGGGTTATGCGGCCAGCTCGGCGGAGGGAGCCGCGAGGGAGTGGTCGGAGCGCTGCTGCCCGCCCTGTTCACCCTGTTCGGCGGGTTCATGGCCTACTACCTCGGGGCGAAGCGAGATCGTAGCGGCAAGGTTGCTGTGAACACGCTGGCCTTCGTGCTCAGTTTCTTCGTCGTCTACAACGTATCGGCAATCTGGCGGCAGGACCTCGAGGCCTGGGATTTTTGCCGCGAACTGTACTCCAACCCCGATATAGACCAGCCGGACGAGCGACACGACCGGGAGACCTTCTGGTTCGACTACTGCTCACCCGTGTTCCAGGCGCACACCAGGCAACCTGTCGTGGCAGGCGGCTGAGGGCGAGGGTGTCGGGCATTGGTTGGCTCGGTTTGGGCGAGCCATAGCACAGGCTTGGCCGGACGTGCGAACGCCGCCCCGAGGGGCGGCGCTGCAAGGTGGTGCGGGTGATCAGCGGACGCGGATCGAGCTGATCTCGTTGTCGGCGCGGCGGCCGAGGTCACGAACGTCGCGGGAGATCACGACGCAGCGGCCGTTGAAGTTGGCGCGCTCGCAAACCAGGGCCTGGGCGTCGCCGCGGATGCGGATCGAGCTGATCCGGTCATCCCAGCTGCCAAGCCGTGCGATGCGCTCGCCCGGCCGGGCGCAGAAGCTGTCGCCACGGAAGTTGCTGCGATCGTAGAAGCAGACGCTGTCGCGGCTGCCGCCCGGGCGGCCAGGACGGACATCGAAGCCGCCATTACCGATCTGGAAGCTGAAGCCGGGGACGGTGAAGCCGATGCTGACATCCGGGCTCGGGTTGCCCGGACGATTCGGCCGGGTGGGACCATCATCGTTGCTGAGGTAGCGGGCCGAGACCCAGCCATCCGGGCCGGCCTTGTTGACGTAGCACCAGCCGGAGGACGTGCAGCGATCGATATCGACCTGCTGACCGGGGCGCAGCACGTCAACCACAGCGCCGTTCACGGGAGCGCTGCGCACGTTGACCGAACTGATTGCGGTAGCGCCGAAGGCAAAGGAGGGGAGCATCAGCGCGCCCAGCAGGGCGGCGCCAAGAATAGTCATGGGACGAGTCATATCGGGTCCTTCTCGTTGGGCAGAACTAGTGCCATGGACCCGAAACGCCGACCGCGCGAGGATAGTTCCCCGAGCGGCCGGAGGGGCGAAGAAAGGCTGGAAGAGTGGCGCGCTGTCCCCCTTCGGCGTCTGGTCGGTCAGTTCACCTCGTAGGACGAGATACGGTCGTCCAGCGAAGGGGGAAGCGACTTCTTGGAGGAGGTGATGGTGGCGCAGGCGCCCTCGAGGTCCTCGTCGCGGCAGACCAGCACCTCGGCGCCGCCCAGCACCTCGATCGACGAGATGTTGTCGTCCCAGCTGCCGCCAAGCGCGTCGTCGCTGTCGCCCGGCTCGACGCAGAGGCTGGAGCCGTTGAAGTTCTTGGCCTTGTAGAAGCAGACCTGCGGGTCCTCGTCGTCCTCGACGATGACCGGGCCGCCATTGCCGATGCCGATCTGGACGTTCGGCTTGCCGTCCGACCCGATGCCGAACGAGAAGCTGAACGGGGCGCTGGCGTTGGGCTTGCCCTTGCTGAGCGGCCCGAGGTTCGACTGCTTCACCCAGCCGTCGGGCCCGCTGATGGACACGAGGCAGAAGTTGTTCTTGCAGTTCTGCACCGTGACCAGCTGGCCCTTCGTCACTTCGTTGACGGGGGTGGAGGCAGGGTTGGGGTTCTTGAGCACGTCCGCGTCCTTCTTGACGAAGGCGTTGGGGGCGGCGAAGGCGGGGCTGGCGGCCAGGGCGGCGAGCACGGCGACAGCGACGGCGGCGAGTTTGAAATGACGCTTCATGATGTGTGTCCCTCGGCCGCGGCGGGCTCGAAGGGCCCATAATTCCAGCGCCGACGACACGCAGAAATACGTGAAATCCGAATCGAAATCCAGCGGGCAGGGCGCTCGCCGCAACCGGCGGGCGCGGGATTTGATCGGCGAGCCGGCGGTCAGTAGACGCGCAGCGAGGTCACGTTGTTGTCGAGGAAGCCGTGCAGGCGCGCCTGGCTCTGGGTGACGCGCACGCAGTATGACTTGAAGTCGCGATCGCGGCAGAGCAGCACCGAGGCATTGCCCTCGATCGAGACGGACGAGTAGCGGTTGTCCTTGTGGAGCAGCAGCAGGTCGCGCACGACAAAGCCCCGTTCGCCGCAGAGCGCCTCGCCGGTGAAGTTGCGGCCTTCGTAGAGGCACACCGTGCCCGGATCACCGACCTTGATCTTCAGGCGCGGGCCAGTAAAGGGCTGCGGGCGCTGGCCGAAGGTCAGGGCGTAAAGACTGACCCAGCCGCGCTGGTGGCCGACGTGAATCTGGCACCAGTCCTTCGAGCAGCGATCCACGTAGACGCGCGCATCGGCCTGGACCTCGCCGGTAATGTCGTAGGCGGTGCCCGGCCCCTCGAACAGCAGCTGCGCCTTGAGCGTCCAGGCGGGCGAGCCGGTCTGCAGCGCGGCGGCGGGCAGGGCGAAACCCAGCAGCAGGGAAAGGGAAAGGGCGAGTGTGACGAGGGCGCGCATGGCCTTGGCCTTTACCGGTCGATCTGTGGTCAGCGACGCTAGCGCGGCGCGGCGGCGACGGGAAGGGCGCCCGCGCCACAGGAGCGGAATTCTTAACGGGAGTATGGAGTTGACCGGCTCCCGCTACTGCTCGATCCGGCGCTTGTTGCCCTGCTCGTCGAGGGCCACGTAGACGAAGCGCCCCTGCGTCACCTTCACCCGGTCGGCGACGCGGTTGCGGCGGGCCCAGGCTTCCATGGCGATGGTGATCGAGGTGGTGCCGATCCGGTCGATGGTGGTGTAGATGCAGAGCACGTCGCCGACCTTTACCGGCGCGATGAAGGCCATGGCCTCGACGGCGACGGTGGCGACGCGGCCCTTCACCCGCTCCACGGCATGGATCGAGCCGGCGATGTCCATCTGGCTCAGCACCCAGCCGCCGAAGATGTCGCCGGACGGGTTGGTATCGGACGGCATGGCGAGGGTGCGGATGGTGAGGGTGCCGTGCGGTTCGGCCTGCGTCGCATCGATGCTCATGCCTGCGGTCCTTTCACCGGCCAGCGGCCGATTTCCTCTTCCCAGTGCTGGCGGCACAGCGAGACATAGATCGACTTCTCGATCGACACCTGGCTGCCCTCCTTGATGGTGCCGCCCTGCTCGTCGCGGCGCACCACCATATTCGCCTTGCGGCCGCAAAAGCAGATGGTGCGGATTTCCCTCAGCTCGTCGGCGATGGCGAGCAGCTCGGAGGAGCCGGGGAACAGCTTGCCCTGGAAGTCGGTCCTGAGGCCGTAGCACATCACCGGGATGTTCAGCCGGTCGGCGACCCGCGCCAACTGCCAGACCTGGCCCGGCGACAGGAACTGCGCCTCGTCGACGAAGACGCAATCGACCTTGCTCTCCACCGTGTGGTCGTTGATGCGCCCGAACAGGTCCTCGCCCTCGGCGAATACCTCGGCGTCGGACTGGATGCCGATGCGCGAGCGGATCTTGCCGACGCCGTTCTCGGCGTAGAAGGCGTGGGTGAACAGCAGCGTGCGCATGCCGCGCTCGACATAGTTGTACGACGCCTGCAGCAGCAGCGTGGATTTGCCGGCGTTCATGGTGGCGTAGTGGAAGTAGAGCTTGGCCATGGCTCCGTTCTGCCGCAGCGGCGCGCGCGCGGCGAGTGCCGCGGCGCCGCTTCCAACAAAAAAAGGCCGCCCGGAGGGGCGGCCGACAGAATGCCGATGGGGCTCGGCTGGCGGAACGCCGGTTGGCGGCGCGTTCCGCACCGGGGCGATTGGGGGACGGCCCAGGTGGCGAGAACCTAGGAAGCGCACGTGACAGGCGTGTGACGCGCGCATCATACTGATGTCATTTTCGCGCCCTAGCCGGCTATGTCGGGTGGGCACTGGAGGCATTGATGAATCGGTTCGTGAAACTCGCGGCGGCGACGTTCGCCGCCCTCGCCATGGCGGCGCCGGCGACGGCGCAGGACAACGCGGTGGTGGGCGTGTGGCAGCCGGACGAGAACTCGGACTACACCGTGAGCATGTGCGGCCCGGCCGGCGACCGCTTCTGCCTCACGGTGACGGAGCTGCGCGGCCGCATGCGCAAGCCCGAGAACCTGAAATACCTGGGCAAGACGCTCATCAACGAGGCCAAGCAGAGCGGCGACAACCGCTGGAAGGGCAAGATCGACTTCTTCGGCGTCTCCGGCGACACGACGATCACGCTGCGCAACGCCAATACCCTTCATCTCAAGGCCTGCGCCTACGTGGTGGTGTGCAAGGAAATCACGCTGACGCGGAAGAGCTGACGGCTCAGGCGTCGGCCGTCGCCTCGCGGCGGCTGATGAGCGCCGGGACGGCCTCGACCAGCACGATGGCGACGAAGATCAGCGCCGCCCCGGCATAGCCGACGGGACTCAGCCGCTCGCCCAGCAGCACCGCGGCGCCGAGCGCGGCGAACAGGCTTTCAGCCGACAGGATGATCGCCGCGTTCGCCGCCGGCACGTGCTGCTGCGCGATGGCCTGCAGGGTGAAGGCGAGGGCGGTGGAGAGCAGGCCGGTATAGAGGATCTCCATCCAGGTGGCGCCGAAGCCGCCGAGGTCGGGGGCCTCGAGGGGGAGCGCGAAGCCACTGCAAACCACGCCGACGGCGACGAAGGTGATGGCCGAGAGCGTCACCGGCAGGGCGGTCGCGCGGCTCAACTGGCCGAGCAGGAACACGTGCCCGCCCCAGAACACGGCGCTGACGATCACCAGCAGGTCGCCGAAGTTGAGCGCCCCGAGGTGTCCGCCGTTGAGGTAGAAGATGCCGACCAGCGCCAGCGGGGCGCCGAGGTAGATCACCGGGTGCGGCCGCAGGCGGAGGGCGAGGTAGGCGATCAGCGGCACGAACAGCACGTAGAGCGCGGTGAGGAAGCCCGAGTTGGTGACGCTGGTCAGCGTCAGCCCGTACTGCTGCAGCACCGAGCCGACTAGGAAGGCGGTGCAGAGCAGGCCGATCATGCCCCAGCGCCCGGGGGTGAAGTCGCCGAGCCGGACCTGCTTCCGCCGCAGCTCGGCCAGCGCGAACGGGATCAGCGCCACGCCGCCCAGGAGGAAGCGGGTGCCCGAGAAGGTGAGGGGCCCCAGATGCGCCATGGCCGATTTCTGCGCCACGAAGGCGAGACCCCAGATGGCAGTGGCGATGACAAGGAGCAGGACGGCGACGGGACGCGACATGGCGGCTCATGTAGCGGGCCGAACGCGGGGCGTCGAACGGATTCTGGCGATCGGGGCGATGCGTCGCGGTGATGAGAATGCGCCTCCTCCGCCGCTGACCCCCTCTCCCTAGCTCTGCTACGTCGCTTCGCTCCTAGCGACGCTACCCTCCCCCGCCAGGGGGGAGGGGACGAGGTGGGGACGTGGTGCTCCGGGGAGTCAGCGCAGCTCGGCGTCGAGCGCGCCTCCTCCCCCCTGGCGGGGGAGGATAGCGAAGCTTGGCGGCTTGTCCGCCTAGCGCAGCTGGGGAGAGGGGGGCAGCGCTGGTTGCTGGCCACCCGCCCCTGCCCACACGCACCCCCTCTCCCTAGTTCCGCTAGGCTCGCTCCCGCTCGCCAAGCTCCACTACCCTCCCCCACCAGGGGGACTGTTCACGTCGGACTCGCGAGGCGTTTCCTGGCCAGGAAGATGTCGAGGGTGATCTCGAGCATCTGTTGGGTCTTGGAGGCGCGCTTGGTTCGGCGGTTGAAGCGGGCCAGCATGTCGCGCAGCGAGGCGTTAGAAGATTCGATTAGATGGGTCTGTGCCTTGGTC
>JBQCFF010000408.1:0-4007 GCA_051959485.1 Devosia sp. | reverse complement strand
GGGCATGGGCAACCCCGACCTGCCGACGCCGCAGGCGATCGTCGAAAAGCTCAAGGACACGGTGAAGGACCCGCGGACGCACCGCTACTCCACCTCGCGCGGCATTCCGGGGCTGCGCAAGGCGCAGGCCAGCTACTACGGGCGCCGCTTCGGCGTGAAGCTCGACCCCAACACCCAGGTGGTGGCGACCCTCGGCAGCAAGGAAGGCTTCGCCAACATGGCGCAGGCGATCACTGCGCCGGGCGACGTCGTGCTGGTGCCCAACCCGACCTATCCCATCCACTCGTTCGGCTTCATCATGAGCGGCGGCGTGGTCCGCTCGATGCCCGCCGACCCCAACGAGGACTTCATGCGGGCGCTGGACCGGGCGGTGCGGCACTCGATCCCGAAGCCGATCGCGCTGGTGCTGAACTACCCGGCCAACCCGACCGCCTATACGGCGACGCTCGACTTCTACAAGGAAGTCGTGAAGTACTGCAAAGACAACGACATCTTCATCCTGTCGGATCTCGCCTACGCCGAAATCTACTTCGACGAGGACGTGCCGCCGTCGGTGCTGCAGGTGCCGGGCGCCATCGACATCGCGGTCGAGTTCACCTCCATGTCGAAGACCTACTCGATGCCGGGCTGGCGCGTCGGCTTCGCGGTCGGCAACGACCGGCTGATCGCGGCGCTGGCGCGGGTGAAGTCCTATCTCGACTACGGCGCGTTCACCCCGATCCAGGTGGCGGCCGCCACCGCGCTCAACGGCGACGACAAGGTGATCGAGGAGGTGCGCGACATCTACCGGCTGCGCCGCGACGTGATGGTCGAGAGCTTCGGCCGCGCCGGCTGGGCCATTCCGTCGCCCAAGGCGACGATGTTCGCCTGGACGCCGATTCCCGACCAGTTCGCGCACATGGGCTCGCTCGAGTTCGCCAAGCTCCTGATCCAGGAGACGGGGGTGGGCGTGGCGCCCGGCGTGGGCTTCGGCGAGTACGGCGACCAGTATGTGCGCCTCGCCCTGGTGGAGAACGAGCAGCGCATCCGGCAGGCCGCCCGCAACATCAAGAAGTTCCTCGCCGGCACGCCGAGCCACGGCAACGTGGTGCAGCTGCAGGGCGCGAAGTAGGCGGCTCCGGGGCGAGTTGAGCCGTCATCCTGAGGGCCAAGTCACCTCATGCTGAGGGCCAAGTCACCTCATCCTGAGCTTGTCGAAGGACGAGGTGACCTGCGCTGCGGCTCGCCCCTCGTCCTTCGACAAGCTCAGGATGAGGGGCTTGGTGCGAGGGGCTGGTAGCTCAGGATGAGGGGCTGGGCTCCCTCACTGCGCTGCTTCCAGCGCCACCGTCTGCCCGACCGTGCGGGTGTCGTGGCGGGCCAGCGCGCCGATCACGCGCTTCGCGGTCACGCGGCCGACCTGCGTCCCGGCATCGTTGAGGACGCCGACCCACTGGTGCTCGGCGAACAGTGGCAGCACCTCCTCGCAGCGCGCGTCGGCGGGCACGGCCACCTCGCACGGCTCCGCCGGACCGGTCTCCATGATCGTCCGCACCCGGATGGCGCGTGCCTTGTTCACCTCGCGCACGAATTCCTCGATGTGCTCGTTGGCCGGATTGAGCACGATGTCCTCGGGGCGGCCCTGCTGCTGCAGGGTGCCGTCCTTCAGTACGGCGACGTGATCGCCGATCTTCAGCGCCTCGTCGAAATCGTGGGTGATGAAGAGGATGGTCTTGTTGAGCGTCTTCTGCAGGGTCATCAACTGGTCCTGCATGCCGGAGCGGATGAGCGGATCGAGCGCCGAGAATGCCTCGTCCATCAGGATGATGTCGGTGTCGAGCGCCAGCGCCCGCGCAAGGCCGACGCGCTGCTGCTGCCCGCCGGACAATTGCCGCGGCCGCGCCTTCTCGTAGCCGGCGAGGCCGACCACCTCGATCCACTTGCTCGCCTCCGCTTCGCGCTCGGCCTTGCCGGCGCCGCGCACCTCGAGGCCGTAGGCGACGTTGTCGAGCACCGAGCGGTGCGGCAACAGGCCGAACTTCTGGAACACCATGGAGACGCGGGTTCGCCGGTAGGTGCGCAACTGGTCGAGCGGCATCCTGAGCACGTCGTCGCCATGCACGAAGATTTCGCCCGCGGTCGGCTCCATCAGCCGGTTGACGTGCCGGATCAGGGTCGACTTGCCGGAGCCGGAAAGGCCCATCACCACGAAGATCTGCCCCCTGGCGATATCGAGCGACACGTCGTCGAGGCCGACCACGTGGCCGGTCTCCGCCTGCAGCTCCGGCTTCGACTTGCCGGCGCGCAGGGCGGCGAGGGCCGCCTGCGGGTCGGGGCCGAAGATCTTGGTGACGCCCCGCATGCGGATCGCGAGGTCAGTATCTGCTGTGGCGGTCATGGACGTACCTCCGCGATGCCGATGCGGCCCTGCAGCTGCCTGCCGAAGGCCTGGGTGATGCGATCGAAGACGATGGCGAGGACGACGATGCCGAGCCCGGCGAACAGGCCGCGGCTGACCTCGAGCCGCCCGATGCCCTGCAGCACCTGGTAGCCGAGCCCGCCCGCCCCGATCATCGAGGCGATCACCACCATGGCGAGCGCCATCATGGTGGTCTGGTTGATGCCGGCGAGGATCGTCGGCAGCGCCAGCGGGATCTGCACGCCGAACAGGCGCTGCGTCGGGTTGGTGCCGAAGGCGCGGCTCGCCTCCATCACCGCCGGGTCCACGGAGCGCAGCCCCAAGTCGGTGAGGCGCACCAGCGGCGGGGCGGCATAGACGATGGTGGCGATCAGCGCCGGAATCTTGCCCGGCCCGAAGATCATCACCGTCGGGATCAGGTAGACGAAGCTCGGCAGCGTCTGCATCAGGTCGAGCACCGGGGTGAAGAACTGGCGCACCCGGGCGGAGCGCGACATCCAGACGCCGACCGGGATCGAGACGACGATGGCGGTCAGCGTGGCGGCGATCATCAGCGCCGTGGTGGTCATGGCGTCCTGCCACAGCTCCATCAGGCCGAGGAAGAACAGCGAGACGAGCACCGTGGCGGGCAGCGGCCAGCGCCGCGTCGCGAGCCAGGCGATGCCGGTGAGGAGGACGATGATGAGCCACCACGGGGTGGCGAGCAGCAGTGCCTCGATGGCGTTGAGCAGCAGCAGCAGCGGCCTGGCGGCCGCCTCGAAGGCGGTCCCCCAGTTGGCGACGACCCAGCCGAGGCCGTCGTCCACGGCCCGGCGCAGCGGTCGTGTGTCGATGAGTTCAGGAAACATGTGTCATGCCTGGTGATGGGGCCGCACCGGTCGGCGAGAGGTCGCGACTGCAGGTGCGGCGGAAAAGGAGTGCAGCGGCCGGGTCAACGACCCGACCGCCAGGCAGGTGCAGTGAGGGACGATCAGCCGAGGCTGGCACGAACCTTGTCGGCGATTTCGGGCGACACCCAGGTGGCCCAGACGTCTTCCTTGGTCTTCAGGAAGTTCTCGGCGGTCTCGGCCGCATCGGCCTTGTTCTCGTCGCCGTAGACGAGCAGCTCGCTGATCTGGGCGTTGGTGAGCCCGACCTTGCCGAAGTATTCGGCGACCGCCGGGGCGTCGGTCTCGATCCACTTGGCCGCGCCGATCACCGCCGGGGACGAAGGATAGGCCGTCTTGCCCGCCGGATCCCGGCAAGCCTGGTCGGTGTTGCAGGCATAGATTTCGGGCTTGGCTTCGCCGAGATCGAGCTGCACGGCGTCGAACTTGCCGAGGATCGCGGTGGGGCCCCAGTAGTAGAACAGGATCGGCTCATTGCGCAGGAACGCCCGGGCGATCGAGGCATCCAGCGCACCGCCCGAACCGGGCGAGAACAGGTTCCACGTGTCCTCCATCTCGTACGCTTCGAACAGCGCCGACGTGGAGAGCTCGCAGGCCCAGCCGGGCGGGCAGGAATAGAGGCGGCCCTGGTCCGACTGCTCCGGATCGGGGAACAGCTCGGGATGGGCGATCACGGCCTCGGCGCTGACCAGTTCGGGGTGCGCTTCCTGGACGTAGCGGGG
>JBQCFF010000407.1:0-2035 GCA_051959485.1 Devosia sp. | reverse complement strand
GCCGAAGAGGGCGGCAAGGTGATGGGCGAGGCGACCACCGCCATGGAGCGCATCACCCAGTCCTCGGCCAAGATCAGCAACATCATCGGCCTGATCGACGACATCGCCTTCCAGACCAACCTGCTGGCGCTGAACGCCTCGGTGGAAGCGGCCCGGGCCGGCGAGGCCGGCAAGGGTTTTGCGGTGGTGGCGGTGGAAGTCCGCCGCCTCGCCCAGTCCGCCGCCGAAGCCTCCGCCGAGGTGAAGGTGCTGATCGAGCAGTCCGGCGCCGAGGTGAAGACCGGCTCCAAGCTCGTCGCCGACGCTGCTTCGCGCCTGCAGTCGATGCTGGAGGCCGCCCGCTCTTCCAACGAGCTGATGGACGGCATTGCCCGCGAGAGCCGCGAGCAGGCCTCCTCGATCGAGGAGGTGAACACCGCCATCCGCCAGCTCGACGAGATGACCCAGCACAATGCCGCGCTGGTCGAACAGACCAACGCCGCCATCGAGCAGACCGAGGCGCAGGCCACCGACCTCGACCGCATCGTCGACGTGTTCACGCTCGAGGAAGCGCCGGTCGTCCGCCGCCGCCTCGCCGCCTGACCGAACCAGTCACCATCCCCTCGAAAGGCCGGGCCCAGCGCCCGGCCTTTTGCTGTTTAACCGCGATGCGGTTTCAGCCCCCGTTCATCTTTGCTCGCCTACCGATGCATTTCCGGCGGTCGTGCGTGCTTTTACCCGAAAAAGCCACAAATCGGCGGTGCGGTAGGCCCGGATGGGGCACAGGGGTGAGGGATCAAATGCAGCGGCTGCTCAGCTCCGCGGGATGGCTCGTGGCCGTCCTCTTCGTCGCGTTCGGCATGGGGAGCGCGCTGGCGCAGGAGCGGGCGATCAGCCTGCTGCCCGGCACCGACCTGCCGGGCTTCGATTACCGCGTCGTCAAGGATACCACGGTCGACGCCTGCTCCGCCGCCTGCTCCGGCGACCGCATCTGCCGGGCCTTCACCTTCAACGAGAAGGCGGGCTGGTGCTTCCTCAAGGGTGATGCCGGCCCCGAGACCGCGTTCGCGGGCGCGACCTCCGGCAAGGTCGATCCCGCGGCTGCCCAGGCGCTCTCCACCGAGCGCCAGTCCGAGCTGCCCTTTCCCGCCTCCGACCTGATCTACTACGCGCAGACCTTCGCCCAGCAGCTGCCGACCACCGACACGCCGCCGAAGAACCTCGGCTACGACGACCTGATCAAGGCCGGCGACGACGCCGTGGCCGCCGGCAACCCCGCCGCTGCCAACGTCTCCTACCGCCAGGCGCTGGCCCTCAACCGCAACGATCCGGCGCTGTGGCTGAAGCTCGCCGACGTGCAGCTCCAGCGCGCCGACCAGGACCTCGCGAACAACAACAGTTCGTCGGCCTACGATTTCGCGCAGAACGCCACCTATTCCGCCGTCAACGCCTTCCTGCTGTCGCAAAGCGTCGCCGAGCGGGCCAGGGCGCTGGCCAGCCTCGCCGCCGGGCTCGAGCGCCGCCAGATGTGGCGCGAGGCCATTGCCAGCTACCGCACCTCCATCGCGCTGGTCGACGATGCCGGCCTGCAGGGCCGCCTCGACCATGTGGTCGCCGAGCACGGCTTCCGCATCACCTCCAGCGAGGTTGACTCCGAGGCCGCCGATCCGCGCATCTGCATTGTCTTCTCCGACCCGCTGCCGGCCGGCGACACCGACCTGTCGAGCTACGTGGTCGTCGACCGGGCGCCGCAGGTGGCCGTCGAGACCGAGCAGAGCCAGCTCTGCCTCACCGGCGTGCGGCATGGCCAGCGCTACGCTATCCGCGTCCGCTCCGGCCTGCCCTCGGCCGACGGCGAGCAGT
Source organism: Devosia sp. (assembly GCA_051959485.1). Lineage (GTDB taxonomy): Bacteria > Pseudomonadota > Alphaproteobacteria > Rhizobiales > Devosiaceae > Devosia_A. Next base: position 193 of record JBQCFF010000407.1, on the reverse strand, counting down.
TGCGCGCCGACGCCGAGCTCAACGTCTACGTGCCCGATCGCACGCCCTTCGTCGGCTTCGCCAACAACGCCTACGTCATGCCGGCGGGCCTCGGCGGCGGCCTGCCGATCACCTCGGTGAACGCGCAATCGGCCGACATCGCCATCTACCGCATCGGCGACCGCAACATGGCCACGGCCGTGCGCAACGGCAT
>JBQCFF010000406.1:0-6577 GCA_051959485.1 Devosia sp. | reverse complement strand
GTCGCGGATTTCCGCCTCGCCGTCGACGCTGCGCAGCAGGTTGATCCGGAACGCCCCGTCGCGCCGGGCGAAGGCGGGGGTCATGACGTTCTGCAGCACCGACCGCTCGGGGACGATCTCCGGCGTCTGGAACACCCGGGCGACGCCGAGCTGGTTGATCTCGTAAGGGCGCTTGCCGGTCAGCACGTTGCCGTCGAACACCACGGCGCCGCGGGTCGGCGGCAGGCGGCCGATGATGACATTGAGCAGCGTCGACTTGCCGGCGCCGTTCGGACCGATGATGGCGTGCGTGGTGCCTTCCTCGACCGCGAAGTCGATGTCGGAAAGGGCGTGCAGGCCGCCGAAATTCTTGCTGACGTCATCGACGTGCAGGACGACGTTGGCGGTGGAACTGGCCATGGCGTCACTCCGCCGGCTGGGCGCGCGCGGCGCCGGGTGAAGCGGGGGTGCCACGGCGGCTGAACAGCGCGGCGATGCGGCGCGCCCCCTCCATGATGCCGCCGGGCAGGAACACCACGACCAGCACGAACAGCAGGCCAAGCGTCAGCTGCCAGCCTTCGCCGACGAACTTGCTCGCCACGGTCACCACCGTGTCGTGCAGCGGGTCGGGGATGAAGTCGAAGAAGCGGGACAGGATCTGCTCGTTGAAGGCGGAGAAGATGTTCTCGAAATACTTGATCAGCCAGGCCCCGATCACCGGGCCGACCAGCGTGCCGACGCCGCCGAGGATGGTCATCAGCACCACTTCGCCCGAGGCCGTCCACTGCATGCGCTCGGCGCCGGCGAGGGGATCGGTGACCGCCAGCAGCGCGCCGGCGAGGCCGGCATACATGCCCGAGATGACGAAGGCGCTGAGCGCGTAGGGCCGGGTGTGGAAGCCGGTATAGCTCATCCGCGTCTGGTTGGACTTGATGGCGCGCAGCATCATGCCGAAGGGCGAGGCGAAGATCTTCTGGGCGAAGAAGAAGGCCAGCAGCAGCACCACGGCGCAGAAATAGAAGCCGCCGAGCCCGGTGAACGGCATGCCGAACAGGCTGGGGGAGGGGAGACCCGCTCCCGGTGCGGCCAGCATGGTGTCGATGACGCGCGGGTCCTGCCGGGTCAGCTGCAGCGAGGTTTCGCCGTTGGTGATCGGGGTCAGCACCGAATAGGCGAGGTTGTAGCTCATCTGCGCGAAGGCGAGCGTCAGGATGGAGAAGTAGATGCCGGAGCGGCGGAGGCTGAGATAGCCGATGGCGAGCGCAAACAGCCCGGAGATGACGATGGCGAAGGCGATGGCCGGCAGCACGTCCATGGTCAGCAGCTTGAAGCTCCACACCGCGGTGTAGGAGCCGACGCCGATGAAGGCGGCGTGCCCGAAGCTGAGGTAGCCGGTGAGGCCGAACAGCACGTTGAAGCCGATGGCGAAGATCGCGTAGATCACGAATTTCTGCAGCAGGCCGGGGTAGTTGGCGCCGAGCGGGGCGGTCCAGACCGGCATGGTGACCACCACCAGGGCGAACAGCACGAAGACCATAGCGTCGCGGCGGGAGAGCTGGAACAGGGCCATCGGTCAGCTCTCCATCACGCCGCGCCGGCCGAGCAGGCCGCGCGGCCGCACCAGCAGGATCACCACGGCGGTGGCGTAGATGATGATCTGGTCGATGCCGGGGAGGACCGACTTCACCTCGTTCATCGAGGCGAAGCTCTGCAGGATGCCGAGCAGGAAGCCGGCCGCCACGGCGCCCGGTAGCGAGCCCATGCCGCCGACCACGACCACGACGAAGCTCAGCACCAGGAAATCCATGCCGAGGTGATAGTTGGGCGGCACCAGCGGCGTGTACATCACCCCCGCCAGCCCCGCGACCACGGCGGCGAGCCCGAACATGATGGTGAAGCGGCGGTCGATGTTGATGCCGAGCAGCCCCACCGTCTCGCGGTCGGCCATGCCGGCGCGCACCACCATGCCGAAGGTGGTGAAGCGCAGGAAGGCGAAGACGGCGGCGATGATGCCGGCGGCGAAGAGGAAATAGATCAGGCGCCACAGCGGGTAGGTCACCATGCCCGGGGCGAGGCCGATCCAGGTGCCGACGTCGGCGGCGCCGCGCAGGGCGGCGGGCATCGGCTGGCTGATCGGGTTGGGCCCGAAGATCGCCTTGACGATCTCCTGCAGCACGATGGCGAGCCCGAAGGTGACGAGGATCTGCTCGGCATGCGTGCGCTTGTAGAAGTGCTTGATCAGGCCGCGCTCCATGACGATGCCGATCACCAGCATCACCGGGATGGCCAGCAGGATCGAGAGCGGTACCGACCAGTCGATCAGCACCTGGCCGAAATCGCCGAACCAGGTCTGGGCGAGCGGGGTGCGGATCTCCATCGGCGTGCCCCAGGCGGTGGTCTGGGTGGGATCGACCGTGATGGTCTCCATGGTGATCAGCTGGCGGAAGGTGACGGCGCAGAAGGCGCCGAGCATGAACAGCGCGCCATGCGCGAAGTTCACGACACCCAGCGTGCCGAACACCAGCGTCAGCCCCAGCGCGATCAGCGCATAGGCGCCGCCCTTGTCGAGACCGTTGAGCAGTTGCGCGAGGATGGCTTCCATCGATCTTCCGTCAGCGCCAGAGGGAGACGGTCCCGGCCGAGAGGATGCAGCCGGGACCTCGGACTACGATCAGCACATGGCCGGATCGTAGGGGCCCAGTTCACCGCCGAAGATGGCGGGATCGTAAGTGACGCTGTCCTTGGAGGCGGTGCCGACGACCTGCAGCAGGTCGAACTCGTTGGCCGGGTTGTCCTTGCCCTGCACCACCAGCACGTCCTTGAAGCACTGGTGATCGGTGCCGCGATAGGTGGTCGGACCGTTGCCCATGCCGTCGAAGTCGAAGTCCTCCAGCGCCTTGATCACTTCGGGCGGATAGAAGGTGCCGGCCCGCTCGCAGGCATCGGCGTAGAGCAGCGCCTGGACGTAGGAGGTGTGGGCGATCTGGCTCGGCGGCTGGCCATACTTGGCGCCGAACGACTTGGTGAAGGCCTTCGATGCCTCGTCGCCCAGCTGCCAGTCCCAGTTGGAGGTGCCGTAGATGCCCTTGATCGCCGAGCCGGCGCCCTTGGCCATCAGGTCGGAGACGAGCGGCAGCACGATCTCGAACTGCTTGCCGTTGATCTGCTTGTCGCGCATGCCGAACTGGACGGCCTGGGTGATCGAGTTCACGCCGTCGAAGCCGTAGTGGTTGAGGATCAGCACGTCGGCGCCGGAGTTCAGCACCGGGGTCAGGTACTGGCTGAAGTCGCCGGCGCCCACCGGAGTGCGGACCGGCGGCAGGGTCTTCCAGCCGAGCGCCTCGGTGGCCTTGATCATCGACTCTTCCTGCGTCCACCCCCAAGTGTAGTCGGCGGTCAGGTGGTAGGCGACGCGATCCTTGCCGTAGGCCTCGCCCAGCGTCGGGCCGAGCGCCACGCCGGACTGGTAGGCGTTGAAGAAGTGACGGAAGCCGTAGCGCTTCTTGTCCTTGCCGGTGGTGTCGTTGGAGTGGGTGAGGCCGGCCATGTAGATGACGCCCATCTCCTGGCAGAGCGCCTGCTCGGCGATGGCGACGGCCGAGGACGAGGCGCCGCAGATCATGATGGCGCCATCGCGCTCGATCATGCGGCGGGCGGAGTCGCGGCCGGCGTCGGCCTTGGTCTGGTCGTCGCCGGTGACGTAGGCCACCTTCTTGCCCAGGATGCCCTTGCCGGTGATGGCCGAGGGCTTCAGGTGCGGGATCAGCCCGCCGTCGCCCTCGCCGTTGAGGTGCTCGACCGCCAGGGTGAGCGCGCGCTGCTGGTCGGCGCCCTCGTCGGCATAGGCGCCGGTCAGCGGCATGTTGAAGCCGAGCGTCACGGTGTCGCCGGTCGGCGCGTTGCAGAACTCCTGCGCGTAGGCACCCTTGGTGAAGATCATCGGAGCGACGCCGGTCGCGAGGATGCCGGCAAGCCCGCCCCTCAGCACGCCGCGGCGGCTGAAGCCCTTGGTGTTGGTCATTTCGTCCTCCTCAAGCGCGGGGGACCGGTACATTGCCGGAGAACCTCACCGCGAGGCCGCCACGATGCGACAGCAAGAAAAGTGCTGCAACAGCGCGTTGTAATCATTGATCAATCTTGTAAATCGTTGGACTTCCTGTCCCCCTGTGGTGTAAATTCGTTGACATGAGGGGAGGGGGGAATGCGGGCACCGATCGGGTTGCGCATCAGTTCGCGGCGGCGGGCGCTGGGCATTTCGCAGGCGGCGCTGGCGCGGCAAGCCGGCATTTCCGCCAGCTATCTCAACCTCATAGAACGCAATCGGCGGCAGGTGGGCGGGGCGCTGCTGCTCCGGCTGGCGCACGAACTCGGGGTCGAGATCGGCGAGCTCTCGGGCGAGGCGGAGCACCGGCTGATCGCCGCCGTCGACGAGGCGCTGGCCGATCCGGTGCTGCAATCGGTCGAGTTCGGCGACCTAGCGGCGCGCGAGCTCGTGGCGCAGCAGCCGGCGGCGGCGCTGGCCATCGCCCGGCTGCACCGCGCCTACCTGGGGGCGCAGGCCAATGCCGAGGACTACGCGAATCGCCTGCGCACCGATCCGCTGCTGGCCGAGCTGCTGCACCGCGTGCTGTCCGGCATCACCGCGGTGCGCTCGAGCGCCGAAATCCTCGAGGACGTGCCCGACCTCGACGACAGCGAGCGCCGCCGCTTCCTGGCGTCCATCACCCGGGAGACGCGTGGCCTCACCGATGTGGCGCGCGGGCTGATCGGGCAGTTCGAGCAGGAGGCGCAGGCCCGGCGCCCGCTCTCGCCGATGCGCGAGCTCGACGACCTGATCTTCGGCCGCGACAACTACTTCGCGGGTCTCGAGGCCGCGGCCGCCGACCTGCGGGCCGAGATCGAGCGGGGCGGGCCGTACGGGGAGGCGACGCTGGCCGCGGTGCTGCAGCAGCGCTTCGGCGTCGAGGTGGTGCGCAGCAGCGGGCGCGAGCTCGACGCGCTCGGCTTCCCGGGCCAGTACCATTTCAACCCGGAAACGCGGGTGATGTGGTTCCAGACCAGCGCCATCGCCGCCACCCGGCAGTTCCAGCTGACCCGCCTCTACGCCGAGCTTGCGGCGCCGGAGGTGCTCGAGCGGGAGGTGCTGGCGCCGGAACTCGGCTCGCCTGCAGCCCGCCGGCTCGGCTACCGGGCGCTCGCCTCCTATCTCGCCGGCGCCATCGTCTTCCCGTACGCGGCGGTCCTGCGCGATGCCGAGGCGACGCGCTACGACATCGAGGCGCTGCGGCAGATCTACGGCGCCAGCTTCGAGCAGGTGGCACACCGGCTGGTGACGCTGCGCCGGCCGGGGGAGGCAGGGGTGCCGTTCGGCTTCCTCCGCTCCGACCCGGCGGGGCGGCTGACCAAGCATTTCCCGCTGCCCGGCCTGCCGCTACCCGGGGCCGGCCATGCCTGCCCGCTGTGGGCGCTCTACGGCGCGTTCCGCACGCCCGAGGCGCTGGTGCGGCAGGTGGTGCAGTTCGCCGACGGCTCGCGCTACCTGTTCGTCGCCAAGGCGCATGCGCGGCGGGTCGCCAACTTCGCCGAGCGCAGCGCCATCTATACCTCGGTGATGCTCGCCTGCGACGTGCTGCATGCGGACCGCACGGTGTACGCATCGGGGCTGAACCTCGCCGACCCCGCCGCGGACGTACCCGTCGGCCCGGCCTGCCGGCTCTGCCCGCGGCGCGACTGTGCCGACCGGCAGGAGGAGGCGCTGATGCCCGGCGGGCAGCCGGGCGCGGTGCGCGCGCCATTGGTGCCCCGGCGTTTCGATATTGGCGAAGCCGGTTGAGTGTGCGTTACTGTCCGGACGCGCCGATTGGGAGGTCGGGGCAGGAGGGGGACATTTGGGCGTGGACGTACTCATTGCCGAGGATGAGCCGAGCATCCTGGATTCGCTCGACTTCATCCTGCGGCGCGCCGGCTATTCGATCGAGTCCGTCACCGACGGCGAGGCGGTGCTCGCCGCGGTCCGGCGCCAGCGTCCGCGGCTCCTCGTGCTCGACGTGATGCTGCCCAAGCGCTCGGGCTTCGAGGTGCTGAAGCTGATCCGTGCCGACGTCCTGACCCGCGACCTGCCGGTGATGATCCTGACCGCCAAGGGGCAGGCGCAGGACCGGCAGATCGCCGAGGAACTGGGCGCCTCGAGCTTCATCACCAAACCCTACGCCAATGCCGAGGTGGTCGGCACCGTGCAGCGGCTGCTCGCGGCAACGCCGGGGTAGGGCGATGGAGCGCCGGAAGCTCAAGAGCGCCGCGCTGGTCCTCACGCTCCTCGGGGCGATCCTGTTCATGCCGCCGATCGCCAGCGTATTCCAAGTCCACCGCCGGCTGCTCGGGGTGCCCGTGGAGGTGATCTACCTGTTCGTCTGCTGGGTCGTGCTGGTAGCAGGGGCGTGGTGGCTCAGCACCCGGCTGCCGCGCGAGGGCGAGGACGAGGGCTGATGCTCAGCGCCGATTTCGTCACCGCGACCGGCGTGGCCTATGTGGGGCTCCTGTTCCTCATCGCCTACGTGTCGGACCGGCAGGCGCGGCGCACGCGCTCCTCGTTCCTGCG
>JBQCFF010000405.1:0-3693 GCA_051959485.1 Devosia sp. | reverse complement strand
TTCCCGCTGATGAAGGCGCTGGTGCATCACGGCGGCGCCGGCACCACCTATGCCGGCCTCTACGCCGGCAAGCCGACCTTCGTGGTGCCGCACTTCTTCGATCAGCCCTACTGGGGTCGCCGGGTGTTCGAACTCGGCTGCGGCCCGCCGCCCGTCCGGCTGCGCAAGCTCACGCCCGGCATCCTCGCCGCAGCGCTCGAGGAACTTTCCACCGATTCGTCCTACGAGGCGGCGGCCGGCGAGCTCAGGGACCGGCTGCACCTCGAGGACGGCACCGGGCTTGCGGCCGACATCGTCGAGGAGACGATCGAGAGCTACCCGGGCAACTACTACGACACCGACCAGCTGATGGGAGCCGCCTCGTGACCGCCTACGACCCCGCCAACATCTTCGGCAAGATCATCCGCGGCGAGATCCCGGCCCACAAGGTCTACGAGGACGCCGACGTCTTCGTGATGATGGACATCTTCCCGCAGTCCAAGGGGCACACCCTGGTCATCCCAAAGGCGGCGGCCCGCAACCTCTTCGATGCCGACCCCACCGTGCTGGCCATCGCCATCGGCCACGTGCAGCGCGTCGCCAAGGCCGTGCAGAAGGCGCTGCAGCCCGACGGCATCCGCATCGCCCAGTTCAACGAAGCGCCGGCCGGCCAGTCGGTGTTCCACCTGCACTTTCACGTCATCCCGGCCTATGAAGGCGTCGCGCTCGGCCGCCACGGCCAGGGCAAGGCCGACGACGCCGAGCTCGCCGAGCAGGCCAAGGCCATCGCCGCCGCCCTCGCCTGACGCCCGACGACCCCCGCCCCTTTTTCAGGGCGCCGCCCCTCCCCTGATCCTCCACCGCGAAGCGGGGGAGGGGGACCATGCGAAGCATGGTGGAGGGGGCGCCCCCGCGCGCCATCGCCTTCCCCACCGTACTGTTACAACCTCACTCTTGATGTCTCACACATCACGGTGTAGGCTTATCCCATGATCCTTCACCCACAGGCCCTCAAGCCATGATGACCGCTGCCCAGTTGCGGGCAGCCCGTGCCCTGCTCGGCATCGACCAGAAGACCCTGGCCGACATGGCCGGCGTGTCGCTGCCCACGATCCAGCGCATGGAGGCCAGCGAAGGCAATGTGCGCGGCATCGTCGATACCCTGACCAAGGTCATCGAGGCGCTGAATGCCGCCGGCGTCGAGCTCATCGGCGAGAACGCCCCCAGCGACGGCGGCGGACGTGGCGTCCGCCTCCGACGACCGACCCCGACCACCGACTGACCCTCCGGGCGATCACGACCCGCCATCGCTGATCGCCGCGCCCACCTCGCGAAAGGCGATACCGTCCCGATGGCAAACACGCTGACCAGCCCCACAGCCCACAAGTCTGCGACCACCTGGGAGCTGTTCACTCCCAAGCTGATCACCGTGCTGCGCGAGGGCTATCACCTCAAGGACCTGCGCGCCGACGTCTTCGCCGGGCTCACGGTCGCCATCGTGGCCCTGCCGCTCTCCATGGCCATCGCCATCGCGTCCGGCACGACGCCGGAGCGCGGCCTGTTCACGGCGGCGATCGGCGGCTTCCTGATCTCGGCGCTCGGCGGCAGCCGCTTCCAGATCGGTGGTCCCGCCGCGGCCTTCACCGTGCTGGTTGCCGCCACGGTGGCCCGGCACGGCCTCGACGGCCTCCTCCTCGCCACCATCATGGCCGGCCTGCTGCTGGTGCTGATGGGCGCGTTGCGGCTGGGTAGCTACATCAAGTTCATCCCGTATCCCGTTACCGTCGGCTTCATTTCCGGCATCGCGGTGATCCTGTTCGTCGGCCAGATCCACGACCTGCTCGGGCTGAGCCTCGGCGCCGATCCCCCGGATATCGTCTCCAAGCTGCAGGTCATCGCCGGCGCGCTCGGCACCATCAACCCCGCCGCGGTCGGCGTGTCTCTCGCCACGGTCGGCATCATCGTCGGCCTGCGGGTGTGGCGGCCGCAATTGCCCGGCATCCTCATCGCCGTGATCGTCGGCGCGCTGGCGACGGCGCTGCTGCAACTGCCGGTCGAAACCATCGGCACCCGCTTCGGCGGCATCCCGAGCACCCTGCCCGTCCCCTCCCTGCCGCCGCTGTCGCTGGAGAAGGTGCAGGCCGTGCTGCCCGACGCGATCTCCTTCGCCCTGCTCGGCGCCATCGAGTCGCTGCTCTCCGCCATGGTGGCCGACGGCATGACCGGCCGCCGCCACCGTTCCAACATGGAGCTCGTGGCGCAGGGCATCGCCAACATGGGCTCGGCGCTGTTCGGCGGCATCTGCGCCACCGGCACCATCGCGCGCACCGCCACCAACATCCGCTCCGGCGCCCGCAGCCCGGTTTCGGGCATGCTCCACTCGGTGTTCATCGTGGTGTTCATGCTGGTCGCCGCCCCGCTCGCCAGCTACATCCCGCTCGCCGGGCTCGCCGGCGTGCTCGTCGTGGTGGCATGGAACATGGCCGAGCGGAACGCCTTCGCCATCCTCCTCCGCTCCTCGCTGGGCGATGCCCTGGTGCTGCTGGCGACCTTCCTGCTGACGGTCTTCCAGGGGCTCACCGAAGGCATCATCGTCGGCTTCGCGCTCGGGGCGCTGCTGTTCATCCACCGCATGGCGCAGTCCGCAGCGGTGGAGACGCACGTGCCGCCGGTGCCCGAGGATCAGCCCGACACCAGCGGCGCCGATCGCCAGCGCTACGACGAGCGCATCGCCACCGACCCCGACGTGGCCGTCTACCGCATCACCGGCGCCTTCTTCTTCGGCGCCGCGGCGACGGTCGGCTCGGTGCTCGACCGCATTGCCGACCGGCACCGGGCCTTCGTCATCGACTTCTCGGCCGTGCCGTTCATCGATTCGACCGCCGCCAACACCATCGAGGGCATCGCCCGCAAGGCGCAGCGGTCCGGCGTGCGGCTGCTGATCTCGGCGGCCAGCCCGGCGGTCCGCAAGACGCTGGCTGCGCACGGCATCAGGGCCCCCGAGATTCCCTTCGAGCCTTCGGTCGAGGCGGCGCTTGCCGCCGCGCACCGGGCGATCGCCAGCCCCGAAGCCGTGCCGGCATAAGAAGAAGGCCGGGATCGCTCCCGGCCTTCCATTCCCTGCATGGGAAACTTGCTCAACTGTTCTCTTCGGCCGGCTTGTCCTCGGCCTTGTCGGCGGCCTTCTTCTTGGCCGCCGCCTTCGGGCCGGGGATGGCCTTGGGCCGGGCCGGCCGCGGCGGCACCGCGATCAGCTCGAGCTTGGCGTCGGGACCGACGCCCACCACCGCGACCGTCACCGAACCGCCGTTCTGCAGCTCGCCGAACAGCACCTGGTCGGCCAGCGGCTTCTTGACGTGCTCCTGGATCACGCGGCCCAGCGGGCGCGCGCCCATGCGCTCGTCGTAGCCGCGGATCGCCAGCCACTCGGCCGCTTCCGGCGTCAGCTCGATGGTCACGCCACGCTCGGCCAGCTGGCCCTCGAGCTGCAGCACGAACTTCTCGACCACGCGACGCACCACCTGCGGCGGCAGCGGCGCGAACGAGATGATGGCGTCGAGGCGGTTGCGGAATTCCGGCGTGAACATCCGGTTGATCGCTTCCTCGTCGTCACCGGCCTCGCGCTTCCGCCCGAAGCCGATCGGAGCCTTCTGCAGCTCCATGGCGCCGACGTTCGAGGTCATGATCAGGATCACGTTGCGGAAGTCGACCGAC
>JBQCFF010000404.1:0-5751 GCA_051959485.1 Devosia sp. | reverse complement strand
ATTCCTCAGTCGGATCGCCTCGGCCGGCGGACTTGGTTTCTCCGACCTGAAGTGGATGCGCCCGGTGATGAAGAACGACACCATCACCGGCACCGCGCGCATCGTCGAGCTCCGCCGCTCGCGGCATCACCCGCAATGGGGTGTGCTGACCATCGACCTCGATGTCCGCAACCAGCGCAACCAGCCGGTGATGAGCATGAAGCTCGCCAACCTGGTCGAAACGCGCACCCCCGGGCCGGGGCCGCAGCCGTGACCCGCTGGTTCGAGGACATCACGCTCGACGAGCCGTTTCCGCTCGGCAGCCACACGTTCAGCGAGGCCGAGATCGTCGCGTTCGGCCGCGAGTACGATCCGCAGTATTTCCACTTGCTGGGCACCGGTGCCGAGCACAGCCATTTCGGCGGCATCATTGCCTCGGGCTGGCACACCGTAGTGGTCGGGCACCGCCGCATGGTCGACGCGCTCGAAGCAGAAGAGCAGCGGTTGCGTGGGCTGGGTCAGGAACCCGGCGTGTCGGGCCCCTCCCCCGGCGTCAACCGGATGGATTTTCGCGCGCCGGTGCGGCCGGGCGACACGGTGAGCTATACGCTCGTCGTCTCGGCCAAGCGCCCGTCCAACTCGCTGCCCGGCTGGGGCATCCTCACCAACCAGCTGACGGCCGTGAACCAGCACGGCGAAACCGTGTACCATGCCGAGATCATCGGCTTCACCAAGCTGCGCGACTTCAGGCTGCCGCTGCGGCTGCGCGTCCTCGGGGCGTTGACCAAAATCCCCGGATTGAGGAAGTTGCTGACGAAGAGTCGTTAGTTCGCTTTCGAACCGGAAAAGCCCGCTGCTTTCCTGAATCGCTCGATGGAGTTGAATCGCCCCATGCGCCCTGCCCTTGCCGTCCTGCTGCTGCTCGCGCTCGCCGTGCCCGTCAATTCGCAGACGATGAGCGGCGTTGGCGTGGAAGGCAACTGGGGGTGCCGGGCCAACATCGACGGCACACGCGCCGGGCTCCTGACCATCTACGCCGGCGCCTACTCCTACGCCTCCGCCAATTTCGGTTCCTCCGCCTCCGGCACCGGCACGGTGGAAATGGCCAGTAACGGCGTCACCTTCCTTGACGGCAACCTGGTGGTGGGAGCGGGCATCACCAGCGCCATCCTCGGCTTCAATGACGAGGGCAAGGACGTGCTGCAGCTCTACACGTCCGAAAAGAACGTGCTCACCTGCACCCCTCGAGGCTGACAAGCAACAACGCCCGGCGAAGCCGGGCGCGCTGTTCGACGGCTGGTCGGCAGTCTCAGTTCAGCAACAGTTCGCGATGGCTCGGGGTCTGCAGCGACACGAGCTCCTGCTCCAGTTCCTCGCCGGTGATCGCGTCATGGCGACCGTTGCGGAACGTCACGATGATCTCCGCGATGCGCGCCGCCCGCCGGCGGAACGACCGTTCGCTCTCGCCATCGAAGCGCTTGGTATTGACCGGTGGCCACCCGTCCATAGTCATCTCCGTGATCCGACGATCCGGAGGCTAGGTCATTGAAGTTAGACGCGGTTGAGCCGCTGGTTAGAACTTGGAGAGAGCCCTATCGTTGCGACGGCATCATGTAGCCGACGCCACGCACCGTCTCGATCAGCGAAGGCTCGCCCTCCACGTCGATCTTGGCACGCAGGTAGCGCACATAGACGTCGACGATCTTGGTGCCCGGGTCGTAGCCATAGTTCCACACGCCGTTCAGCAGCCGTTCCCGGCTGACCACCTTGTCGGCGTTGCTCATCAGGTAGCGCAGCAGCTCGAACTCGCGAACCGTGAGGGTAATCGGCTCGCCGTCGCGGGTGACGCGGCGCGATTCCGGGTCGAGGACCAGCCGGCCGACCCGCAGTTCCCCTTCGGCATCGTCGAGGTCTGCCCGCCGGCGCCGTAGCGCCACGATCCGGGCCAGCAACTCCTCGAAGGCGAACGGCTTGGTGATGTAATCGTCCGCCCCACCCCGCAACCCCTCCACCTTGTCCTCTAGCGAGTCGCGGGCCGTCAGCATCAGGATCATGGCGCGGCGCCGTTCCTCGCGCAGCATCCTCGCCACCTCCAGCCCATCCACGTAGGGCAGCATGCGATCGAGGATGATGAGCTCGAACTCGTCGGTCCGGGCCCGCTCGAGCCCGTCACGGCCGTCGAGTTCGACCGCCACGTGATGCCCCTCCGCTGTGAGCCCGCGTTCAAGGAAGGCAGCGATGCGTCGGTCATCTTCCACCACCAGGATCCTCATCTCGCCTCCCTGGCCGGCAGCGTGATCGTCAGCACCGCGCCGCCTTCAGGCCGATTGTCGAGGCTGATCCGGCCGCGATGCAGTTCGACGATCTCCCGTGCGATGGCGAGCCCGATGCCGATGCCGCGGTTGTGCAGCTCGCGTTCGCCCCGGCCGCGGTAGAAGCGGTCGAAGACTTTCGGCCGCTCCTCCTCGACTAGACCAGGGCCTTCATCGGACACCGCAATCACTGCATTGCCCTCGTCCCGCCGAGCGCTGATCGTGATCGTACCGCCCGGGGCCGAGTGCTTCACCGCATTGTCGATGCCGATCAGCAGCACGCGCTTCAGCCGACGTACGTCGGCCTCGACCAACGGATCGTCGTCGAGGGCCGTCGCAACCGTAACCTCCCGAGGCTCGGCGAGACTTGCTCCCTCATTTGCGGCGGCTGCGATGATCTCGCTCACCGGCACGATCGTCGGCCTGAATTCCTGCTCCTCCGAGTCGGCCCGGGCATAGGTGATCAGGTCCTCGAGCAGTTCACCCAATTCGGCCGCCTGCCCCTGCACCCGCTCCAGCGTGTCGCGGAGCTCCTCGGCTCGCGGCGCGCCACGCAGCCCCACTTCCGCTTCGCCGCGCAGGATGGTGACGGGGGTGCGAAGCTCGTGGCTGATGTCGGCCAGGAACTGCGCTCGCCGCATCTCCAGCGCCCCAAGCCGGCGTTCGGCCTCGCCGACAGACTCGTTGCACGCCCTCAGGTTTTGCCCTGCCGCCGCCTCGGCCCCGTGGATCGACCGCCACGCGAGGAGACCGATCAGCAGCAAGCCGACGAACGCCACGGCACCCGTGACCCCGGCCGCGACAACAAGGCTCTCCTGGGCCGCGTCAGCATCCGCCGCCAGTTGATCTACTTCCTTCTTCTCCCCGTCGAGTTCGCTGTCGATCAGCGGCTGCAGCTCGTTGGACAGGCGGAAGGCGATCTCGCGGTTGAACAGGTCGCGGGCCTCCGCCTGCTGGCCCTCGCGCAACTGGATCAGCATGCGCGCCGTGGAGCGGTCGATCGCGTGATATAGTTCCGTCATGCGGCGGGTGTTGTCGAGTTCCGGCAGTGACGCTTGCACGTCGCCCACACCGGCAAGGCTGCCGATCTTTTCGCGCGTCACCTGCGACAGGCGGGCGAAGTTACGCTCCATCGCCACCCGCGAGCTGCTCAGGAAATCGAGGCCGTTGCGGTTGAGCAGCAGCACCATGGCGACATTCTCGCCGTACTGGTTCGCGGCCCCATCGATGGCCGCCAACGTCACCAGCCGCTCGTGCACGCCGGCGACACGCTGCGCCAGGTAGCCCGACCGCCACAGGGCATAACCGGAAATCGCGCCGACCGCGGCGAGCGCCAGTATCGCCCACAGCACCAGCGCTGCGATCAGTGCTCGAATGCTCATGCCGGCAACGTCTCACCCCCGCTGACGAGTAGCATCAAGCGTCGTCGTCGCGAACGGCTCGCGCGTAATGCCTTGCATTGGAAAGCGCTGGACGCCGCCTCAGTGGCCCTCGAAGTCGATGAGCTTGAACACCTCGACCCCCACATGCTTCAGCTTCTCCGCCCCGCCCAGGTCGTACAGGTCGATGACGAAGCCGGCATGCCTGACCTCCGCCCCGGTGCGGCGGAGCAGCGACACCGCCGCGAGGGCCGTGCCGCCCGTGGCGATCAGGTCGTCGACCAGCAATACCCGATCGCCTGCCTTGAGCACGTCGGCATGGATCTCGATGGTGTCGACGCCGTATTCGAGCGCGTAGTTCTGGCCGATGGTTTCGCCGGGAAGCTTGCCCTTCTTGCGCACCGGCACGAAACCGACGCCCAGCGCAATCGACACCCCGGCGCCGAAGATGAAGCCGCGCGCCTCGATTCCCGCGACATGGGTGATGCCGAACGGCCGGTGCGCCGCGGCAATACGCTCCACGCTCTCGCGGAACCCGGCCGGGTCCTCGATGAGCGTGGTGATGTCGCGGAACAGGATTCCCTTCTTGGGGTAGTCAGGGATGGAGCGGACGAGGGTCTTGAGATCGAGCATGGAAGCAGGAAAGTAGCCACAGGGAACAGCGGTGACTTTGTAGGTGCCTGCGTGCAAAGCGCAAAGCCCTATTCGCCGCCCTCACCCGCCATCGACGGCGGCGTCAGCGCTTGGTGCTGTTGACGATCTTGCGAGCCAGTTGCCCGGCCTTGTAGGCGCCCGCCAGCGTCGCATCCCGTGCCGCGGCCTGAACCTTGGGACTGAGCAGGACCGGTGCTGCAGCCAGGACGACCGGATGACTGGCGACACGCCTGGCCAGCGTGGCGGCGGTGATCGCGGTGCGCAGAATGGACATGCGGCGGCCTCCCTATGCTCGAAGAATTATCCGATAGACCGTCCCGGATCGCAAGGTCGGGACGGAAGAAATGACGAGGGGCCGAACCGGCCCCTCGAAAGACTTCAGCAGTCCGGTGAAGCTCAGTGCTCCACCTTCGACCAGAGCCGGCGCTTCACCATGTACATGATGCCCGCGAACACCACGAGGAAGATGAGAACCTGTAGGCCGGCTTCCTTGCGCGCCACCAGGTGTGGCTCGGCCACCCACATCAGGAAGGCGGAGAGGTCGCGCGAGTACTGGTCGAGCGTCGTCGGCACGCTGGTGCCATTCTCGGCCTCGCCATAGGCGACCTGGTCGTCCGACAGCGGCGGCGGCATGCCGATCGCGTGCCCCGGGAAGTAGTCGTTGTAGTACTTGCCCTCGGGCAGCGTGAACGGGGTGCCATCGGAGTTGACGACACCTTCCGGCGCCTCCTCGTGATAGCCAGTCAGCAGGGCGTGGATGTAATCCGGCCCGCCTTCCGCATACGGGGTGACGTAGTTCAGCAGCCAGTACGGGAACGGCTGCGTCGTGCCGCGGGCCTTGGCGATCACCGAGAAGTCCGGCGGCAGCGAGCCGCCATTGGCGTCACGCGCCTCCTGGTCCGAGGCGAACGGCGACGGCCAGCGGTCGGCCGGCACGCCGGGGCGCTTGCCGCCTTCGGCTTCCGGATCGGCGATCTCGTACTCGGCGGCCAGCGCCTTGACCTGGCCCTCGGTGAACTCCGGCCCGCCCGGCTCCATCAAGTTGCGGAAGGCCAGCAGGTGCGCCGAGTGGCAGCTGGCGCAGACCTCGCGGAAGACCTGGAAGCCGCGCTGCAGCTGATTCTTGTCGTAGGTCCCGAAGACGCCGGCGAAGGTCCAAGGCTCCTTCTTGATCTCGGGGGCCGAGTGCTCCTGCGCCACGGACGGACCGGCAAGGGCCATCAGGCCGATTGCCAGGGCGCCGAGGATGCTTGTGAACTTGTTCATTTGTATCGCAGCCCCGAAGCTCAGTGCGTCGTCGTCTTGACCATGTCGGCGTCGGCGCCGCTCACGGCCGGTCGCATGGTCAGTACGGCCTCGGAGATCGAGGGCGGCAGCGCCCGCGGAACTTCGAAACGGCCGAGCAGCGGCAGGACAACGAGGAAGTA
>JBQCFF010000403.1:0-2715 GCA_051959485.1 Devosia sp. | reverse complement strand
CCCGGTGGTGCCGGCTTCGCCATCGATGAAGATCTTCGCGACCATCTGTGTCTCCCGCAGCTGAGGGGTGAATGCCGCGGAGATATAGGGGTTGCGATTGTGTTCCGCAAAGGCTTTGCTCCGGCACCATTCGATCGCGGAGCCATGCATGACCCCCCACAACCACGCCAAGCCGGGCGACTATGCCGAAGCCGTACTGCTGCCCGGCGATCCGTTGCGCGCCAAGTGGATTGCCGAGAACTTCTTCGAGGACGCCCGCCAGGTGAACGGCGTGCGCAACTGCCTCGGCTTCACCGGCAAGTGGAAGGGCAAGCCCGTCTCGGTGCAGGCGACCGGCATGGGCCAGCCGTCGCTGTCGATCTACGTGCACGAGCTGATCAACGTCTATGGCGTGCAGAAGCTGTTGCGCGTCGGCACCTGCGGCGGCCTCAACGCCAAGGTGAAGGTGCGGGACCTGATCATCGCCCAGGGCGCGACGACGGACTCGGCGATCGTGCGCGACGCCTTTACCCCGTTCAACTTCGCTCCGATCGCCGATTTCGCGCTCTTGCGCGACAGCGTCGAGCGGGCGGAAGCGGCGAGCCTCCGCTACCACGTGGGCAACATGCTCTCGTCGGACATCTTCTACCACCTCGAGCCCGGCCTTGCCGGCTACGGCCGGCTGCCGGCGCACGGCATCCTCGGCGTCGAGATGGAGGCGGCGGCGCTCTATACGCTGGCGGCGCGCTTCGAGCGGCAGGCGGTCGCCATCTGCACGATGACCGACTGCCTGATCACCCACGACGAGCTCAGCGCCGACGAGCGCCAGAGCTCGCTGCGCGACATGGTGACGCTGGCCCTCGACGTGGCGGTGTCCGCCTAGCTCAGCACTGTGACGGCGCCGGCCTCGCCCCGACGGGGCGGGACGGCGCCGCTCCCGAATGTGTCATCGCATCCACAACTGCGTGCGATAAAGTTCCTATTGTGGACACAATGGCAGCGGACGGTTCCATGGCGGCTGCGGAACCAGGCCGCGAGTTCTTGGTTGGGGCATCTGAGGGGAGGCCTGACTTATGAGCACACATACGCTTGTTCGACATAAGGACATCCAGAGCTGGGTAAGCGCCCGGCGGGGCCAGCCGGCCATCGCCCGCATCCGTGACCGGATGGGGACGATGCGCTCCAAGCTGTCGCTGAGCTTCGCGCGGAAGCAGGATGCGCCGACCGAAACGCCCACCCTCGACGATGGCATGAGCCCGGTCTCGTGGAACGCCTGGCTTGCCGAACTCGATCGGCAGAACCTGGCGCTGCGCGTTTCGGGCGAGAAGCAGCCGAGCTACGAATTCATCGAGCGGCGCGAGCTGAACTGACGCTCAGGCTCGCCGTAGCGCTGGTTCCGGCCAGCGGGTGGGCCGGCATCTGGTCGGCTTCCGGGTCCGTGGCGACGCTGACCCGGTCGCGCCCGCCGCGCTTGCTCACATACAAGGCCGCATCGGCACGCCGCCGCAGGTCGGACAGGCTTTCGGAGCCCCGGAACTCGGCGACGCCGAAGCTGGCAGTGACCTGCAGGTGCGCCGGCAGCGCCCCGACCGGCAGGCTGGCGAAGGCGTTGCGCAGCCCTTCGGCATAGAGCCGCGCCGCCGCGAGGTTGGCGCCGGGCAGCAGCACGGCGAACTCCTCGCCGCCCATGCGGCTGATCACCGCCTTGGCGGGCGCGTGGGTGGCGAGCAGGTTGGCAAAGGCGATGATCACCTGGTCGCCCGCATCATGGCCGAACCCGTCGTTGATCGCCTTGAAGTTGTCGAGGTCGCTGGCCACCAGCGAAACTGGCAGGCCGCTCTGCGCCGCGCCACCCAGCACCGCCAGCGCCCGCTCCTCGAAGCCCCGCCGGTTGAGCAGGCCGCATAGCGGATCGGTTTCGGAGCGCGCGGTGATCTCGACCAGCATGTCGCGCACCAGCAGCATCAGCATCAGCAGGCCCACCGCCACCTGCAGGATGGCGCCGGACGACTGCGAGTAGAGGGCGTAGAGGGTGGTGATGTAGCTCTGCGCGAAGTCGCCGGCCCCACCGGTCAGGTTGGCGACCAGCGGCTTGCTCAGGAACTGCGCGGCGCTGAGCCCGAACAGGATGACCAGCGCCACGTCCATCGGCTGGCGGCGGCGCGAGCGCCAGACCAGGAGGGCGGCCACCGCCTGCATCAGTGCGTACGGCCCCTGATAGGCGAACATCCGCAGCATCGAGTCGCGGCCGAAATCGTAGGCGAACCAGTTGGCGAGGATCGACAGCAGCGCGGTGACGCCGATCAGCGCCCACGGGACCGGCTGGCGGTAGCGGGAAGCGATGCCGACCGTGGCAGCGCTGACCGCGCCGAGGAAGGCGGCGAAGCCCGCCGTGTAGGTCAGCCGCGGGTTTGTCTGCACCGGCAGGATGATCTCGGCGCCGATGTAGAGCAGGCCGAACACGTAGGCGAGCGCGAACCAGCGCGCCGCACCGTCGTTGCGGTTGGTGGCGGCGATGAGGAAAAACGCCAGCGCGAACAGCGCTGCGATGAACAGGTTGATGGCGAGAATGAAGCTCGCGCCGGCCATGCGGTTTCTGCGCCTCGATCGGGCGCGACCCTACCGTTTCGGTGGCGAAGAACAGGTTAACGGGCGGCCGCGGAACCGTTGGCAATCGAGCCGCTTAAGCCTGTACGGCAAAGGCGCTATGCTGAGCCAGCGTCGCAACGAGAAAGG
>JBQCFF010000402.1:0-6597 GCA_051959485.1 Devosia sp. | reverse complement strand
TGCCGACCCCGACCATCGGCGGCGTGGGGCTGATCCCCGACTGGAGCAAGATGGCGCGGATCGGCTTTGCCGCCGAGGACGAGGCGATCCTGCTGTTCGGCGCGCCCGACTGGTGGGGCACGCACCTGGGGCAGTCGATCTACCTGCGCGACATCTTCGGCCGCCGCGACGGTACGCCGCCGCCGGTGGACCTGGCGCACGAGAAGAAGGTCGGCGACCTCGTCCGCATCCTGATCCGCGACGGCATCGCGACGGCGGTGCATGACCTCTCCGACGGCGGCCTCGCGGTCGGCCTTGCCGAAATGGCCATGGCCTCCGGCATCGGCGCCACGGTGAACCAGCTCGACGGCGGCGACCCGATCCCGCTGTTCTTCGGCGAGGACCAGGGGCGCTACCTGGTGACGATGAAGAAGGACCAGCTGCAGAAGTTCTACGACGAGGTCTATCCCTACGCCGGCGTCTTCGCGCCCTGGATCGGCAGCACCGGCGGCGACAGCCTGACGCTGGGCGAGGCCCGGCCGCTGGGGGTCTCGGAGCTGCGCGCCGCCCACGAGGGCTGGTTCCCGACGTTCATGGCGGGGGAGACGGTCTGACCTGCTGAGCTCGCCGACACCCTCCCCCCCTTCTTGCGGGGAGGGTAGCGCAGCTTGGGCGAAGCCTTAGCGGAGCTAGGGTGGGGGTACTGCCGAGGCCGAGGCGGTACCCCCCCTCCTAGCTGCGCTAGGCGGCAAAGCCGCCAAGCTTCGCTACCTCCCCCGCAAGGGGGGCGGTGACGATGTTGCCCGGCCAGTGCCCGACCGATGCCATTTCCGTGAACTGGTGTAACGTCGGGGCGCGGGAGCACGTATATATGGCGTATTCCGAACCATGGAGAGCATCATGACGACCACGACGGAGCGGGCGGTTCTTGCGGGCGGGTGCTTCTGGGGCGCGCAGGAACTGCTGCGCCACAAGGATGGGGTGATCTCCACCCGCGTCGGCTATTCCGGCGACGACCATCACCCCAACGCCACCTATCGCAACCATGGCGACCATGCGGAGGCGGTGGAGATCGTCTTCGATCCCAGCCGCATCTCCTACCGCGACATCCTCGAGTTCTTCTTCCAGATCCACGATCCCACGACGAAGAACCGCCAGGGCAACGACATCGGCCGCTCCTACCGCTCGGCCATCTACTTCACCTCGCCCGAGCAGAAGGCGGTGGCCGAGGAGACCATCAAGGACGTCAACGCCTCGGGGTTGTGGCCCGGCAAGGTGGTGACCGAGGTGACGCCGGCCGGTCCGTTCTGGGAGGCCGAGCCCGAGCACCAGGACTACCTGCAGCGCATTCCCAACGGCTACACCTGCCACTGGGTGCGGCCGGACTGGAAGCTGCCAAGGCGGCAGGCGGCCTGAATTTTCGGCCGCGCGGATCGAGCGGGCGTCGGGTCACCGGCGCCCGTATTGCCTTCCGCGGGCGGGCACCGCATATCAAACCGGAAACACCATCGAATCCGGGAGAATATCCGCCATGGCCATGAGCGCGCACGAGATCCAGAAACGCATCCTCGCCGCGATTCCGGACGCCACGGTGGAAATCCGCGACCTCGCCGGCGACGGCGATCACTACGCCGCCACGGTGATTTCCGAGACGTTCCGCGGCAAGACCCGCGTGCAGCAGCACCAAATGGTCAACGCCGCCTTCGGAGCGGAGATGGGAACCGTGCTGCATTCGCTGGCGCTGCAGACCAAGGCCCCGGACTGACGCGGGTGCGGCGGCTCGCAAGCATTCTGCTCGTCCTGGCCATTGCTGCGACGACCCTCGGTGCCGGTGGCATTGGCTTCGGCTTCTTCGAAGATCTGAGCCTGCTCGTCCCCAGCATCGCGCTGATGGTGGTGCCGTGGGCGATCTGGGTGCCGGTGCGCCGCCGGGCCACCGCCGAAGGCCGGGCCCCGTTTCAGGCGGCGCTGAACACGATCGAGCCGGAAACCGCCAACTGGTACGATGGCTCGGGCCTGGCACTCGACCGCACCCACGGCAAGCTGCTGGTCGGTAGCCGCGGCGATGTCGCCGTCCACGCTGTCGGCGATCTCACCGAGGTCCAGTTCGTCCCCGAAAGCGCCGCACCGCTGTTCAGCATCGGCCGGGAAGGTTCAGGCCATCCCGGCAGCGGCCTGTTTCTCACGCTGGGCGGACGGCAGTGGCACGTGTCCGGCATCGACAGCGAGGAGGCCGGGCTCTGGATGGAGGCCCTCCGGCAGGTCGCTCCAGGCGCCCACTTCACGGAAGCAGCATGACCCGGATCGTTCTGTTCGACGTCGATGGCGTGCTGATCAACGGCTACCACGCGCAGCCCGAAAAGCATGTCCGCTGGAACGAGAACCTGCTGGCCGACCTCGGGGTCGATCCCGATCGGTTCAACAGCGAGTTCATCTACGACGTGTTCGTCAAGGAGGTGATCGTCGGGCAGATGTCGCTGCTCGAAGCGCTGGAACGCACCCTGCCCGGCCTCGGCTATCGCGGGCCCGCCATGGCGTTCGTGGGCTATTGGCTGAGCCATGACAGCAACGTGAACGAGCCAATGCTCGACGTGGTGCGGCAGCTCGGGCGCGCCGGTGGCAGCCGGCTGTTCCTCGCGACAAACCAGGAGCACATGCGGGCGCAATGGCTGTGGCAGACGCTGAAGTTCGGCGAGATGTTCGAGGACATGTTCCACTCCGCCCGGGTGGGGCACGCCAAGCCGGCCAAGCCGTATTTCGACTGGGTGAGCAACCGGCTCGGTCCGCAGGCGGAACCGCCGCTGTTCTTCGACGACCGCGAGGACATCGTGAAGGCGGCGCGCGCGCACGGCTGGGAGGCGGTGCTGGTCAGCGAACTTGAGGACGTCACCGCACACGCCTGGATAAGGAACAAACTGAGTGAGTGACTACCAGCTCGTCGAGCGGCTGCCGACGGTCGCCGAATTCTGCGATCTGCGTCGCCTGTCCGGCCTGACGCCGAAGACCGAGGAGGCAGCTGCCGCGGGCCTGCCCAACACGCTCTACAGCGTCGTTGTCGAGCACGGGGACGAAACGGTCGGCATGGGCCGGATCATCGGCGATGGCGGCACGGTCTACCAGATCGCCGACATGGCGGTGCTGCCCGCCCACCAGGGGAAGGGACAGGGCAAGCGCATCATGCAGGCGCTGGTCGGCTGGCTCCAGGCGAACGCGCCCAAGTCGGCCTACGTGAACCTGATCGCCGACGGCGAGGCGAAGAACCTCTACGCCCAGTTCGGCTTTGCCCCGACGGCGCCGGCGTCGATTGGCATGTCCATGTGGATTCGTTGAGCATCGGCGAAAGCCGATGGACTACCTCGACAGCGGCCGCATCGAGGACTATCTAGAGGCGGACTGGCCGGCCCCTCCCCGGCCCTAGAAAGGCATAGCCATGAGCGACATCAACGCCAAGATCGACGAGCAGGTGAAGAGCAACGACGTGTTCCTCTACATGAAGGGCACGCCGGACTTCCCCATGTGCGGCTTCTCGGGCCGCGTGGTGCAGATCCTCAACTACCTGGGTGTCGACTTCAACAGCGCCAACGTGCTGGAAGACCAGGAACTGCGCGAGGGCATCAAGGCCTACACGAACTGGCCGACGATCCCGCAGCTCTACGTCAAGGGCGAGTTCGTCGGCGGCGCCGACATCGTGACCGAGATGTTCCAGGCCGGCGAGCTGCAGCAGCACTTCACCGACAAGGGCGTGGCCGTCAAGCAGACTGCCTGAGCGCCTTCGTTTCCAGCGCCTTGAAGTCGGCCGCGTAGCGGAGTTCCCGCAGCGGCCGAACGCGTCTCGTGGCCTCGGCGTAGAGCGGGTGCGCCTTGTAGGCAGCGAGCGCCGCCTCGTCGGCGAACTCGGCATAGACGATCACGTCGACATCGTTGCCGATCTGGTCGAGCTTGGCATTGCGCACCACTTCGAAATGCTCAGAGTGCGGAATCTGGCCGAGCAGTTCGAGCCCCTCGACGATGCGGCCGAGGTCGGCGCGGTCGCGGGCGGTGAAGAAGACGATGTGGCGGATCACGGGATAGCCTCCGTTTTGCTGCCGCTGATATAGGCCCTTTGCCCGAGCCGATCATCCGGCAATCACCGGGCCTGATGGGCTTCATCACTGGAATGCATTTCCTGCATGCCTGTTGCAGGTGTAGGGTCCGCGCCACCGCCGGGGTTCTGAATCATGTCGTCGATCGCCGCCTCCCGTTCCATCGCCAGGCCGCTGCTGGTGCTGATCGTCGCCGGGTGCCTGGTTGCTGCCGTGACCAACGGCATCCGCACCAGCTTCGGCCTGCTCACGCTGCCGATGTCGAGCGACCTGGGGCTGACGCGCGAGGCCTGGGGCATGGCGCTCGCGATCCAGAACCTCGCATGGGGCTTCGCCCAGCCGTTCGCCGGCGGGCTCGCCGATCGCTACGGCACGGCGAAGGTCATCGTCGGCGGGCTGCTGATCTACGCGGTCGGGCTGGTGCTGATGGTGATGTCGCCCGACGGTACGATCCTCAACCTCACGGCGGGCGTGCTGGTGGGCGTGGGCATCGCGACCTCGAGCTTCTCGATCGTGATGACGGCGTTCGGCCGCAGCGTGCCGCAGGAGAAGCGGCCGCTGATCTTCGGCATCGCTACTGCCGCCTCGAGCTTCGGCCAGTTCGCCTTCGCCCCGATCGGGCAGGCCTTCATCCAGAATTTCGGCTGGCAGTCGACGCTGATCTACGCCGCGGCGCTGCTGGTGCTGATCATCCCGCTCACCTACGCGCTGCGCGGCCGGACCGAGCATGCCGTCGGGCAGGCCAACCTCAAGTTCATGGAAGCGCTGGCGCGAGCCTGGGGCTACGGCTCGTACCGGCTGCTGGTGATCGGCTTCTTCGTCTGCGGCTTCCACATCGCCTTCATCAACGTGCACCTGCCGGCGTACCTCGTGCAGTGCGGGCTCACGCCCGAGGCCGGCGGCTGGGCGATCGCGGTGATCGGCGTGTTCAACATCGCCGGCTCGCTGCTGGCCGGCTACCTCGGCGGCAAGCTCCCCAAGCAGCTGCTGCTCGCCGCCATCTACCTCAGCCGTGCCGTGGCGATCGCGCTGTTCATGATGTTCCCGGTGACGATCGAGAGCGCCCTGCTGTTTTCGGCCGCCATCGGCCTGCTGTGGCTGTCGACCGTGCCGCTGACGGCGGGCCTCGTGACGCTGTTCTTCGGCGCGCGCTACATGGGCATGCTGTACGGCGTGGCCTTCCTCAGCCACCAGTTCGGCTCGTTCCTCGGCGTCTGGCTGGGCGGCTATGCGTTCGACACCACCGGCTCGTACAGCATCGTGTGGTATCTCGGGATCATCCTCGGCCTCGGCTCGGCCGCCATCCACCTGCCGATCAAGGAGGTGGGGGCCGCCGCCTTCAGGCTCAAAGCCGCTTAAGTCCATCGTATAAGACAGATTTGACCTGAAACGATTGCCAAGGCGGGGCGTTGGGGGCAGTGTCCCCGTCTTACCCCGGCCCGCCCCGGCCAGAGCGATTTTTTACATGACAGATACCGTAGCCACGTCGCGGGAACCCTCCCGCGTCGAGTTCATCGTCCTTGTTGCCGCGCTCATGGCGCTCAACGCCCTCGCCATCGACGTCATGCTCCCCGCCCTGCCCTACATGGGCGAGGCGCTGGGCATCGCCAACGAGAACGAGCGCCAGCTGGTCGTCGGCTTCTACATGTTCGGCTTCGGCATCGCGCAGCTCGCCTTCGGGCCGCTGACCGACCGCTTCGGCCGCCGCGGGCCGCTGCTGGTGGGGCTCGCCATCTACCTGTTCTGCGCCTTCGCGGCGACCTTCGCGCCAAACTTCGGCGCCCTGCTGGCGCTGCGCTTCGTGCAGGGCATGGGCGCCGCCGGCACCCGCGTGATCGCCACCGCGGTGGTGCGCGACCGCTTCGAGGGCCGCGAGATGGCCGAGGTGATGTCGCTCACCTTCATGATCTTCATGGCCATCCCGATCATCGCCCCGGGCATCGGACAGGTGATCCTGCTGACCGGCCCGTGGCAGTACATCTTCCTGTTCATGGGCGGCCTGGCGTCGCTGATCGGGCTCTGGGGCTACTTCCGGCTGCCCGAGACCATGCACCCCGAATATCGCCGGGCACTGAGCTTCAAGTCGGTGGTCGAGGGCTTCCGCATCGTGCTGACCAATCGGCCGGCGCTGTTCTACGGCCTCGCGGGCACCTTCCTGTTCGGCGCGATGTTCGGCTTCATCACCGCGAGCCAGCAGATCTTCGTCGAGCTCTACGGGCTGGGGCCATACTTCCCCGTTGCCTTCGCCGTGATGGCAGGGACCATCGCCATCGCTCAGTTCATCAACTCGCGGGTCGTGCGGCGCGTGGGCATGCGGCGGCTCGCGCATACGGCGAACCTCGTCTACCTGGCGGCGGCGGCGATCTGGCTGATCCTGGCGCTGGCGGGGCCGGTTCCGTTCGCGGTGTTCTTCGGGCTGTTCATGGTGATCCAGTTCTTCTTCGGCTGGGCCGCCTCGAACATGAACTCGCTGTCGATGGAGCCGCTGGGCAACGTGGCGGGCACCGCCGCCTCGGTGTTCGGCTTCACCCAGACC
>JBQCFF010000401.1:0-2460 GCA_051959485.1 Devosia sp. | reverse complement strand
ATGGTGGCGCACCGGGCAGAAGCTCGATTTCCTCACCGCGCCAACCGTCGGCGAGGCCGAGATCGCCCCGCAGGACCATGCCGATCCGACCAGGAAGCGGGTGAAACCGGAGCCGCTGGCCGAGCATGTGTCGAAGCTGGCGAGCTTCGATCCCGACACCACGGTGCGCGACTATTACGTCATCGAGGACGATGCCGGTCGCCGCTTCTGGGTGTTCCGCGTCGGCCTGTACGGCGCCAGCGCGCCGCCCCGCTGGTACCTGCACGGGTTCTTCGCATGAGCACCCCCGCCTATGCCGAGCTGATGGCGACCAGCAACTTCTCTTTCCTCCGCTCGGGCTCGCACCCGGAGGAGCTGGTCTCGGCCGCCATGGCGATGGGCCTGAACGGCATCGGTATCGCCGACCGCAACAGCTTTGCCGGCGTCGTCCGCGGCTATGTCGCGCACCGCGACTTGAGGGAGCAGCACCCCGGTTTCCGCTACGTGGTCGGCGTCCGCCTCGCTTTCGCCGACGGCGCCCCCGACATCCTCGCCTACCCCTCCGACCGCGAGGCCTATGGCCGGCTCTGCCGGCTGCTGAGCCGCGCCAACCTCCGCGAGGAGAGCGAGAAGGGCAATCCGGTCGTGCTGTTCGACGACCTGGCCGAGTTCGCCGAGGGCCAGCTCTTCGTCCTGCACCCCGACGAGCGCCGCTGGGACCAATCGGCCGACTACCTGCAGCGGCTCGCCGCCCTGGCGCCGGGCCATGTCTGGCTGGCCGCCGCCGTGGCCTTCCGCGGCAACGACCGGGCCCGCCTCAACCGCCTCGCCCATGTCGCAGCCGAAGCGGGCGTGCCGCTGCTCGCCGTCAACGACGTGCTCTACCACGAGCCGGGCCGCCGCATCGTGCAGGACGTGGTGACCTGCATCCGCGAGCACCTGACGCTCGAAACCGCCGGCCGCCGGCTCGAGCCCAATGCCGAGCGCCACCTGAAGCCGCCCGCCGAAATGGCCAGGCTGTTCGCCGAGCACCCCGATGCGGTTACGCAGACCCAGGTGCTGCTCGACCGCATCGGCTTCCGGCTCGACCAGCTACGCTACAACTATCCCACCGAGACCATCGGCAATGGCGAGAGCGCGCAGGAGACGCTGGAGCGCCTCACCTGGGCCGGAGCGGCGTGGCGCTATCCGCGCGGTCTGCCGGAGAAGCTGAAGGCTTCCATCTGGAAGGAACTCTGCCTCATCGCCTACAAGGGCTACGCGTCCTATTTCCTCACCGTGGCGGACATCGTCGACCACGCCCGGAACACGCTGAAAATCCTCTGCCAGGGCCGCGGTTCGGCGGCCAACTCGGCCGTCTGCTACTGCCTGGGCATCACCTCGGTCGATCCCGACAAGGCCAACCTGGTGTTTGGCCGCTTCATCTCCACCGAGCGCGACGAGCCGCCCGACATCGACGTCGATTTCGAGCACGAACGGCGCGAGGAGATCATGCAGTACGTGTACCGCAAGTATGGCGGCCACCGTACCGGGCTGACCGCCACGGTGATTTCCTACCGCTCCAAGAGCGCCGTGCGCGAAACCGCCAAGGCGTTCGGCCTCTCCGAGGACACCATCGCCGCCATCAACCAGCTGCACTGGGGCTGGGGCAATGCCGCCGACCTGAGCGGCATAAGGATGGTGGGCCTCGATCCCGACGACCCGACGCTGACCCAGATGTTCAACGTCGTCGCCGCGCTCAAGGGTTTCCCGCGCCACCTGAGCCAGCATGTCGGCGGCTTCGTCATCACCCGCGACTCGCTCGAGAGCCTGGTGCCGATCTCCAAGACGGCGATGGACAGCCGCACCATCGTCGAATGGGACAAGGACGACATCGACGCGCTCGGCATCCTCAAGGTCGACATCCTGGCGCTCGGAATGCTGACCGCGCTGCGCCGCTCGTTCGAGCTGCTGCACCAGCACTACGGCCGCGACGAGACCCTCGACACGCTGATGGCCGAGCAGGACCAGCCCGCCATCAACGCCCCCGTCTACCGCATGACCCACCGCGCCGACACCATCGGCGTGTTCCAGATCGAGAGCCGGGCGCAGATGTCGATGCTGCCGCGGCTCAAGCCCAGGGTGTTCTACGACCTGGTCATCGAGGTGGCGATCGTCCGCCCCGGCCCGATCCAGGGCGGCATGGTGCATCCCTTCCTGCGTCGCCGGCAGGGCCTCGAGGCGATCGAGCCGATGGGCGAGCGGTTGAATGCCGTGCTGGAGCGCACCCTGGGCGTGCCGCTGTTCCAGGAGCAGGCCATGCAGATGGCCATCGAAGGCGCCGGCTTCACCCCCGGCAAGGCCGACCAGCTGCGCCGCGCCATGGCCGCCTGGCGGCGCACCGGCAAGCTGGCGCAGTTCCATGACGATTTCATCGCCGGCATGATGACCAACGGCTACAGCCTCGATTTCGCCAAGCGCTGCTTCGCCCAGATCCAGGGT
>JBQCFF010000400.1:0-5568 GCA_051959485.1 Devosia sp. | reverse complement strand
GTCGACGTCATCAGGGCGGCTGCCGTAACGGCGGCCGTCATGCCGCGCGCGAGCGCACGGCGAGTTCCGTGTTTTGACATTCAGGTTCCTCCTCCATCGGCGGTCCCACGCCCTCGCGGGTTCACCGAAGCCTGCCGGCATTTGCCGTGCCTCGGATTATCGTCCGCATTTTTGAACAGGCAACATGAATTTTGCAAAATTTGGAATCTCTGTCTGGAAATGAGCGGCAGAAACCGGCAAAGCTGTCGGGGGAGCGTTGGCACCGGATGCGAGATTCATGAGCGACTTCAAGGCGAGGCCGCCTGTAGGGATCGATCCGACCGGAGTGTCGGAGGAGGGCGCCGTCGCCTATGAGCGCATCCGTGACGACATCATCTCCGGGCGGCTCGAGGCGAATGCGCGGCTTGTCGTAGCAGAACTGGCGCAGCGCCATGGATCGCCGGCCAACGCGGTGCGCGAGGCGCTGCAGCTGCTGCGCTCGCAGGGCTTCGTGCTGATCGTGCACAACAAGAGCGCCCGGGTGCGGCCGATCGACCGGGATTTCGTGCGCGACGTGTACGAGATCGGGGTGCTGATCGAACCCTCGATGGTCCGCTGGTTCGTCGACATGGCCACTGCCGCCGATATCGCCGAGCTGGAGCGCATCCAGGAGCAGATCGAGGCCAACGATTTCGCCGACCCGATCCTGCACAGCGAGCTCGACACGCAGTTCCACACGCTGATGTACGACCGGCACTACAACCACCTCGCGGCGGAGCTCTGGTGGAAGCACCGCGAGCTGCTGCGGGCGCTGGCGCGCCGCTACAGCTACACGCTGTCCCGACGGGCGCAGGTCATCCGCGACCACCGCGAACTGCTGCGGCTGGTGAAGGAGGGCGACGCCGACCAGGCAGCGCTGCTGATCGCGCAGCATGTCGATGGGGCAGGGCGGCACGTGCTCGAGCAGATGCGCGCCGCGACCTCGGCCCGCGCCGGCTGAGCCCGCCATTGGGCGCGCAACAGGCGCGCCGCAAAGTCATTCCAAGGGAGGAAATTCATGAAGATCACTGGGGTCGAGCCATGGCTGGTGAAAGCTTCGAGCTCGTACTGGGGCGAGTACCTGTTCGTCGAAGTGAAGACCGACGAGGGGATTTCGGGCTGGGGTGAGATCACCTCGACGACGAAGATCGCCAACCGGGCGCTCTGCGCCATCCTCAAACAGGTGAGCGGGCAGATCGCCGGGGAGGACCCGAGCAAGATCGAGCGGCTCTGGCACAAGCTGTTCCGCAGCTTCACCTACATGGGCAGCCGCGGGGCCGCCTGCGAATGCGTCAGCGCCATCGACATCGCGCTGTGGGACATCCGGGGCAAGGTGCTCGGCCTGCCGGTCTATGAGCTGCTCGGCGGGGCGGTGCGCGACGAGGTCTCGCTCTACACCCACCCCGACCAGAGCAAGTTCACCTCGGAGCAGGGGGTGATCGACGAGATCACCGATATCGTGAAATCCGGGCACAAGGCGCTGAAGTTCGACCCGTATCCTTATCAGCGTGGCGGCGACGAGCAGCGCAGCGGCTATCTCGACGGCATGATGACGCGGGAGGACGAGCGGAAGGCGGCGGAGCTGACGGCGCTTATCCGCCAGACGGCGGGCCCCGAGGTCGAGATCCTGATCGACGCGCACGGGCGCTTCGACGTGCCGACCGCAATCCGGCTCTGCCGGTCGCTGGAGGAGGCGGGCAACATCGACTGGTTCGAGGAGCCGGTGCCGCCCGAGAGCTACGGCGCACTGAAGCAGGTGCGCGACAAGGTCAACGCCGCCATCTCGGTGGGCGAGCGGGCGCACACGAAGTGGGACTTCGTGCAGATCCTGCAGGACCAGCTCGCCGACTACATCATGCCGGACGTGACCTGGACCGGCGGCATCACCGAGATGAAGAAGATCGCGACGCTGGCGGAGGCCTACTACGTGCCGATCTCGCCGCATGACGCCGGCGGGCCGATCAACATCCTGGCCGGCGCGCACGTGATGATGACGGTGCCGAACTTCTACCGGCTCGAAACCTCGCGCTGGGACCTCTCCGGCTACAACGAGCTGATGCACACGCGCCTCGACAACTCGAACGGCGCCCTGAAGCTGCCGAACGTGCCCGGGCTCGGGATCGAGCTCGACCGGGACTACCTCGAAAACAACAAGATCGACCTGGCCTGAGGGGGGCGACAATGAAGATCACCGGAATCGAGACGGTCGTCGTCAACGCGGTGCACCGCAACTGGATTTTCGTGAAGGTGCTGACCGACCAGCCGGGCCTGTGGGGCTGGGGCGAGGCGACGCTGGAGTGGAAGACGCGCGCGGTGAAGGGGACGATCGACGACCTCGCGCCGTTCCTCATCGGGCAGGACCCGATGCGCATCGAGCACCTCGTCAACACCATGACGCGCTTCAGCTTCTGGCCGCTAGGCTCGATCGGGCTGACGGCGGTGTCGGGCATCGAGCACGCGCTGTGGGACATCAAGGGCAAGGCGCTCGGCGTGCCGGTGTGGCAGTTGCTGGGCGGCAAGGTTCGCGACCGGGTGCGGGTCTACACGCACCTCATGCGCGGCTCATCCTCGAAGCGTGTTTCCAACCTCGACATCCCGGCCTTCGTCGATGCGGTGCAGGAGACGGTGGAGATGGGCTATGACGCGGTCAAGCTCGGCTTCGTGCCGTACACCGGCTACGACGCGCCGCTGCCTTCGGTGCGGCATGTCGAGAAGCTGGCCGCGGCGGTGCGGGAGCGGGTGGGCGACGGCGTCGACATCATGACCGACTTCCACGGCCGGCCGGACTCGCTCGAGGCGGCGATCGCCTACATCAAGGCGATCGAGCCGATCAAGCCGCTGTTCTGCGAGGAGGTGATCCAGCCCGGCGACACGCCGGCGATGGCCGATATCGCGCGGCGGGTCGACTGTCCGCTGGCAACGGGCGAGCGGCTGTTCACGCCGCGCGAGTTCGCCGAGGTCGCGGAGACGCGGGCGGTGGCGTACATCCAGCCCGACCTCGCGCACTGCATGGGCATTTCGGGCGGCCGCAAGATCGCGGCCATCGCCGAGGCGGCGCACCAGGGCGTCTGCCCGCACAACCCGATGGGGCCGGTGGCGGGCGCGGTGGCGCTGCAGTTCGACGCGGCGACTACCAACTTCGTCATCCAGGAAGAGGCCGTCGGCATCGTGCCGTGGTTCGAGGAGATCTGCTCGGTCTATCCGCTGCAGCTCGACAAGGGCTCGTGGCTGATCCCGGAAACGCCGGGGCTCGGCATCGAGATCGACGAGAAGGCGGCGGCGAAATACCCGTTCGCGCAGGAGGTGATCCCGGCGACGGAGTCGGTGCTCGCCGACGGGCGGATCGCCAACTGGTGATGGGGCGCGGGGCGTGTTGCCGCCCCCCTCCTACCTTCGCTAAGGCGCTGACGCGCCAAGCTGCGCTACCTCCCCCACGACGGGGGGAGGTGGCGTGCGTTGGGTCGTTCAGTCCTGCAGCAGGCGGTGAGATCGGGGGCGCCAGCCGATGAGGCGTTCGGCCTTCGAGAGGTCGTGCTCGGCGCCTGCTTCGTCGCCGACGATGTAGATGGACTCGAAGCGCGACCCGGTGCCGAGGGCGTTGACGGCGCCGAGGTAGGCGCTGGCCATGTCTTCCTCGTCGAGGGGATAGACGTAGCTGCCGTCGCCGGCCCGCTTCGGATCACGCCGCTGCGCCAGGAAGTCGGTGCGGTTGCGCGGGCCGCTGATGCGGAGCCCCAGGATATCCATGCCGAACCAGCGCGCGAAGTAGGCGCAGATCTGCTCGCCGAGGCCCTTGGTCAGGCCGTAGACCGAGGGGGAGTCGAGCGGGACGGTTTCCTCGGCCGGGTAGAAGTCGCGGCCGCGGTAGTGGACGCTCATCGAGCTGGTGTAGACGCCGCGCTTCACCCCGGCTTCCTGCGCCAGGTACAGAAAGAGGTGCAGTGCCTTGGTGTTGAGGTCGTAGTTGCTGATGATGGTGTCGACGTCCTGGTCGGTGACCATGCCGCCCTGGCCGTGCCGCATCGCCAGCCAGACGAAGGCGTCGACGCCGTCGAGCGCGCGGCGGATGGCGTCGGGATCCAGCGCCGAGCCCTGGATGAACTCGACATCCGGGTCAGCGGGGGGCGCGAGGTCGAGCACGCGCAGGGTGTGGTGCTGCTTGAGGTAGGGCGCGATCAGCTTGCCGACATGGCCGGCACCGCCCACGAGGAGGAGCTTCATCGTCAGGCCTTCTCGCCGGTATCGAGGACGCGGATGCCGAGCTGGCTCGCGGTCTCGTGGAACAGGGCGCCGACCTGCGGCAGTTCATCGGTGGAGTTGCCCTCGGCGATGACGGGATAGTCGGGGTCGAGCGCTTCGATGCGCTTGAACAGGGTAGCGAAATCCATGAGGCCCTTGCCGGGGCAGCCGTCCTGCAGGTGGATGGCGAGGCGGTTCTCGACCCAGATGTCCTTGGCGTGGGCGCTGCAGATGTGCTTGCCGAGCAGGTCGAAGTGGTGGTTCAGGGCGCCGGTGGTGTCGTAGATCGTCTCGAGCGTGATCCAGTTGGCGGAGTCGTAGTCGCAGCGGACCCAGGGGGAATCCACCGCGTCGAGGATGCGGAGCGCGATCTCGGGGGTGCGCGGAGTGACGAGGCTGTGGCACTCGAGGCTGAGGAAAACGCCAGCATCTTCAGCCGCCTTGGCGCATTCCTTGAGCGATCGAATCAACTGCGCCTCGGCCCTGGCGGTCCAGTTGTCAGGGTGCGGGAACCAGGGGCCGGCGGGGTTCATCGAGCCGGGGCCGGTGTCGATGCCGCGGGCGCCCATCCAGCCGGCGAGCTGCAGTGCGGCCTGCACGACGCGGACGGATTGCGCGCGCGCCGTCTCGTCGGAGGTGACGAGGTTCTGCCAGTAGCCGGTGCACTGGAAGAAGCTGACGCCTTCGTCGGCGAGCAGCGACTTCAGCCGCTCGGCGTCGGCGCGCGGCGTGGTGGTCGGGTCATTGTCGCGGAACCGCGTGAAGATGCCGGAGAAGCCGGCATCGCGGACGCGCCGGCACATGGCCGCATCGACGTCGTTCATATCGGCGGGGAGGAAGCACCCGCTCATTCCAAAGCGCATTGGGGTCGTGTCCGAAGGATGGCGAAGGCGGCCTGCCCGGAGGAGGCCGCCCGGTTGGTTACGCGGCGGTTTCGCCGATGACGGTCCAGCGCTCTTCGCGCGGCGCGGTGGGACGGAAATTGTAGCGGTCCTTGCCCAGCGCATGCAGGGTGGCGCGCTCGATGAGGGAGAAGTCCGCCGGGTTCTCGCGGTTGAGGTTCATCGGCTCCTTCAGCACCACCGGCGGGTTGGTCATGAAGCGGACGCGGCCGGAGTGGTTGTTGGAGGAGGCGTGCAGCATGAACGGGTGGAGGATGATGAAGTCGCCGGTCTCGCCGGTGATTTCCTCGAACTCCTGGCACTGGTCGATCAGCTTGCCGAAGGCATCGCCGTCATCGACGCCCTCGGGATGCGCTGCGAGATACTCGGCGACGATCTTGATCGAGTCGGGGGCAACGAAAGTGCCGCC
>JBQCFF010000399.1:0-2643 GCA_051959485.1 Devosia sp. | reverse complement strand
TGCGACTTCAACTCGCACGTGCACCGCGGCGCCTTCGACGAGGCGGCCTATGTCGAGGCCTATGCCAGCGAGATCGCCTATTTCGCCAAGCAGGCGCCCGGCCGCGTCGTGCAGTCGATCTTCTTCGGCGGCGGCACCCCGTCGCTGATGGATCCGCGCTCGGTCGGCGGCATTCTCGAGGCCATCGCGAAGCACTGGGAAATCGACCCGAAAGCCGAGATCACGCTCGAGGCGAACCCGACCTCGGTCGAGGCGGAGCGTTTCCGCGGTTACCGCGCCGCCGGCGTCAACCGCGTGTCGCTCGGCGTGCAGTCCCTGCGCGAGGGGCCCTTGGCCGAACTCGGCCGCCGGCACACGGTCGACGAGGCGGTGGCGGCGGTGCGGCTGGCGCAGTCGATCTTCCCGCGCTCGAGCTTCGATCTGATCTACGCCCGTCCGCGACAGACCCTCGAGGACTGGCAGGACGAGCTGACCGAGGCGCTGTGGCTGGCCGAGGCCGGCCACCTGTCGCTCTACCAGCTCAGCATCGAGCAGGGCACGCGCTACTACGACCTGTTCAACGCCGGCAAGCTGAAGCTGCCGGACGAGGAACTGAGCGCCGATCTCTACGAGATGACTCAGGAGATGACCCACAACGCGGGGCTCCCCGCCTACGAGATCTCCAACCATGCCCGGCCCGGGCAGGAGAGCCGTCATAACCTGATCTATTGGCGCTATGGCGAGTATGCCGGCATCGGCCCCGGCGCGCATGGCCGGCTGCTGATCAACAACCAGCGCCACGCCACGGCGACCGAGAAGATGCCGTTCGACTGGCAGAAGCGCGTCCAGAACCGCGGCCACGGCCTCGTCACCGACGACATCCTCACCTGGGAGGAGGAGGGCGACGAGCTGCTGGTGATGGGGCTGCGGCTGCGCGAGGGCATCGACCCGAAGCGCTTCCACCGCATCTCCGGCCGCGCCATCTCGCAGCGCCAGATCAACGAGCTGAAGGCGATCGGCTTCGTCGAGACGCTGCCCAACGGCTTCATCCGCGTCACCGACAAGGGCTGGCCCGTCCTCGACGCCGTCGTCGCCGACCTCGCCGCCTGAACCCCGTTCAGAATCGGGCTTCCGGGCCCGGTTCGCGTGGAATCTTCGTTCAGGTGCCGTTCATCATGGCGGCGAAATTGCCGGCCAAATATGGCGTCGCAGTAAAAAGCGCAGCAAGATCAATGCTGCCGCCGCGCCGCCGGCCGTTTCACGTGGAACATTGGCGCGCGCGGAACGCGCCCTGCTACCCCCGCAGCAGTGCGTCGATCTCGGCCCGATTGGGCATCGATGGCGCCGTGCCGGGCTTCTGCACCGACAGCGCCGCCGTGGCGTTGGCGAAGCGCACGGCGTCGAGCGGCGACCGCCCTTCGGCCAGCGCCACGGCAAAGCCGCCGTTGAACGCGTCCCCTGCCCCCGTCGTATCCACCACAAGCCCGACCCGGCAGGCCGGCACCATCGCGGTCCCCGCCTCGCCATGCAGCAGCGCCCCCTTCTCGCCGAGCGTGATCACCGCATTCCGCGCCCCCAGGGCGACGAGGGCCCGGGCGGCCTCGAGCGCGTCCGCCTCGGTCTCCACCGGACGCCCGGTCAGCGTCGCCGCCTCCGTCTCGTTGGGGGTGACGAAGTCGCAGAGGCCGTAGATCGCCGGGTCCACCGGCACGGCCGGCGCCGGGTTGAGCACCGTCGCGACGCCGTGCTGCCGCGCCAGCCGCAGCCCGGCCAGCGCCGTCTCCACCGGCTGCTCGAACTGCGTCACGAACACATGGCTGCCGGCGATCGCCGCCGCCGCCGCGGCCACGTCGGCCGGCGACAGCCTTGCCGCCGCCCCCGACTCGACGATGATGGCATTGTCCCCGGTGTCGGTCGAAACGAAGATGAACGCGGCGCCGGTCGGCAGCTCCGCGTCGATCCGCACTGCCGCGATGTCGACGCCATCGGCGGCCCAGGCCCGCTGCGCCATGTCGCCAAAGGTGTCGCGGCCGATCCGGGTGATCAGCCGCACCGCCGCCCCGGCCCGCGCCGCCGCGATCGCCTGGTTCGACCCCTTGCCGCCCGGCCCCGAGGCAAACCCCTGCCCCAGGATGGTCTCCCCCAGCACCGGCAACCGCGGCGCCTTGAACGCCAGGTCCGCCACGAAAATCCCAAGCACGGCGACAGCTGCACGTTCAGGCATGGGTCCTCCTCTGGCCCTCTTGTCATCGAATGCATGGCAGACGGCCCCCTCCCGGCCTCCCCCATAAAGGGGGAGGTGAAGGGGTGCGCGCTGCCGCGGAGCGTTCCACTACGCCGCACCCTCCCCTTTATGGGGAGGGCTGGGGAGGGGCCGTCCGCTACCCCCTCACCGCAACTTCCCCGCATCCAGCGCCGCCAGGATCCAGTCGCGATACTTGGTCTGCCGCCCCTCGTATTCCGGGCTGACCTGGCTCGCTTCTTCCATGAAGTAGCGGTAGTCCCGGCCCATCGCCTCGCCGCGTCCGGTATGCATGTCGACGGCGAAGTCGGGGATCTCCGGCAGCCGCTCGCCGAAGGCGACGCTGTGCTTGGCCCAGTTGACCATGTCGTCGGTGGTGCGGTCCTTCAGGCCGTCCGCCAGCACCCGGATGGCGTGCGCGG
>JBQCFF010000398.1:0-4628 GCA_051959485.1 Devosia sp. | reverse complement strand
AGACATAGCGCTGATGCCCCGCCTTCCGCCCCCGCTTGATCAGATCCGTCCCCTCACACTGCGGACACCGCATCCCATCCTCCCAGCCCAAATCACCAAACCAAGAAGAATCCCAAAAGTGATCCGTGTAAACAGTTCCCCTTGATGGGGAGGGTAGCGAAGCTTAGGCGAAGCCTTAGCGGAGCTCGGGTGGGGTGGAACAGCGCGCTCCTACTTCTCCGTCACCCGCTCGATCACCACGTCGGCGCGGCCGCGCGAGTGCCCGACGAGGTCGTAATTGGCCAGGTCGACGCGCTCGACATGCTCGCGGTTCCGCTGCTCGCTGAACAGCCCGTGCTCGGCATGCCGCTTCAGCAGCCGAGCCCGCACCTTCTCGCGCGGCACGTCGAGATAGGCGGCGTAGTCGAGCAGCGGCCGCACGTGCCACCAGGGCGAGTTGGCGAGCAGCAGGTAGTTGCCCTCGGTCACCAGCACGCGCGCCTCGGGCGCCACGGTGAACTGGTCCTCGACCACGTCCTCGATGGCGCGCGAATAGCCCGGCCCGTGCACCGGCCCGGTGGCGGCCTTCAGGCCGCGCAGGAACTCGGCGAAGGCCTCGCCCTCGAAGGTGTGCGGCGCCCCCTTGTCCTTGGCGGTACCGAGCGCCTCGAGCTTGGCGTGCCGCATGTGGAAGCCGTCCATCGGCACATAGGCGGCGCTGTGCGGCCGGCGCGCATTCAGCGCCGCGACCAGCTGCCCGGCGATGGTGGATTTACCCACCCCCGGCCCGCCCGCGATGCCGACCACGATGCGCTCGTCGGCTGGCAGCGCCTCGATGTTGTTGACCAGGAAGGACAGGGCATCCTCCGGGCTCAGCCTCAGTACTTAGGGTAAGGACTGCATCTACTCCTCCGTCACCGCTGTTCTTGTCTTGGTCGCGGGGACCGAACCGCCCGATCTTACTCCTTTTCGAGCGGTGGGGCCTAGCGTCAGCCGCCCTCTTGTCGGTCGCTGGTCCACGCCCCATACTGTGCACAAACCGGGAACGTTCCTTGGCCCTCCATTCCCAGATCACCGACTGGTTCGCCTCCAAGGGCTGGTCGCCCCGCGCCCACCAGCTCGATGTGCTGGAAGCCACCGAGGCCGGCGCCTCCGCCCTGCTGATCGCCCCCACCGGCGCCGGCAAGACGCTGGCCGGGTTCCTGCCCACCATCAACGACCTGATCGGCAACCCGCGCCCGGGCCTCCATACCCTCTACCTGTCGCCGCTGAAGGCGCTCGCCGTCGACGTGCAGCGCAACCTGATGACGCCCGTCAGCGAAATGCGGCTGCCGATCAAGGTCGAGGCGCGCACCGGGGACACCCCTGCGCATCGGCGGCAGCGGCAGCGCTTCGACCCGCCGCAGATCCTGCTCACCACCCCGGAGCAACTGGCGCTGCTGCTCAGCCACGGCGATGCCGCGAAACTCTTCGGCAGCCTCCGGCGCATCGTCATCGACGAACTGCACGCCATGGTCACCAACAAGCGCGGTGAGCTGCTGTCGCTCGGCCTCGCCCGCCTCGGCACCCTGGCGCCCCAGCTGCGCATCACCGCACTGAGCGCCACCGTCGCCCATCCCGAGCTGCTGCGCGACTGGATCGCCACGCCGGTGCCCGCTGCCGAGGCGCGGCTGCTGATCGGGCAGGGGGGCGCCCGGCCCGACATCGCCATCCTCGAGTCCGAGGAGCACGTGCCCTGGGCCGGCCA
Source organism: Devosia sp. (assembly GCA_051959485.1). Lineage (GTDB taxonomy): Bacteria > Pseudomonadota > Alphaproteobacteria > Rhizobiales > Devosiaceae > Devosia_A. The sequence goes on along the minus strand of JBQCFF010000398.1, from coordinate 2,902 downwards.
CTCCGCCGCCTACGCCATCCCGGACCTCTACCGCATCATCCGCGACCACCGCACCACGCTGCTCTTCGTCAACACCCGCTCGCAGGCCGAGCTGCTGTTCCAGCTGCTGTGGCAGGCGAACGACGACGAACTGCCCATCGCGCTGCATCACGGCTCGCTCGCCGTCGAGCAGCGCCGGCGGGTCGAGGCGGCGATGGCCGAGGGGCGGCTGCGCGCCGTGGTCTGCACCTCGACGCTCGATCTCGGCATCGACTGGGGCGATGTCGACCTCGTCGTGCAGGTCGGTGCGCCGAAGGGGGCGTCGCGCATGCTGCAGCGCATCGGTCGCGCCAACCACCGGCTCGACGAGCCGTCGAAGGCGTTGTTCGTCCCCTCCAACCGCTTCGAGGTGCTGGAGTGCGAGGCGGCGGTCGAGGCGGTGAAGCACAACTGGCAGGACAGCGAGGATCCCGTTTCCGGCGGCCTCGACGTGCTCGCCCAGCACGTCCTCGGCTCTGCCTGTGCCGATGCGTTCGACCCGGTCGCGCTCCACGACGAGATCCGCCGCGCCTGGCCCTACCGCAACCTCGATTGGGAGACTTTTGAGCGCGTCGTCGATTTCGTCGCCACCGGCGGTTACGCCCTGCGCGCCTACGAGCGCTACGCCAAGCTCAGGAAGATGCCGGACGGCAGGTTCCGCATCGCCCATCCCGGCATCGCCCAGCAGTACCGGCTCAATGTCGGCACCATCGTCGAGGATGCGATGGTGAAGGTCCGGCTCGTCCGCGGGGGCGGCTTCAAGTCCGGCGCCGCCACCGGCCCGATCGGCCGCCACGGCCGCGTGCTGGGCGAGATGGAGGAGTATTTCTTCACCACCCTCACCAAGGGCGATACCTTCCTGTTCGGCTCCGAAGTCGTCGCCTACGAGGGCATGTTCGAGAATGAGGCCTATGTCTCGCGCTCGCAGGGCAAGGACCCGAGAATCCCGTCCTACATGGGCGGCAAGTTCCCGCTCTCCACCTTCCTCGCCGCAGGCGTGCGCAAGCTGCTGGCGCATCCCGACGACTGGCACCTGCTGCCCGACCAGGTGGCCGACTGGCTGCGCCTGCAGCGCGACGCCTCGCTGCTGCCCCAGCCCGACAGCCTGCTGGTCGAGACGTTCCCGCGCGGCGCGCAGAACTTCATGGTCTGCTATCCGTTCGAGGGGCGGCTCGCGCACCAGACCCTCGGCATGCTGCTCACCCGCCGGCTGGAGCGCGCCCGCGCCCGCCCGCTCGGCTTCGTAGCGTCCGATTATTCGCTCGCCATCTGGGGGCTCAGCGATTTTTCCGGCCTCATCCGCACCGGCCGCCTGTCGCTCGACGACCTGTTCGACGAGGATATGCTGGGCGACGACCTCGAGGCCTGGCTCGACGAGAGCGCCCTGATGCGCCGCACCTTCCGCAACTGCGCCATCATCGCCGGGCTGATCGAACGCCGCCATGTCGGCCAGAAGGAGAAGACCGGGCGGCAGATCACCGTCTCGTCCGACATCATCTACGACGTGCTCTACCAGCACGAGCCCGACCACATCCTGATCCAGGCCACGCGCCGCGACGCCGCCCGCGGCCTGCTCGACATCGAGCGGCTCGGCCACATGCTTGCCAGGATCAGGCAGCACATCGTGCACAAGCCACTCGACCGAATCTCCCCATTGGCGGTACCGATTCTGCTCGATATCGGCAAGGAGCGCGTCCCCGGCGAAGCGCGCGAGAGCGCCATGATCGAAGCCGCCGACGAGCTGATCAAAGAGGCGATGGGGCAGGTTTGACGATTTCTACTGCGGCACAGGAGCGTGAACCGGAAAAGTTGCAGACTTTTCCCGTTCGAGAGCGCGACAACTCAAAGACTGCCGCCACGACCACCGAGGCTCCGGTGCTGCTGCGCTTTGCCGGACACGAATTCGAGGCCCTGCCGTCCGGCGCGCTCTACTGGCGTGCCGAGGACGCGCTGCTGGTCGCCGACCTGCATCTCGAGAAGCTGAGCTCCTTCGCCCGCCGGGGCAGCCTGCTGCCGCCTTACGATACCGGCATGACCCTGCGCCGGCTCGAGCGCGACCTCGACGCGACCGGCGCCGCCGAAGTCATCGCGCTCGGCGACAGCTTCCACCGCGACGAGGGCACCACCACGCTCTTGCCCGCCGACCGTCTGCGCCTCGCGACGCTCATGGGCCGCGCCCGCTGGACCTGGATCTCCGGCAACCACGATCCGGCCCCGCACACCCTGGGCGGCACCTGCGCTACAATCGTCGAACGGGCCGGCCTCACCCTGGTGCACGAGCCGAAGCGGAACGGTCAGGGCGTCGTCGCCGGGCACCTGCACCCCTCCGCCCACATCGCGATGAACGGCCGCTCCGTCCGCCGCGCCTGCTTCGTGCACGACAACCGCACCTTCATCATGCCCGCCTACGGCGCCTCGGCCGGCACCCTCAACATCCTCAACCCGGCCTTTGTCGGCCTGCTCCACTGGCCGGCGCTGGAAGTCGCGATGATCGGCCGGGGCCGCGTCTACCCCGTCAGCCCGAAGCGGCTGATCACCGGGCAGCCATGGTAGGGGAGGCGCCCCTCACTCTCGGCCCTACCGCCTGAACACCACGCCGCCCAGCCAGCCGGTGAGCAGCGCCAGCGCCACGCAGGCCAGCCCGTAGAGCAGCGGCTGCTGCTGCGAGGCGATGCCGAGGAAGCGCTCGAAACCGATCTTCCGCACCGAGAACCCGTTCGATTTCTCCGCGATGATCTGCCCGTCCTTGAACAGGTAGGTGCGCGCCAGGTACGGCCCCGGCGGAGCATCGCTCGGCAGCGACACCTGGGCGAAGTAGAACGTGTCGGAGCGGAAGATGACGCCCTGCTCGTTGAGCTTGAACTGCCCCTTGCTCTGCATCAGC
>JBQCFF010000397.1:0-14175 GCA_051959485.1 Devosia sp. | reverse complement strand
CGTCACCGCGTCGAGGCGGTTGCGATGGGCCATCAACGGGTTGAGTCGGGATTTCTGCGGACTGGCCATGACGCTCTCCTGGTTTGTTGGGGCTAGAGCGCCGGGATGTCTCCGGCGGCCCAGGTCGCCCGGGTTTGTGCCGCATAATCGGCGAAGGTGCCAGCCGCGATTGCGTTGCGAGCACCAATGCAGAGCTGCTGGTAGTAGTGCAGGTTGATCTGGCTCAGCACCATGGCGCCGAGGATTTCCTCGGTGCGCACCAGGTGGTGCAGGTACGCACGCGAGAAGCGGCGGCAGTTCGGGTTGGGCGATTCCTCGTCGAGCGGCCGCGGATCGTCCTTGTGCCGGGCGTTCTTCAGGTTGACGACGCCGAAGCGCGTGTAGGCGTGGCCGTGCCTACCGGCGCGGGTGGGATGCACGCAGTCGAACATGTCGACGCCGCGTTCGATCCCCCCGAGGATGTCATCGGGCTTACCGACGCCCATCAGGTAGCGCGGCTTGTCGATGGGAAGCTCGGGGGTGATTTCGCCGAGCACCCGGAACATCACCTCCTGCGGCTCGCCAACAGCAAGTCCACCAATCGAGTACCCGTCGAAGCCGATGGACTTGAGCCCGGCGGCGGAGCGGCCACGCAGCTCGGCGTTGTCGCCGCCCTGCACGATGCCGTGGAGCGAGCGAGCCGGCTGGCGGCCGAAGGCCTGCTTCGAGCGGTCGGCCCAGCGCAGCGAGAGCTCCATCGCACGTTCCATCTCCTTGTAGTCCGAGGGAAGCGGAATGCACTCGTCGAGCTGCATGATGATGTCGCTGTCGAGCAGCGTCTGGATTTCGATCGAGCGCTCGGGGGTGAGCTCGTAGGCGGCGCCATCGATATGCGAACGGAAGGTGACGCCGTGCTCGGTGAGCTTGCGGAGCTTTGCCAGCGACATGACCTGGAAGCCGCCGGAGTCCGTGAGGATGGGGCGCTGCCAGTCCATGAAGTCGTGCAGGCCACCCAGCCCAGCGACCCGCTCGGCGCCGGGACGGAGCATCAGGTGGTAGGTGTTGCCGAGCAGGATGTCGGCCCCGGTGTCGCGGACCTGCTCGGGGTACATCGCCTTCACCGTGCCGACCGTTCCGACTGGCATGAAGGCGGGCGTGTTGACCTCGCCGCGCCAGGTGTCGATGCGGCCATGGCGAGCCATGCCGTCGGTGGCGAGGAGGGTGAAGGCGAAAGGGGAGCGGTCGGCGGGGCTGGTCATAGGAGCGGTATGTAGTGCGGGTGAGGCGGCCTGTCACCAGCCGCACCCGCAGGGGGTACCCTCCCCGTCACGGGGAGGATGACAGGCGGTGGGCTCAGCTGAGGCGGGCGAGGGCTTCGGCGAGCCGGGCGCGGCGTTCCACGGCATCGGCGCGCCGCTGGCGCTGTTCCTCGATCACCTCGGGCGGGGCCTTGGCGACGAACTGCTCGTTGTTGAGCTTGCGGTCGATCTTCTCGATCTCGTCGTCTTCCTTGCGGATGTCCTTGGTGAGGCGGGCGCGCTCGGCGGCGATGTCGATGACGCCGGCCAGCGGCAGGGCGAAGGTGGCCTCCCCGAGGACGATCTGCGCCGATTCCGGCGGCACTTCGGAGCTGTAGTCGACGCTCTCGAGCCGGGCGAGACGGGTGAGCGAGCCGAGATGGGCCTCCACCCGGGTACCGGTCTCCTCCCCTGCCCCGACGACCACCAGCCTGATCTTGGCGCCGCCCGGTACGTTCATCTCCTGGCGGACCGAACGGATGCCGGTGACGAGCGCGATCAGCCAATCGAGTTCGGCAGTGGCTGCAGGTTCCCCCAGGCCCTTCATGTCGGGCCACTCGCTGAGGATCAGCAGCTTCTCGCGCTTCGGGCCGACCTTGCCGGTCTCGGCCCAGAGCTCTTCGGTGACGAAGGGCATGAAGGGGTGAAGCAGCTTCAGGATCTGGTCGAGCACATAGGCGGCGGTGGCGCGGGTCTCGATCTTGGCGCCCTCGTCGTCACCCGTGAGTACGGGCTTGGCCAGTTCGAGGTACCAGTCGCAGAACGTGCCCCAGACGAAATCGTAGGCAGCGTTCGCGGCTTCGTTGAAGCGGTAGTCCTCGATGGCCTTGGTCACCGCCTCGACGGCGCGGGCGGTGGAGCCCACGATCCAGCGGTTGAGCGCCAGCCGGTTGTCGCGGGGGCCGAAGCCTTCGAGGCGGATGCACTCGTTCATCTCGAGGAAGCGCGCAGCGTTCCAGAGCTTGGTGACGAAGTTCCGATAGCCCTCGACGCGGCTCATCGCGAGGCGCAGGTCGCGGCCCTGTGCCGCCATGGCCGCGAGCGTGAAGCGGGTGGCATCGGCGCCGTACTGGTCCACGAGGTTCAGGGGGTCGATGACGTTGCCCTTGGTCTTCGACATCTTCTGGCCGTGCTCGTCGCGGACCAGTGCGTGCACGTAGACGGTATGGAACGGCTCCTCGTGGAGGAATTCCAGCCCCATCATCATCATGCGGGCGACCCAGAAGAAGATGATGTCGAAGCCGGTGACCAGCACGTCGGTCTGGTAGTACTTCTTGAGCTCGGGAGTCTCGTGTGGCCAGCCGAGGGTGGAGAAGGGCCAGAGGGCGGACGAGAACCACGTGTCAAGCACGTCTTCGTCGCGGTGCAGCGGCACCTTGGAGTCGGAAAGCTCGGCGAAGGGATCGCGCTGTTTGCGCATAGCCCAGGTCGCGGCGTTGAGCCGGTCGCGCTGCGTCGTGTCGAAGCCGTTGTAGGCCTTGACGTAATCGGTCGAGGTGAGGCCGCCCGAATAGACCTCGATCTTGCGGCTGCCGTAGTAGGCCTCGGCGAGCTTGGCTGCCTCCGCCTCGGTTTCGGCGACGAACACCTTGGGGCCGGCACTACCGTTGTTGAAGTCGGGGTCGGTATTGAGGCGCGGACCGTACCAGGCCGGGATCTGATGACCCCACCAGAGCTGCCGGGAGATGGTCCACGGCTTGATGTTCTCCATCCAGGCGAAATAGGTGTTCTCCCAGGACTGGGGCACGAATTTCGTACGGCCCTCGCGCACCGCGGCGATTGCCGGCTGCGCCAGCACCTCGGCGTTGACGAACCACTGGTCCGTGAGGAACGGCTCGATCACGACCTGCTTCGACTTTTCGTCGTAGGGCACCATGATCTTCTTGTCCTCGACCCAGGTCAGGACGCCGGTCTGCTCGAGCTCCTCCAGCACCTTCTTGCGCGCGTCGAACCGGTCGAGCCCGCGATAGGCCTGCGGCACGTTGCTGTTCAGCTTGGCCGAGGTGGTGAAGATGTTGAGCGGCTTGAGGCCGTGGCGCTGGCCGACCTCGAAGTCGTTGAAGTCGTGCGCCGGGGTGATCTTCACCGCGCCGGAGCCCAGCTCGGGGTCGGCGTACTCGTCGGCGATGATGGGGATGCGGCGGCCGGTGATCGGCAGGATCACCTGCTTGCCGACCAGGTGCCTGTAGCGCTCATCCTCGGGATGCACGGCGACGGCAAGGTCACCCAGCATCGTCTCGGGACGGGTGGTGGCGACGGTGATGGTCTCATCCGTACCCTCGATGGGGTACTTGAGATGCCACATCTTGCCGTTCGTCTCGATGTTCTCGACCTCGAGATCCGAGACGGCGGTCTCGAGGCCGGGGTGCCAGTTCACCAGGCGCTTGGCGCGGTAGATCAGGCCCTTGTTGTAGAGCCCGACGAACACCTTGCGGACGGCCTCGGACAGCCCCTCGTCCATGGTGAACCGCTCGCGCGACCAGTCCGCGGAGGCGCCGAGGCGGCGGAGCTGGTTCAGGAGGGTGCCGCCGGACTCGGCCTTCCACTCCCAGACGCGCTCGAGGAATTTCTCTCGGCCAAGCTCGCGGCGGCCGGGCTCCTGGCGCTGCATCAGCTGGCGCTCGACGATCATCTGCGTGGCGATGCCGGCATGGTCGGTGCCGGGCTGCCAGAGCACGTCCTTGCCGCGCATGCGCTCGAAGCGGATCAGGATGTCCTGGATGGTGTTGTTGAGCGCGTGCCCGATATGCAGCGAGCCGGTGACGTTGGGCGGCGGAATGACGATCGAGAAGGTCTCGGCGCCGGGCTTGGCCCCTGCCCCAGCCTTGAAGGCGCCGGCCTTCAGCCATGCCTCGTAGATGCGGTCCTCGACGGCGGACGGTTCGTAAGTCTTCTCGAGCATCGGATGTCCAAAAAGCAAAGGCCCGGCCGGCAGGGAGGGCGCGGCGGGCGGCAGGAGTTCGGTGTGAGGTCTAAAGCAAAGGCTGGACCGGGAAGTCAACACAAACGCATCGGAAGAAATGCCGTCGACGGCGTCAGGCGCAGATTGAGGCTTCAGCGAGGCGTCAGCTTCGGTCAGTATGAATGTGCAGGGCCCGGTCTTGGGGGAGCCGCCATGGGGCGGATGTCAGGGGCCCGACGCGAAGGAACAATGGGACGAGAGACCAGGACGCACCTCGAACAGGCGCTCGCATTCGAACAGACGCAACTGGCCATCCTCGAACGGGCGGCGGCGAACAAGCCGCCGAGCGATCCGGTTCAGCTCGCCAACTGGCCGCAACTGATCGAAAGCCACAGGCGCGCCATCGCCTACTACAAGGCGCGGCTCGCTGATCTCGACGAGGATCGAAGCTAGAAGCAGGAGGAGCCTAGCGTCCGCCTCGGGAGACGCGGGCGATCTCCTGCTCGACCATGCGCTCGACCACGGCGGGCAGGTTCTCGTCCAGCCATTCCTTGAGCATGGGACGCAACATGTCCCGCATGATCTCTTCGATGGTGGCATTCGAGCCGACCGTCGACAGGCTGCCCAGCTTGGCGAAGGAGCGGTTGATCACCGACTGCGTGGCCGGCTCCAGCAGTTGTTCAGCCATCTCGGAGGTGAGGCGCGGATCAGGCAGCGGGGCCGCCTGCGCAACCGCAGCGGGACGCGGCCGCTCGTAGGTCGGGGCCGGACGGGGTGGAGCGACGGGTTCGGGCGTCGTATCGAACGCAACGTCGTCGGGATCGACGAAGCCGGTGGAGGGCGACTCGGCGCCGATCAGCTCGCTGAAGCTGACGCCCGAACCCGCCGCGTCATCGGCGGCAGTGTCGCGCAGGATCTGTTCGGCAGAGAGCGCCAGCGGCTCGGGCTCGGTGCCCCCCTGCGCCGGCTCGGTGGGCCGGGGCGGCACCGGGGCGAAACTGCGCGGCGGTGCGGGCGGCGAAACGGCAGGCTTGCGCACGGCGCCCGCATCGTCGTCGGCGATGATCTGCCGGATGGACGACAGAATCTCATCCATCGACGGTTCCTTGGGCGCCGGCTTGTTCATCAATGCCTCACAATACCCGCCACACGCGCGGCCCGGAAACAACTTCAGAAAGACTCGACCCGGCGGCAGCGCCGAATCGATTGTCTTAATCTAGTCGAAGGGATGGCGACTTGTGAATCTTTGCCATCATGCCCGAGCGCTTCCCCCAGGAGATTTGGCGCGCTTCCGCCGCTAGCCGAGGCGGATGGCGATGAAGCGGCTGGCTCCCGTGGGGTCCTGCACCTTGAACAGGACGGCCGGACGACCAGCTTCCTTCGCCTGGTCTACCAGTGCCGTCAGCTCGTCGACCGTGGCGATCCGGCGCTGGTTGACTTCGGTGACGAGCAGGCCCGGGATGAAGCCCTTGCGATCGGCGTCGCTGCCCCCCTTCACCTCGGTGATCACGATGCCCTCCGTTTCGGGCGCGATGCCGAACTCGGCGCGGCGGGGCTCGTCGAGCGGTGCGACGGCGAAACCGACGAGGTCGGCGAGGCCCTGCGGCGCCGGCTCCACTTCAGCCGGATCGGCTGCGGCGGGCGACGGCGTCTCCTCGGCGGGAAGCTGGCCGCGGCTGGCGATCAGCTGTTCCCCGACCTCGAGACGCCCGAGGGTGATGTCGAGGTCCAGTTGCATGCCGTCGCGCAGCACCTTGACGGGCACCGCCTTGCCGACCGCTGTCTCGGCAACGACGCGCGGCAGGTCACGCATCCGGGCGATCGACTGGCCGTCGAACTCGAGGATGATGTCGCCCTGTACGATGACGTTTTCCGACGGGCCGCCCTTGGTGACGTCGATGACCAGCGCCCCCGCGGTGCTCGCCAGACCGAGGCTGTCGCGGATGTCCTCGCTGACCTCCTGGATGCCGACGCCGAGCCAGCCGCGCCGTGTCTCGCCGAACTCGGCCAACTGGTCGATGACCGGCTTGGCGAGGTTGACGGGGACAGCAAAGCCGATGCCGAGCGAGTTGCCGCCGCGTGCAATGATGGCGGTGTTGATGCCGACCACCTTGCCGTTCATGTCGAACAGCGGGCCGCCGGAATTGCCCTGGTTGATCGCCGCGTCGGTCTGGATGAACTGGTCGTATGGGCCGGACTGGATGTCGCGGTTGCGGGCCGAGACGATGCCGAGGGTCACCGAGCCGCCGAGGCCGAACGGATTGCCGATGGCCATCACCCAGTCGCCGACCACCGCGCTGTCGCTGTCGCCGAACTCGACGAAGGGCAGGTCTCGCCCGGCCTCCACCTTGAGAATGGCGAGGTCGGTCTTGTCGTCGGCGCCGACGATCTTGGCCGGCAGTCGCGTGCCGTCCGTCAGAAAGACCTCGATCTGTTCGGCGCCGTCGATTACGTGGTTGTTGGTGACGATGGTGCCGTCGGCCGAGATGATGAAGCCCGAGCCGAGGCTCCGCGCCTCCTGCATCTGCTCCTCGCCGAGGCCGTTATTGGGATTATGCTCGTCGAAGAACTCCTCGAGCGGCGAGCCATCGGGCACTTCGGGGAACGGCACGCCGCCACCACCGGCAATCCGGCGCGAGGTGCCGATATTCACCACCGCCGGAGACAGCTGCTCGGCCAGCGAAGCGACCGACTCGGGCCCCTTGGCGTAGGCGGGCACGCTGCCCAGCGGCCCGAGCACCAGACCAGATACGGCGATCAACGCCGACAGACTGCCGCGCAGCACACCCATTCAACAGTTCTCCCACACCACTGCTGCCGAGAGGCTGGCTCAGCCGCGGACCAACCAAAAGAGGGCAAGTCCGACAAGCGCGCAAGCCAGCGCAACCGCACGAATCGTTGATGCTGGCATCGACAATATCGATGCCAGCATCTTCTTCATGTGCTCCGGAAAAGCGGCGTAAAGCAGCCCTTCGATGACGATGGCCAGGGCCAGCGCCGCCAGGAAGTCCGTCACGGGGTGGCGGGCTGTGCCTCGGCGGGCGCGGCCTGGCCGGGAGGCGGCACCGACGGCGTCACCTCGGCCGGGAACTGGCTACCGGTTCCTTCGAGCGGCCCAGTGCCGTCCGTCAGGCCGGAATCCGGCGCGAGGTTGGGCAACTCGTTGGCCGGCACGTCGGTCGGAACCGGAATGTCCGGCGTCTGCGGCTCGGGAAGCGGCTTACCCGGCGTGCCTTCGCCCTGGTTTTCGAAGTAGCGGAAGAACTCCGAGTCAGGCGACAGCACCATGGTCGTGCCGGTATTGCCGAGCGCGTTCCGATAGGACTCCATCGAGCGGTAGAACTGGAAGAACTCCGGATCGGCATTGTAGGCGGCCGCGAAGATGCGGTTGCGCTCGGCATCGCCTTCACCGCGGAGGATGTCGGCATCACGCTGCGCCTCGGCCCGAATTTCCACCGCCTGACGATCGGCAATGGCGCGGATCGTATCAGCCGCCTGCTGGCCGCGAGCACGCAGCAGCGCCGCTTCCGCCAGACGCTCGGCCCGCATGCGCTCGTAGGTCCGCTCCGACACCTGGGTCGAGAGGTCGGTCCGGAGGATGCGCACGTCGACGATGTCGATACCGAGTTCGGCGACGCCGGGGCGAATGAGATTGCGCGCCTGGGTCATCATCTCGGCCCGCTGCTGAGACAGCGCCGCATTGAAGCTGCGAACGCCGTAGACTTCGCGCAGCGCCGCGGTGAAGCGGGTGCTGATGCGATCCTCGGCAATCCTGAGGTCGCCCTGTGCCACCTCGCGGAAACGACGCGGATCGACGATCTTGTAAGTGAGGAAGGCGTCCACTTCGTAGAACGCGCCGCCCTGCACCTGCACCGTCATGTTGGAGAGATCGTAGCGCAGCAGCCGATCCTCGATGATCTGCACGCTGTCGACGAAATCGGTCGGAATCTTGAAGTAAAGGCCCGGTTCGGTCTTCACGTCGATGATGCCGCCGAAGCGCACCACGATGGCCTGCTCACGCTCGTTGACGACGTAGAGCGAGGAGAACAGCACGTAGAGGGCAGCGGCGACTGCTATGGCCGCGATAACGAGACGGTTCATGGCTTAGTTGCTCCCTGCACCGGCCGTAGCGGCGGGCCCGTTGGTTCGCGGCTGGAGTTGCGGCAGCGGCAGGTAGGGCACGACGCCCGAACCGGCGCCGGAATCCATGATCACCTTCTGGGAACTGCCGAGCACCTGCTCCATCGTCTCGAGATAGAGACGCTTGCGGGTCACGTCAGGGTTCTGCACGTACTGGTTGTAGACGGAAGTGAAGCGAGCCGCCTCACCCTGTGCCTCGAACACCACCTGCTGCTTGTAGGCGGCGGCGGCTTCGCGCAGCTGCGCGGCCTGACCACGAGCCGAGCCAAGCTGGGTGTTGGCATACTGGCGGGCGTCTTCCTGCAGCTTGTCCTCATCCTGTCCGGCGCGCTGCACCTCGTTAAAGGCATCGGCCACTTCGGCCGGCGGCGCCGCGTTGTCGATGGTGACCTGGCTCAGCGTCACGCCGAGGCCGTAGCTGTCGAGAATGGACTGGATGATCTCCTGAACCTCGTTCTGGATGTCGGCCTTGTCGTCGCGGAAAATGTCCTGCACCGGCCGGCGACCGACGACTTCGCGCATGGCGCTCTCGGCCGTGCGGCGCACCATGTCGTCGGGCTCGCGAACGTCGATCAGGAACTTCACCGGATCGGACACGCGCCAGAGCACCGAGAACCGCACGTCCACGATATTCTGGTCACCCGACAGCATCAGGCCGTTGTCGGAGGCGCTGCGGTTGGAGGTGCCGGTGGTGGACGAGCCGATGATGGTCTGGTTTTCAGTGATGTTGACCCGCTCGACATGCTCGACCGGCCACCAGTGGAAATGCAGGCCCGGCGTGCTGAGCTCCGGCTTCGGCTTGCCGAAGCGGAATTCGACGCCGCGCTGCTGCGCATCGATGGTGTAGAACGCGTTGAACGCCCAGAATACGAGCAGCGCCAGCACGGCGCCGGCAATGGCCCAGCGGCCGCCGGGAACGCCGCCCTGGAAGCGGTCACGACCGCGCGCCAGGATGTCCTCGAGGCTCGGGGTGCCGCCAGGGCGCCGGTTGTTACCACCACCGCCGCCGCCACCGCCCGGGACCTGCCCCCAGGGACCGCCATTATTGCGGCCGCCCCCACCCGTATTGTTGTCCCAGGGCATCTAGCACCTTTCTGCCTGATTGGTCGTTCGGGACTATATAGGGAAGCGCTATCGGCCGATCAACGTGCGCTTCCGCCGCGGCGGACATAGGTCAACACTATAAAGTCGGCGCTGTCCTTTTCGCCCCGCGCCAGGTCGCTGCGGGCTTCGACTTCCCAGCTCTCCGGATCGATGGGGGGAAAGCGGGCGTCGCCTTCGGGCGAGGCGGCGACGTGGGTGATGTAGAGCCGGTCGGCTAGCGGCATCGCCTCGCGGTAGATCTCGGCCCCACCGCCGATCATCACCTCGGCTGCACCATCTGCCGCGGCGATGCGTTGCGCCTCGGCGAGGGCCGCGGCGAGGCTGTGGCAGACGACAACGCCATCGGGAGCGTAGCCCTGCCGGCGGGTGACGATGATGTTGGTGCGGCCGGGCAGCGGCTTGCCGATCGACTCGAAGGTCTTTCGGCCCATGATCAGCGGCTTGCCGAGCGTGGTCCGCTTGAAATGGGCGAAGTCGGTGGGCAGCCGCCAGGGAATCTGCCCGTCGCGGCCGATCACCGAGTTTTCGCCGATCGCGGCGATCATCGCGATGGGCACGGTCACGGTGTACCTCCCGGCGCGCCGAGCCGTCGCAGGGCGTCGCCATCGACACGGACCTTGGTCCATTCGTCCTGCAGGACGCCCCCCTGCGAGCGGTAGAAATCGATCGACGGCGTGTTCCAGTCGAGCACCCACCATTCGAAGCGGCCGAGCCCCTCCCGGACGCAGCGTTGCGCCAGGTTGACGAGCAGCGCCTTGCCGATGCCGAGGCCACGAGCGGCGGGGTCGACGAACAGGTCCTCGAGCCAGATGCCGTGGCGGCCCTGGAAGGTCGAGTAGGTGTAGAACCAGAGCGCGAAGCCGACCGGCTCCCCGTGATGCTCGGCGATCTCGCAGAACACCTTCGGCTCTGGCCCGAACAGGTCGCGGGTGATGTCGGCCTCGGAGGCCCTGGCCTCGTGCGCCAGCTTCTCGTACTCGGCGAGCGCCGCGATGAAGCGGACGATCAGCGCGGCGTCCGCGGGCACCGCGCTGCGGATGGTGATGGTCATGCCTCAGGGGTCCGGTTTGCCGTCGAGCCAGGCGAACCACTTGCGGGCCAGCGCGGCTTCGAGGTCGATCTTGTTGTGGCGAGCAAACAGCAGCAACTGCGCGAACAGGTCGGCCGTCTCGTCTTCGAGCGCCCGGCGGATGGCGTCGGGAGTGCGGTCACCCACCCTGCCCCGACCGGTGCCGCGCAGATACTCGGCCACCAGTTCGCCCGCCTCCTCCTGCAGCTTGAGCGCAAACCAGTCATCGTCGCGGCGAATATCGCAGCGCGTCGCATAGATCTGCGACACGCGCTCCACCGCCTCGCCGAGTTCTCCGATGTCCCGCATCAGCCGACGTTCGGATCGGGATTGTGCTTGTTGAGGATCAGCACCTCGAGCTCGCGGCCCCAGGGCGGGTACCAGTCCCTGGCCTCCATCTCGAAGGTCGTCGGCGAGGTCTTGGTGACCTTGCCGTCCCAGCAGAACGATACGAGGTTGCCCGGCAGGCCCTTGTCGATGGTCAGGTGGAACTTCTTGATCGGGCCGCTCCAGTTGCTGCCGGTCGACCAGACGTAGCTGATCCAGCTTTCGGTGAAGGGCGCGCTGTACGGCTCGTCGGGGTTGGGCATGGTCTTGCGCACGGCCTCGATGAAGCTGTCATCGGTGCAGTAGCGCTTGCGGTAGTCGGCGGCGCGGTCCTCGCCATCGTAGGGCGGCGCGAGGAAGGTGACGGCGACGGTGCCGCCGACGCTCGGCTTATACTGATGCACCACCTCGGCGGTTTCGCCGGCCCTGAAGTCGGCCTCCCAGGTGTAGGTGGATTTCAGCGTCCACACCGCGGTGTAGTGGGTCTCCATGCCATTGCCGATGTCGTATTCCATCGGGATGACCATGCCGAGGTGCCGGAGCCGCTGCTGATCCTCGGGCGCGAGGGCATCGAGCGCGTCGGACACCGCGCTGCCATAGGGGATCAGCGGGACGCCGAGCTCGTTCAGGACCGCGGTCTGGTCGACGCCGTAGGCGAAGGCGTACTGGTGGAGCTCGACATCCACCGGCTCGCCGTTGAAGGTGGTGGTGAAGCCGAAGATGTTCTCGGGGTCCTCGGATGGCACCGAGACCATGAAATCGCCGTCGCCGGTGATGTCGGGCAGCGGGAAGGCGACGAGCGCGTGCTCGTCGGCGTCGCCATTGTTCCGGAACTGGTAGACCACCCGCACCTGCTCGGGACCGACGGTCAGGTCCTCGGATTCCATCGAGACCTTGTCGGAGGTGAGGAAGACCAGCCCGCCGGTGCCGAGCTGGGACATGGTGTCGTTGGCGAGCGCTGCGGTGCCGAGCGCGACGAGCAGGATCACCGGGGCGAGGACGAACGGCAGCGGTTTCATACAGCGACCTCGGCCTTGATATGCGGGTCGGGATCATAACCGCTGATGGTGAAATCCTCGAACGCGAAATCGAAGATGTCGTGCCGGTCGGGGCTGATGGCGAGCCGTGGCAGCGGCTTGGGCGTGCGGGTGAGCTGCAGCCGGGCCTGCTCGAAGTGGTTGTGGTAGAGATGCAGGTCGCCGAACGAATGGACGAACTCGCCCGGCGCAAGGCCGGTCACCTGCGCCATCATGTGCGTGAGGAGCGCATAGGACGCGATGTTGAACGGAACGCCGAGGAAGAGGTCGGCGGAGCGCTGGTAGAGCTGGCAGCTGAGCTTGCCGTCGGCGACGTAGAACTGGAACAGGCAGTGGCAGGGCGGCAGCGCCATGTCGTCGACCTCGGCCGGGTTCCAGGCGGTGACGATATGGCGGCGCGAGTCCGGCTTGGTGCGGATCGAGTGCACGACGTTGGCGATCTGGTCGATGGTGCCGCCATGGCCGTCGGGCCAGGATCGCCATTGCGAGCCGTAGACGGGACCGAGGTCGCCGTTCTCGTCGGCCCACTCGTCCCAGATCTTGACGCCGCGCTCCTGCAGCCAGCGCACGTTGGTCTCGCCGCGCAGGAACCACAGCAGCTCGTAGACGATCGACTTGAGGTGCAGCTTCTTGGTGGTGAGGAGCGGAAAGCCCGCCGCGAGATCGAAGCGCGCCTGCCGGCCGAACACCGAGCGGGTGCCGGTGCCGGTGCGGTCCGGCCGGTCGGTGCCGTTGTCGAGGACGTCGCGAAGCAGGTCGAGGTACTGTTGCATGGCTCGGTTCTAGGGCGATTCGCCGGGGGCGAGGGGCAGCCGGCGATCCTTCCCACAAGTGGGCGGGCTTTGTCAGGCTTTCGGCCGGCCCGCGGTTGAGGCAGTGTCTCCGGCCCGATGCTGAGCAGGAGATGACGAATGGTCGAATACATCAACCCCAAGTCGATGCATGCGAACCCGGCGTACACGCAGGCGGTGGTGCTGCCGGCCGGCGCCCGGACCATGCTGGTGGGCGGGCAGAACGCGGTGGCGGGGGATGGATCGATCGTCGGCAAGGGCGACCTCGGCGCCCAGACGGAGCAGGCGATCAGGAACCTGCAGGCGTGCCTTGCCGAGGCGGGAGCGGGGGTCGAGCACCTGGTGCAGGTGACCCTCTACATCGCCGGCGACATCGACATCCGGCCCGGCTTCGAGGCGTGGATGAAGGTGTGGGGCGGGCGGCCGAACCCGCCCACCGTCTGCGCGGCCAAGGTGCTGGGCCTCGCGCACCCGGACTTCATGATCGAGATCAGCGGCGTCGCCGTGCTGCCCTGAGGACATCCGGCGCCGCCGCTGCGTTTGGCTAGTGCAGCTTGGCGGCGTCGCTCAGGCCCGCGGCGTCCACCTTCAGTGCCTTGCCGTTAGCGGCGGGCACGGTGGAGGGCCAGCGGGCATGGAGGAGCCGGTCCTTCATGATGCGGGTGACGCAAACCTTGTCGCTCTGGTTGCCGCCGAGCACGTGGAAATGCGTATCGTCCTCGCCGGCGTAGAAGCCGACATGACCGTTCGCACCGTTCTTGTTGCCGCGCCAGAAGACCATGACCGCGGCGGGCTGCGGTTTCACCTCGTTGCCGAAGCGGCCCCAGTTCCGCGCCCCGAGCGGTCCTGAAGGAAGTGGCTCCTCGGCCAGTTGCGAACCGACGCAGTGGGCGACGAACAGCCCGCACCAGGGCGTCTCGTCCTCGCTGTAGGGAATGCCGAGATCCTTGGCCCACGCCAGGATGACCTGGTTGTCGCCCGGCCCGCCGACCTCGGTGATGCCGAGCAGGCGCCAGGCCTCGGCGTACCAGGGAAACTCGACGTTGATCGGCGCCGCCGTCTTGTTGCTGGGCTTCATGGTGGTGAACAGCTTGGCCGAGGTGACCGGCCCGACGATGCCGTCGACGACGAGGCCGTTCGCCGCCTGGAAACTCTTGATGGCCGCCCGCGTCTGTGCCCCCATGATGCCGTCGTGCGGTCCCGGATCGAAGCCCTTGGCGTGCAGCGCTTGCTGGATTTCTTGGATGTTCATGGTCTCTCCCTCCTGGTTGCCCCAGGGGAGAGTGTAGCCGTGCGGCGGAAAGCGGGGATAAGTCGCCGCTACCGTTGGGAGAACTCCGCTCCGGGAGGCATTTGCATCCGGCGGAGCGGCGTCCTATATAACTGGTGCCGGCAACGGCTATGGCGATAAACGGCTATCGTAATAAACCCATTGGACCCGGGGGCAGTGCCCGGCGTCTCCACCAAATCTCCCCGTCGTGGCGGGTTGCATGGGGACGAAACAGGATCGACAAGGGCGTAAAGGGTA
>JBQCFF010000396.1:0-2084 GCA_051959485.1 Devosia sp. | reverse complement strand
ATCCCGACCGTGCAGTCCGTGTCGATCTCGGGCTCGCGCGACGAGATGCTGGCGGTCACCATCGATATGAACCGGCTCGAGGCCTACAACCTCACCGCCGGCCAGCTGCTCGATGCGCTCGCCAAGAACAACATGGTGGTGCCGGGCGGTACGCTCGATACCGGCCACGGCTCGTTCAACGTCGAGGTGCCGGGCCTGATCAGCACTGCCGCCGACGTCTATTCGCTGCCGATCAAGACCGACGGCGACAACGTCGTCACCTTCGGCGACGTGGCGACCATCACCCGCACCTTCGAGGACGCAACCAACTACGCGCACGTCAACGGCGAGCCGGCGATCACGCTGGGCGTCATCAAGGAGCTCGGCACCAACGTCATCGACGTCTCCGACCAGGTGCGCCAGGTGACGACCGAGTTCACCAAGGCGTGGCCGAGCGGCATCCAGCACTCGTTCCTCGTCGACCAGGCGGACTCGACCAAGTCGCTGTTCCGTTCGCTCGAGGCTGCGGTGCTCACCGCCGTCGCGCTGGTGATGACGGTCTGCGTGGCGACGCTCGGCGTCCGCCCTGCCCTGATGATCGGCACCTCGATCCCGGTGTCGTTCATGATCGCCTTCCTGGTCGTGCAGATGATGGGCCTGACCATCAACATGATGATCATGTTCGGCTTGGTGCTGGCGGTGGGCGTGCTCGTCGACGACCCGATCGTGGTGGTGGAGTACGCCGAACGAAAGCTGCAGGAGGGCGTCTCCAAGAAGGAGGCGTTCATCCTCGCGGCGCGCAAGATGTTCGTGCCCGTGGTTTCGGCCACCTTCACGACGCTGGGTGCCTTCGTGCCCCTGCTGTTCTGGCCGGGCATCATCGGCAAGTTCATGAGCTACCTGCCGATCATCGTGATCGTGGTGATGTGCGCCTCGCTGCTGTCGGCGCTGGTGTTCATGCCGGTGATCGGCGCGATCATCGCGTCCAAGCACGTCGACCAGAAGGCCAAGGAAGCGGCCGACGTGGTGATGTACGCCGACAAGTTCGACGTGCAGAAGGTGCGGGGCGCGACGGGCATCTATGTGCGCACGCTGCAGCACCTGATCCGGCATCCGATCATCACGCTGGCGGTCGGCTTTGCCATCGTCGTCGCCTCGTTCGCCTTCTACGCTACCCATCCGACCGGGGTGGAAGCCTTCCCCGCTTCCGAGCCCGAGTTCGGCACGGTCAACGTGATCGCACGCGGCAACTACTCGCCGACGCAGATCCGCGACTACCTGGTGGAGGTCGAGCAGCAGATCCTGCAGGTGCCCGGCATCCAGGACTCGATCATGACCTTCGCCGGCGGCGGCAGCGCCTTCTCCAGCGGCGGTCCGCCGGACACCATCGGCCAGTTCAACCTGCAGCTGATGCCGTGGAACGAGCGCGTCAAGGCCGAGGAAATCTTCCAGAACATCCGCGACCGCGTGTCGAAGATCTCTGGCCTCGAAGTGCAGATCGCGGCGCAGGAAAACGGCCCGCCGGCCGGCAAGGCGATCAACCTCAGCGTCGAGAGCTCGAACTACGACGACCTCGTGCCGGTGGTGACGAAGCTGCGGAACTACATCGAGAAGGACCTCGGCGACACCATCGACATCGAGGACGGCCGTCCCTCGCCCGGCATCGACTGGGAAGTGACGATCGACCGCGAGGCCGCGGCCAAGTACGGCATCGGCGTGCGCGAGCTCAGCCCGTATGTGCAGCTGGTGACGTCGGGCGTGAAGCTCGGCTCCTACCGGCCCAACGATGCCGACGACGAGCTCGACATCAAGGTGCGCCTGCCGCTCGAGGAGCGTTCGTTCGACGCGCTCGACTCGCTGCGCATCGTGACGGCCCAGGGCCTGGTGCCGGTGTCGAACTTCATCAAGCGCGCGGCAGTGCCGAAGGTCGCCAACATCAGCCGCAAGAACGGCAGCTACCAGATGACGGTCGCCGCCAACCTGACGCCGGGCGTGCCGGCCGACCAGAAGGTCGAGACGCTGAAGGAGTGGGTCGCCCAGCAGAACTTCCCGTCCACCACGAAGATCGTCTTCGGCGGCGCGGACGAGCAGATCGGCGACACCAA
>JBQCFF010000395.1:0-27136 GCA_051959485.1 Devosia sp. | reverse complement strand
ACCGTACAGCGGGTCTTCGGCGCCATCCTGCTGCTGACGGCGCTCGCCATCTGGCTGGGCTGGGACCGCGCCGTCCAGATCCTCCTGCTCGAGTGGTTTCCCGGCTGGGAAGGCCTGCTGACCGGCTGGGAGCCTAGCCCACAGGGCTAGGTTGGCCGCAACTCCGTAGCCTGCGTGCACCCGGGCGCCGCCTCCGTGCCGTATCCATGAACGAAGATGGCAACAGCTCGACTGAACTATCGTCGATCGGCCAACTGTGACAAACCGGCAACGCAGGTGGGTCGAATTGGGACGGTTTCTGCAGCCTCGTTCCTATACGACCGAAAGTTCAATATGAAATTATTAGGATTCTCGGGGGGCGATCCATGGCGTACGGCTGCAGGAATTCTTTCGCTCGCCATGAAGAGGCGGCGGCCGGCGAAAGAGTACTAAGAGGCGCTATCCTTTCGCTCCTGTTCGCGCTGCTCCTCTCCTTCAGCGGCAGTACTGGCGTATTGGCCGCGCCGAACGCCGGATGTCTGGTCAACGGCACCACCGCCAATTGCGTCGACGTCCCGACCGACGGCATCAACTACAGCGGCGGCGTCGACACCGTGAACACCGGGAACGGCACGCCGGGAACGACCACCGTCACACCCGGAACGATCGGCCTAAGCCTGACGCAGTCCGGCGTGAATTCCAGCGATACCGACACCCGGACCACCTACACCGTCATCACCTACGACATCGATCCGAGCGCCGATGGCACCAACAACAAGAAGGTGCTGGCCAAGGACGGCGCACCGATCCTGGTCGGCACGGACTACATCTTCAGCAACGATGCTGAAGACTCGTTCACCATCGGATCCGACCCAACCACCTACACCGAGACGACACTGGCGCAGCACCTGCAGGAGATTGCAGTGGACGGTGGCAGCACCGTTGCTGGCAGCCTGACTGTCACCAACAACGGCGCCGCGTTCACCACCGGCAACGCCACCGGCATCCGCGTGCAGTCGCTGGGCGGCAACGGCGGCAACGGGGGCTGCACCACCATTCTGCTCGCCACCTGGTGTAACGGTGGCGGCTCAGGCGGCAACGCGGGGTCGGTCGCCGTCAACAACAACGGGACGATCGTCGTAACCGGCGGCTATGGCGTGTCCGCCACCAGCATCGGCGGCACAGGGGGCAAGGGCGGCGGCTCCTTCGGCCTGATCGTGTCCTCTCCGGGTCGCGGCGGCAACGGCGGCAATGGCGCCGACGTCACGGTCAACCTCCTGGGCAACTCCAGCATCAAGACCACGGGCGATGGCGCTCACGGCGTCTATGCAGTCAGTAATGGCGGCAATGGCGGCTCCGGTGGCAGTTCCGGCGGCCTGGTGGCGCTTGGCGACAAGGGCGGCAACGGCGGTAACGCGGGCGTGGTCACCGTCTCGAATGCCGGCTCCATCGAGACCAATGGCACACGGGCGCACGGCATCTACGCCGAAAGCAAGGGCGCGGGTGCCGGCCAAGGCAGCGGTGCAGGCGGGCTGGTGGCGATCGGTGGCAATGGCGGTGGCGAGTCGAGCGGCAACAAGGTGACCGTCAACAACACCGGCGGCATCGAAACGAAGGGTGCCGACTCGTTCGGTATCCTCGCCCAGTCCATCGGCGGTGGCGGCGGGGATGGCGGTGACAGCGGCGGCCTGTTTGCCGTCGGCGGGAAGGCCGGCTCGGGCGGCGGTTCCAATACGGTAAAGGTCAACAACACCGGCTCCATCACTACGCATGAGCGCGGCTCGGTCGGCATTTTCGCCCAATCGGTGGGCGGCGGCGGAGGCAATGGCGGCAACGCCTATTCGGGCGGGCTTGGCGTCTCGGTAGCCGTGGGCGGCGACGGTGGCCTCGGCGGCAAGGGCGGCAAGGTCATTGTCAACGAGCTCTCCGGCAACCTCGCCGATCTCGCCTCCGCGACCATCACCACGGGCGGCACCGGCGCGCACGGCATCCAGGCGCAGTCGGTGGGCGGCGGCGGCGGCAATGGCGGCCTGGCCATCAGCGGCTCGATCGACCCGACCTTCAGTGCCAGCGTTGCACTCGGCGGAAAGGGCGCCAAGGGCGGCTCCGCCGACACGGTGACGCTCAACGAAAAGGGCCACATCACGACCACGGGCGATGTCGCCAACGGCATCTTCGCCCAGTCGGTGGGCGGCGGCGGCGGCAGCGGTGGCGGCGCCGTCTCCGGTTCCGCCTCGGGCGGCTTTTCGCTCGGCCTGGCGATCGGCGGGGCGGGTGACGAGGCCGGACATGGCGACACGGTGCTGGTGAACGCAATGGGCGGTATCGACACGACCGGAGACAGCTCGCACGGCATCCTGGCCCAGTCGGTCGGTGGCGGTGGCGGCAGCGGCGGCTATGCCGTCGCGGTCACCGGTGGCGCCCTGTCCGGATCGGTCGGTCTTGGCGGCAACGGCGCCGGTGGCGGCAATGGCGGCGCCGTCACCGTTAACGTTTCGGCCATTCCGGCAAACGGATCGCTCCCGGCGGACGATACCATTCACACGCGCGGTGACGGCTCGCATGCGATCTTTGCGCAATCGGTCGGCGGCGGCGGTGGTAGCGGCGGGTTCTCCGCTACAGGCGCTCTCGGGGGCGGATCGATCAGTGTAAGCATTGGCGGCAAGGGCAGCGGTGGCGGCACTGGTGGCGCCGTGAAGGTCGACAACTCCGACCGGCTGATCACCGAAGGTGCCGGCTCCTTCGGTCTGCTGGCGCAGTCGGTGGGCGGCGGCGGCGGCAATGGCGGCTTCAGCCTGGGGGCCAGCGGCGGCGTGCTGACGGCGGCAGTTGCCGTCGGTGGCAATGGCGGTGCGGGCAGCCTGGGCGGCGACGTTACCGTGGACAACCACGGCCACATCACCACCCTCGGTGACCTGAGCTACGGCGTGCTCGCGCAATCCCTCGGCGGCGGCGGCGGCAATGGCGGCTCCAGCATTGCGCTCAGCGTCGCGATCGCCATTCCTGACGTGATGCCGGCCGGCGCCTTTGCGGTCGCAATCGGCGGCAAGGGCGGTGTGGGCAGCAACGGCGGCCACGTCATCCTCGACAACTATGCCGATGTCGAGACCGGCACGAAGAAGACCGTCGACGACGAAGTCATCCGCACCGGCAACAGCGCCCATGCGCTGTTCGCCCAGTCGGTGGGCGGCGGCGGTGGCAATGGCGGCTTCGCCGGCGCCGGTACCCTGTCGCTCGGCGATGGCGCAAGCTTCTCGCTGGCCATCGGCGGCGGTGGCGGCACCGGTGGCACCGGCGGTGGCGTCGACCTGACCAATCGCGGCTCGCACGTCGCCACCTGGGGCGACGGCGCCGACGGCATCCACGCGCAGTCGATCGGCGGCGGCGGCGGCGACGGCGGCTTCGGCCTGTCGCTGGCGGCCAGCGGCGGGGGCGAAGGCAACCTCAGCGTCGCGGTAGCCCTCGGCGGGCGCGGCGGCAGCGGCGGCTTCAGCGATGCGGTCACCGTGACCAATCATGGCGGCATCACCACCGACGGCAAGAAGTCGAACGGCATCTTCGCGCAATCGGTGGGCGGCGGTGGCGGCACTGGCGGCTTTGCCGCCAGCGGTACTGCAACGATCAGCGAGACGGCCGGTCAGGTCGGCGTGGCCGTTGGCGGTGGTGGCGGCGACGGCAACTACGCCGGCGCGGTAAAGGTCGACAATTACGGCTCGATCACGACCTACGGCACCGAGTCGCTCGGCATATTCGCCCAGTCGGTGGGTGGCGGCGGGGGCAATGGCGGCATGTCGGTGGTCGGCCAGTTCAACTTCGGCTCCGAGAACTCCGCACAGGCCGGCGTCTCTGTCGGCGGCGGCGGTGGCGACGGCAACCACGCGGCGGCGGTGGCGGTCTCCAACCTCGTCAACCCCGATACGCTGCTCCCGGGCACCATCACCACCTACGGCTTCGGCTCGCACGGCGTGCTGGCGCAGTCGGTGGGCGGCGGCGGCGGCAAGGGCGGCATGTCCATCTATGGCGGCATGAGCATCGGCGGCACGCAGACCACGGCGAACATCGGGGTCTCGGTCGGTGGCCTCGGTGGCGACGGCGGTTACGGCGACATCGTAACCGTCATCAACGACGGCGCCATCCGCGTCGTCGGCGACAATGCCATGGGTATCGTGGCGCAGTCGGTCGGCGGCGGCGGCGGCGACGGCGGCAACTCCATCATGGCGATGCTCGGCATCACCAACGTCGTCGAAGAGGAAGCCGCGACGTTCAACGTCGGCGTGTCGGTGGGCGGCTTCGGCGGCGACGGCAACTATGCCAGCGCCGTCAGCGTCACCAACACCGGCACCATCATCACCGGCAGCACCGACGAGGCGGGCAACGTTGCCAGCGGGCTGGGCGGCAACGGCATCTTCGCGCAATCGGTCGGCGGCGGCGGTGGCGTCGGCGGCCGCTCGAACGCCATCAACGTGGTCGCTGGCCCCCAGTGCACCCTGCCGGCCATCTGTCAGGCGCCGGCAAACAAGGGCAACAACATCGCCCTCACGGCCACCGTCGGCGGCAATGGCGGCACCGGCGGAGACGGCGGCACCGTCGCCGTGGTCAACCACGGGCAGATCGTCACCTTCGGCGACACCGCGAACGGTATCTTCGCCCAGTCGATCGGCGGGGGTGGCGGCACCGGCGGCAACGGCATCCTCGGCACGGGCGAACTGTCGCCGGTGCCGGTGGAAATGGCATTCATTCCCGTCGGCCAGACCGCGATCTACAAGAATATCAGCGTCGCCGTCGGCGGCCAGGGCGGTGCCACCGGCGAGGGCAACCTCGTCGATGTCGACAACCACAAGAACATCATCACCCTGGGCGACTACGCCAACGGCATCTTCGCGCAGTCAGTGGGCGGCGGCGGTGGCGTCGGCGGCAATGCGGCAATCGGCGCCCTCGGCAAGATCGGTGTTGGTGGCGAGGGACACGCGGCAGGCAATGGCGGCATCGTCAAGGTGTCGAACCTCGACCAAGCCGTGATCGAGACGTTCGGCGCGGCGTCGAACGGCATCTTCGCGCAGTCGATCGGCGGTGGCGGCGGTATTGCCGGCAACGTCAACCGCATGTTTGCGGCCGGCCTGGACACGCCGCTGGGCCACATCCCGGTCAACCTCGGCATCGGCCTCGCCTTCGGCCAGGGCGGCGGGGATGGCGGCAACGGTGGCGAAGTGCAGGTCGATGGGACCGGCAAGATCTTCACCCATGGTGAAGGCTCGCACGGCATTTTCGCGCAATCCGTCGGTGGTGGCGGTGGTGTGCAGGGCGGTCTCGGCAACGAATTGCCGGTGCTCGACCTGCTCTCCTGGCACGTGGGCTCCAATGGCGACACCGGCTCTGCCGGCAAGATCACCGTCGACATGGACGGACTGATCGCCACGGCCGGCAACGGCGCGCACGGCATCTTCGCCCAGAGTTCGGGTGGCAGTACCAAGGCGGGCCTGGGCGGTACCGGCGGCAACGTCGACATCTCGGTTGACGGCCAGGTCGTCACCGCCGCGATCTTCGCCGGCGACGAAACGGCGCCGCTCAGCGGCTACGGCTCGGTCGGCATCATGGCGCAGAGCGTCGGCTGGGGCGGCAACGGCAACGTCACCGTCACCCTCAAGGACGTCGACACGCTGGTCAGCGGCGGCCGCAGTGGTGACGTGGTGGTCGACAATTCCGACCCCCTCGACCTCAAGATCGCCCACTACCAGGGCGTCGGCGTATTCGTGGTCGATGGCAACGCCAACACCGTCACCAACCACGGCACCATCACCACCGCAGGCGGCGTCGACAGCGGCTGGGCAATCTACGCCACCGGCAGCGACCCGACCAACGGCGACCTGAGCAAGCGCCAGGCGGGCGGCAACGAGGCGGTGACCAACCACGGCACTGTGACCGGCTCGGTCGATCTCGGCGCCGGCACCAACAGCTTCGGCAACGAAGTCGGGGCGCGGTTCAACATGGGCGGCATCCTCAACATCGGAACCGGCAACGACTTCACCAACAATGGCTGGATGTCCGCGGGCGGCAATGTCAGGGTCATGACCACCAAGGTCACCGCCGACGTGGTGCAGAACCTCGGCGCCACCTACGGCGTGGACCTCGATCTCGCCAGGACGCTTACCATCGGCGACGACGGCACCACGGGCGAGGCCGACCTGCTGGACGTCGCGGGCGACCTCGCAATGGCCGGGGGCGTCGATCTCACCATCCTCAATGCCGGCTACGCGACCCCGGGAACCCATACGGTGACTATCGCGCGGGCCACCGGCACGTTCGATCCGACCTCCGTCGCGCTCACCGCCCCGGCCTCGCTGGTTGCCACCTACGAGCTCACCACGTCGGAAAAGGAGCTGATGCTCGACTATAGCATCGACTTCGACATCGACGGGCTGAACGGCAACCAGAGTGCCATCGGCGACTATATCAACAACGTCCAGCTGGGGGGCGGCGCCGACACGCTGGCGCCGCTGGTTGCGGCGTTGTTCGGCATCTCCGAGCTCGACGAGTACAAGGACCTGCTCGACCAGCTCAGCCCGGAGCCCTACGTCATCAACGAAACGCTGGCGATGCTGGCGAGCCTCAATTTCGAGAACTCGCTGATGAGCTGCAAGGTGCAGGACGGGGTGAACAAGTTCGACGCCGAGGGGCAATGCGCCTGGGCGTCGCTGGGAAGCCGCCGCTTCGAGCGTGACGAGACAGCCAGTAATACCGGCTTCGACCAGACCACGTTCGGCCTCTCGGGCGGTGCCCAGGCGCGCCTCAGCGACAACGTCTTCCTGGGCTTCGGCGGCTCGTGGGAAAGCCTGTCGACCGAGGGCAACGACAGCAGCTCGAGCACCGGCCAGCGGCTGCAGGGCGGCGCCGTGCTGAAGGGCGTGTGGGACAATACCACCCTCGCTCTCGCGGTGACGGCCGGCATGTCCACGCAGGACGTGACGCGCACCGTCGGCCTGCCGCTCGGCCCGATCTACACGCTGGAAGGCACCCAGGACATCGGTTTCGCCTCCGCCCACGCGCGGCTGGCGCAAAGCTTTGGCGACGACAACTGGTACGTGAAGCCGATGGTCGATGTCGGCGTCATGCAGGTCAGCGTGGGCGATTTCTCCGAGACGGGCGGGCCGATGGCCCTCAACGTCGTCGGGCACGACCAGCTGTATGCCACGGTCGCGCCTGCCGTGGAGATCGGTGGCCAGACCGATTTCGGTGAGAGCGCGGTCATCCGCACATATGCCCGGCTGGGCCTGCTCGGCATCCCGGTCGGCAGCGACCCGGCCATCAGCGCCGGCTTTGCCGACGCCCCTGACGGCGTGGCGCCCTTCACGGTGCTCGGAAACATCGATCGGCTGCTCTACGACGTGACCTTCGGGCTCGACGTCATCGCCGACAATGGCACGGTGGTTCGCCTGAGCGGCGACGCGAAGGTAGGCGACACCGTCAAGAGCTATGGCGGCAGCATCAAGGTGTCTGCCCCGTTCTAAACGGACCGTCAGCCACGGACGAACAAAGGCCCGCAGCACCCGCTGCGGGCCTTTGTTATGTGACTGGGCCGACCGACGCAGCGATGGGTTACTGCTGAATCCTGTCGTACGCGGCGGAGAAGCCGTTGAGCGAGACCGGTACGGCAATGTCGCGCTGCGTGGTGTCCTGGAAGGTGACCGACAGTGTCGTCCCCTGCTTCAGTGCCGCCAGCAGTTCCGGCGCGATGACATCGCCGGCATAGCATCCGCTGGCGTCGCACGTTTGCAGCGGCAGGGTGACCACGGGCCGGTCATCGACCGCAAGCTTGAGCCCGGCCGGCAGGTGTAGCCCGAATGGCGTGCGGATCATCAAGACCGGCGTCTGGCTGTCGGCCGGCATCCGCACCGTTACGGCAGCGAGCAGTTGGCCGGTATTGCTCATCACCACCCGCTGCTCCATCACGCAATCGGGCGGGGTGCCCCGGCCACTGCTCGAGCACGTGGCGTCCCAGGGCGCGGGCGGCGGCGCGGCACCTTCGGCTCCGGCAGGGGCTTGCGCCAGCACCGACGTAGAAATGCCTGCCACAAACAAAGCGGCCATGACTGCAGCCCGCTGTACTGTGCGAATACCGTCCATTTCGGAACACCCCCGGTTCTTCCGACATGTCTACAACCTGCCGAACAGGCGGTCCATCAGTCAACGCAACCGCGCCACCGCCCACCTTGGTTGTATCGACGGTGTGAGTGAGGGTACGGGCGGCAGGTCAGGCGTGCTGCGCCGAAGCGGGGATCGAGGCGATCAGCCGCTTGGTATAGGGGTGTTGGGGGTGCGAGAGCACCTGGTCGACGGGACCTTCCTCAACCACCTCCCCAAGGTATAGCACCACGATGCGGTCGGCGATCTGCCGCACCACCGCGAGGTCGTGCGTGATGAACAGAAAGCTGAGTCCACGGGCAGCCTGCAGGTCCTTGAACAGGTTGAGCACCTGGGCCTGGACGGAGACGTCGAGGGCGGAGACTGGTTCGTCGCAGACAAGCAGCCGGGGCGACACGGCCAGTGCCCGGGCCACGGCGACGCGCTGGCGCTCGCCCCCCGAGAGCTGCGCCGGGCGCCGCAGTGCATATGCGGGCGTGAGGCCGACTTCGGTGAGGAGGCGCGCAATCTCGGTGCGGACTTCGCCCGCGAAAGCCGAGACACGGAGCGATTCCTCCAGTGTCCGGCCCACCGTGTGGCGTGGGTTGAGCGTGGAATAGGGATCCTGGAAGACCATCTGCACAGTTCGACGCAGGTGGGCGCGGTCGCTCGGCGGCAGCGCTTCGAAATCCTGCGCAGCAATGCCGTCGATCTCGATGCCGCCGGTCGACAGCGTCTCAAGCCCGACCAGGCAGCGCCCCAGCGTTGTCTTGCCCGAGCCGGATTCGCCGACGAGGCCGACGCTCTCGCCCGGCGCGACGTGCAGGCTCACGCCCTTCAGGGCTCGTGTCTCGACCTTGCCCGGAAAGGTCTTCACCGCGTCCCGAACCTGCACCAGGGCCCGCTCCGCTTCGGGCCGGGCGGGGACGGGCCGCGCCGCCTCGAGCGCCGCGAGCCGCAGGGCGTCGAGCTCGGACTGGATCTCCGGCTGGCGAAGGCAGCGGCTGTAGCGGCCGGGGGCGCGCTGCTCCAGCGCCGGACGGGCGGCACGGCACCGCTCGTCCACCCAGTCGCAGCGGTCGGCGAACGGGCATTGTCCGGTGACGGTCTGCGCCGCCGGCACGCGGCCGGGCATGGCGACCAGGCGCTTGACCCGCATGGCGGCGGGCGGCTCCGACAGCAGCAGGCCCGAGGAGTAGGGATGGAAGGGCCCTGCTCCAAGCTCTGCGGCGCGGCCGATCTCCACCACCGAACCGGCGTAGAGCACCAGCACGCGGTCGCAGGTGGAGAAAGCCAGTCGCAGGTCGTGCGTGATGAGGATGAGGCTCATGCCACGCTGCTGCTGCGCGCGCTTCAGCAACTGCATGATCTCGGCCTGAGTGGTGACGTCCAGGGCGGTCGACGGCTCGTCGGCGATGAGGATTTCCGGGTCGCGCGCGAGCGCCGCGGCAAGCGCTACGCGCTGGCTCATGCCGCCCGAGAGCTGGAACGGAAAGCGGTCGGCGACTGCCGGATCGGCGATGCCGACCTCGGCGAGGCGGCGCTCGACTTCGGCGCGGCAGGCCTTGCGATCGCGGAAGCGCGGATCGCCGCGCAGCATCTCGTCGAGGTGCAGCCCGGCTTTCATCACCGGGTTCATCATCGTGAACGGATCCTGCAGCAGCATGGAGATGCGCCGGCCGCGCAGCTTCTGCCACTCGCTCTCGCCGAGCCCGTTCAGTTCGCGCCCCTCGAGCAGCACCGAGCCGGTAGCTGCGAGCCCGGCGGGCAGCAGGCCCGCGATGGCCTTGGCGGTGAGCGACTTGCCCGAGCCGCTCTCGCCGACGATTGCCAGCGTCTCGCCGCGGGCCAGGCGGAAGCTGGTCGGCATGGTAAGCGTCACGCCGCCCACCGAGATCGCCAGGTCCTCGATGGCGAGGAAGCCTTCGGCGTCCATCGCAGCGGTCATCGGGTAAACTTCTCGAACAGCCAGTCCCCGATCAGGTTCATGGAAATGGCGGTGAGGATGATCGCGGCCGCAGGCACCAGCGTGCCGGGCGGGTTGGCGCCGAGCAGCAGGTTGCGGTTCTCGCTCAGCATGCGGCCCCAGTCCGCCGTACCCGGCTCCACTCCCAACCCCAGGAAGGAGAGTCCGGCGAGGTTGACCAGCGCGAAGGCGAAGTCGATGGCGACATAGGCGAGGATGATGGGGAGGATGTTGGGCAGGATGTGCACGAGCAGGATGCGGGTCTTGGAGATCCCGAGCGTCCGGGCCGCCTCGATATAGGGCCGCGGCCGCTGCTCCAGCACGGCGGACCGCACGATGCGGGTATCCGCGGGCACGAAGGTGATAAGCAGCACCGCCACCGCGACCCAGTATCCGCCGCCGATTACCCCCACGACGACGATGACGATCAGCGTCGAAGGCAGGCCGAACATGAAGTCGACCCACCGCATGATCACCGTGTCGACCCAGCCGCCGAGATAGCCGGCGAGCAGTCCCAGGACGGTGGCGATGGCGAAGGCGCCGGCGGCAATCACCATCGGTCCCATGAGGGCGGTGGCGGCACCGTGGATGGTGCGCGAGAGGATGTCGCGGCCGAGCGTGTCGGTGCCGAAGACGTACTCCGGCGTCGGCAGCGAGATACCGACGTCGAGGCGCTGCAGGTAGGGGTCATAGGGAGCGAGCGAGGGCGCAAACAGGGCGCAGACGACCACCGCGCCGACCACCACGAAAGCAAGCGCCACCAGCAGGGGCACCTCGGCGAGCCGACGTGAGAGGCGGCGGACCGGATGCGCTTCAATGGCTTCGGCCAGGGTCACGACTTCACCCCTTCGAAGCGGATGCGGGGATCGATCAGGGTGTAGAGAATGTCGACCAGCAGGTTCGCCACGACCACGATAAGCGAGAAGATCAGCGTCGTGCCCTGGATCACCGGGATGTCGCGCTTGCCCACCGCATCGACGGTCAGCGTGCCGAGGCCGGGGAGCGCGAAGGTGACTTCGACGTAGATGGAGCCGGCGACGAGCCCGACGATGACGAGGCCGGCGGCCGTCACCACCGGGATCAGCGCATTGCGCAGCACGTATTGCAGCAGCACCCGGCCCGGCGCGAGCCCACGGGCGCGGGCGAAGGTGACATAGTCCTTGGCCAGCGCCTCGATCATGGCGGCGCGGGTGATCTTGATGACGATGGCCATCACCGAGAAGGCCAGTGCAAAGGCCGGCAGCACCAGGTGCCAGAGGCGGTCGAGGAACCCCTCGCCGGCGCCGAAGGTCGGGAACCAGCCCAGGATCACGCCGAAGAAATAGAGCAGGAAGAAGCCGGTGACAAAGGGCGGCGAGGAAATGCCGAGCACGCCGAAGGTGACGGTGAGCCGGTCGATCCAGCTGCCGCGCCGCAACGCCGCCCAGGCGCCGAGCCCGATGCCGGCGCCCAGCACCACGACGGTGCTCATTGCCGCGAGGAACAGTGACAGGCTCAGCCGCTCGCCCACCACGCTGACGACGCGGCGATTGCCGGCGATGGAGCGGCCGAGGTCGCCCTGCATCACCTGCCATAGCCACTTGAGATACTGCACGATGAACGGGTCATCGAGGTTGTAGCGCTCGCGGATGGCGGCAATGGCCGAAGGACTGGCCGGCTTGGCGCCAAGCAGGGTGCGCACCGGATCGCCCGGCGCCATGTACGTCAGGGCGAAGACGATGAAGGAGACGGCGATCAGCAGCGGGATGGCCTGGGCGAGCCGGATAAGGACCAGGCGCAGCAGTCCGCTAGCCATTCGCCTGCCTTAGGTAGCGGTCGAACCACGCGTACTTGCGCTCCCAGGCATCGTGCTTGTGCCCGATTTCGACCAGCCAGTGCCCCTCGCGCGGGTAGACGACGAGTTCGGTCGCAGTGCCTTTCTGCTTGAGCGCGGCGAAGAATTCCTGTGCCTGGCCGAGCGGGGTGCAGCGATCCTCCCTGCCCTGGATGAGCAGCGTCGGGGTGGTCGGCTTGTCGAGGCGGGAGAGCGGCGAGCGGTCGACGGCCACGGCGCGGTATTCCGGCAGCATCAGGGAGCCGCCATTGATGAACTCGTGGAAGTCATGGTCGCAGGAGAAGTGCGAGCTCAGCTGGTCGCAGATCGACGAGAGCGGGATCGCCGCCTTGAACCGGTCGGTAGTGGCGACGGCCCAGCAGCTCAGGTACCCGCCATACGAGGACCCGGTCACCCCCAGCCGGTCGGGATCGGCCAGGCCCAGTTCGATGCACTTGTCGACGCCGGCCATGATGTCATCGAACTCGGCCCCCGCCGGGTCGCCGATGTTCATCTTCGTGACCGCCTGCCCCCAGGCGACGTTGCCGCGATAGTTGGGGACGAGCACCACGTAACCGGCTGCCGCCCAGGCGAGTCCGCCGCAAGGGTCGAAGCTGTACTTGGCCGACATGCAGGGGCCGCCATGGATGTCGACCACCATCGGCTGCGGGCCGGCACCGAGGTCCTTCGGCACGAAGACCAGGGATTCAAGCGGCAGCCCATCCTTGCCGGTCCACTCGATGCGGCGGAGATCCGGATAGTCTGGAAAGCCGCGGGCCACCGCGCCGTTGATGTCGCCGAGTTGGCGCCAGCCGGCATCGCGGTTCTCGCACAGAAACACCTCCTGCGGATGGCCGACCGTCTCGCGAATGGCGGCGATGGCGCCGTCCGCGGACACCGCCATGGTGGCGACGAAGGCGTTCTCGCCGATGGTCGAGTCCTCGTCCACCTGCCAGGCGATGATGCCGTCGAGGCCGACCACGCCATAGGTGGAACCGAGATTCCTCCAGCCGGTGAACCAGAGGCTCTCGTCGTCGCGCCACTGCAGCTGCGTCGCGTTCGACAGCTGCTCGGCAGCGAGCGTGGTGAGCCGGCGGGTGGCGAGCTCGATCACCTGCATCTCGCCCGCTACCAGGCCGCGGTCGGACGACCAGCCCTCGAGCACCGCAACCTTGGTGCCATCGGGCGACACCGACAGGCCCTGCAGCTGCCAGTCGGACTGGTGCACGAGTTCATGGGTGCGCAAGGCGAAGTTGATCCGCATCAGCTTGGGGTGGTGCCAGCCGCGCTCGCTCGCGTCGGCCGAGCAGATGGCGACGGCGCCGCCCGGCACCAGGTCGAACTCCCACACCGTCAGCTCGCGCGGGCCGACCTCGGTGGTCTCGCCGGTCGCGGTGTCGATCCGGAACAGCCGCCGCAGCAGCGGGCCGGGGACGGTGACCTCCGGGTCCTCGTCGTCGCCCCACCACAGCCGCGTAGCGCCGTTGGTGGCCCCGCCGTTGAGGCCGCGATCGGCGGCGAGCACCACGATGGCGTCGCCGTCGGCGCTCCATTTGAAATCCTCGATGGTGCCCGGCACGTCACCGAGTGGGCGCGCGTCACCGGTGCCGTCGAAAAGGAAGAGGCTCATTCGGCCGCGCGAGAAGCGGTCGGAAGTGAAGGCGATCCGGTCGTCGGCGGGCGAAGCCTTGGCGAGGCCGTCGCTGTTCGGCCCGCGGGTCAGCTGCGTCATCGTGCCGTCGCGGCCGAGCCTCCAGATGCGGCTCTCCAGCGGCTTGTCCTTCTCGATGCCCGACGGGCTGATGGTCAGGAGCAGGTCCGAGCCGTCACGCGTGAAGCTCAGGCCGGAAACATGCTGGAGGCGATCGAGCCAGGCGATCGCGTCGGGAAGCGGCATCGGTCAGGTCCGGCGGCAAGAGGAAGGGCGGCGCGGTGCGCCGCCCCGGAAAGCGTCGTGCGTCAGGCCCTGGGGCCGAAGCCGCGCATGGCCCATGGAATGTTGTACCAGAACGCGTTGTAGCCGGTCATTTGGTACTTGCTCGACAGCGCCATGGCGTTGTGCGGCGTGAACAGCGGGATCAGCGCGACCTGGTCGTTGGCGATTTCGAACGCCCGCTTCAGCGCCTCGGCGCGGGCGGCCGGGTCGGCGTTCTCGTTGGCCGTGTCGATGGCCGCGTCGACGTCGGGGTTCTTGAAGTTGGAGGCGTTCATCCCGTCCACCCGGGCATTGTCGGAGTGGAAGAAAAGGTACGGATAGCCGGCCGGATCGGCGAAGTCCGGATAGTAGTTCATCGACTGCATGCCCAGGTTCTCGTGCCGGAAATACTGCGCGAGCCACTGGTTCGCATCCATCTCCTGCACGGTCATGTCGATGTTCAGCGTCTTCAGGTTCTGCGCCAGCGACTGCAGCGAGTTGACCATGTCGGGCAGCGCGCTGGAAACCGGAGTGGTGAAGGCGAAGCCGGAGGCATGGGCGGACTGCGCCAGCTCGGCCTTGGCCTTCTCCATGTCGAACTTGTAGTCGGGGATGGTGGCGTAGAAGGCGCGCACCTCCTCGGGCGTGAGCACGCCGGTCCACATCTCGACCGGGTTCAGGGCGGCAAGCGGTTCGCCATTGCCCTTCAGCAGCGCCTTGACCAGCCCTTCGCGATCGACCGAATAGGCCACGGCCCGGCGGACGTGCAGGTCATCGAAGGGCGCGGTCGAGTGGTCGATCGGCAGCACGAAGGTTCCCAGCGACGGCGCCGTATAAACCGCCGCATCGGGCAGCGCCTGCCACTGCTCGAGGTTGGTGATCGCGACATGGAAAGTGCCGTCGATATCGCCGTTCTGCATCGCAAGGATGCGGGTCTGCTCGTCGGGGATGGCGACGATGGTGATCTTCTTGATCACCGGCGCACCGCCCCAGTAGTCGTCGCGGGCTTCGAGCACGACGCGCTCGGCCGGCGCGAAACTGACCAGCCGGTAGGGACCGGTGCCGAGCGGCAGCAGGTCGGGGCTGCCGAGGTCTTCGTTGCCGAGCTGGTCGGCCTTGAACAGGAACCCGGCCATATGCGCAGCCCAGTACTGGAACTGCACGTTGGGCGCCTTCAGCTTGATCGTGACCGTCGCCGGATCGGTGGCCTCGACGGCGTCCACGGACGAGTAGAACGACGCGACCTGCGAGCCGCTGTCGGTGTTGAGATGATAGTTGATGGTGGCAACGACGTCGTCCGCCGTCAGCGGCGAACCATCCGAGAACGTCACCCCGGAGCGCAGATGATAGACGACTGTGGTCGGATCGGTGAGTTCCCAGCTCTCGGCCGGTCCCGGGATCATCGCCAGGTCGTCGCCGAACAGCAGCGGCCCCTCCTGCACCAGCGACATGATCACGCCGTTATCGACCGACCACGCATGCGGCACGAACAGCGTCTCCGGCACGCTCGACAGCGCCCAGGTGATCTCCTCGATCGTTTCCTGCCCATTGGCCGCCCTGATCATGCCGAGCGTCGAGGCCAGAGCCATGCCCGAACTCAGCGCCAGAAATCCACGGCGCGACATCCCGTTAGTCATGCTTCCCTCCCCTGTGCAGGCGATCGCCTGTCCAGGCACTGTATGCAGCAAGTCGACAACTGCACAAGGGGCCCGGCCGGATAGTCGACGAAGGTGTATGTACTTTGTCGACAGCTCGACGGGATTGCGCTAGCGTCGGCGGGATCAGTCCCTTGTATTGAAACATGGCCGCGCTCCTTCCCGCCCGGCTCGCACGCTCAGTAACAGGCTCGCGGCCCCAAACCCGGGACCGGGGCCGGGGTGACCACACTTCCGCCATTTGCCATTGCGGCGGAGCCTGGTCGACAAATCGAATCGAGGGCGATACCAGCCGCACGCCGCTGGCAGTGACGAAATGGCGCAGAGTGCGGCGCCCCAGGATGGACCGGAGCATCATGTCGAAGAAGCCCGTTGCGGACAAAGACGATATAGGGGCCCTGCCGCGCCGCCGCGGCAACGGCGTGCAGAAGGTCTACGACAAGCTGCGCCAGTCGATCCTCGAGCTCAGCCTGGCGCCGGGCAGCCCGCTCGACGAGATGAAGCTGTCCGAGGAGTTCAAGCTCTCGCGCACCCCGATTCGTGAGGCGATGGTGCGGTTGGCGGCCGAGGGGTTGCTGACGACCCTGCCCAACCGCAACACGATCGTGGCGCCGATCGATTTCATCAACCTGCCGGTCTATTTCGAGGCGATGACCCTGATGTACCGGGTCACCACTCGCTCGGCCGCCGTGCACCGGCGCGCCGAACATCTGGTGCGCATTCGCGCGCTCGAGGACGCCTACGCCGATGCTGTGGACCGGAAGGACGCGCTGGCGATGATCGCCACCAACCGCGATTTCCACGTCGCCGTGGCCGAGGCGGGCGGCAACATCTATTTCACCCAGCTCTTCTCGCGCCTGCTCGATGAGGGCCGGCGCGTGCTACGGCTCTACTACCAGTCGTTCGACGACATCCTGCCGCGGCACTTCGTCGATGAGCATAGCAGCATGGTTGCGGCCATCGAGGCCGGCGACGCCGACAAGGCCGATGCCCTCGCAGCCGCGCACGCGGCGCAGATCGTGCGGCAGATCCAGGCCTATCTGGCCCGCGACACCGCCAGCGGTGTCGATCTCTCCGGAACAGCGAAGTAGGCGAGGAAGCCCCCCGGCGCTGCCGCGTTCTTCTCCCTGACGGGAGGGTGCGTGCAGCGCCGGATGAGTGTCTCGTTGCCTTCGATCAGGCAGCTGCTTCCCAGCTCTGGTGCCAGGCGCGGAAGCGGTTGAGCGACTCCTCGGCGACGCCGCGCTGCGAGGGGCTGAGCGCGTCCGTTTCGTTGAAGTGCAGTTCGTACTCCGTCTCGCCGTTGAGCACGAGCAGGTACTTGTAGAACAGCACCAGGTCCGGGCCGGCATCCCAGGTCGAAAGCGTGATCAGCGCTTCCTCGAGCTCCTTGGCGCGCCGCCGGGCGACCGCGTCGCCGGCCTGCGCCTTGGTGCAGAGGTCGACCAGCTGCAGCACCTCGCGCGGCAGGCAATTGCCGATGCCGGTGATGGCGCCGGCGGCGCCGCACTGCACGAACCCGTGGTAGACGGTGGTGTCGACACCGACCATCAGCTTCAGATCCGGGTCACCAGCGGTGATGTGCTCGGCGGCGTAGGAGAGAGCGGCTTCGCCGCCGAATTCCTTGAAGCCAAGCAGGTTGGGATGCTCGGCGCGCAGCGCGAAGAACAGGTCGGCGCGCGTGGCAAAGCCGTAAACCGGGCTGTTGTAGATCACCGCCGGCAGGTCGGGGGCAGCCGCGAGCAGCGCCTTGAAATGCGCCTTCTGGGCAATCACCGAGGGCCCGCGCGAGAGCAGGCGCGGGATCAGCATCAGGCCGGCCGCCCCGACCTTCTGGGCATGCGCGGCATGCGCCGCTGCCGTCTGCGTGTTGACCGCACCCGTGCCGACGATCACCTGGACACCCGCCTGCACCAGGCGCTCGACGCCTTCCATGCGCTGCGCATCGGTGAGCAGCGGCCAGTCCCCCATCGAGCCGCAGTAGACCACGCCCGACATCCCCAGTTCGACCAGCTCCTTGCCCTTGCGGACCAGTGCGTCGAAATCCGGCGTCCGGTCCGGGCGGCAGGGGGTCATGAGGGCCGGAATACACCCGGTAAACGGGCTCTTTTCCATGAAATAGCTCCAGTTATCAAGGGACGGGAAGACGATGCAAAAAGCCGTTTGCAGCTGCTTTCAATCTGCCTATAGTACCTAGCGTACAATTTGTCGACAGAACCTTTCGTGTGATTGACGGCAGCGTACCAGCGTTTCGCCATCAGGAGGGCAGCCGGTGGAACTTCAGCGTGCCGACATCGAACGGGCCGTGGCCGAGGGGTTCGAAAAGCAGACCGGCTGGCTCGCCAGGCTGGCTTCCTTTGATAGCACGCGGGGCAACGAGGGCCCGTGCCAGGACTGGCTGGCCGACGAATTCGCCGGGCGCGGCTGGACCGTCGACAAGTACCGTATCGACGAGAGCGAGATTTCCGGCCTGCCCGGCTTCTCTCCGGTGGTCGATGCGGATTACTCGAAGGCCGTCCAGGTGGTCGCGACCCACGATGTCGAGGAGCCGGTCGGCAGGAGCCTGATCCTCCAGGGCCACATCGACGTCGTGCCGCCCGGCGCGCCGGAGCTCTGGTCGCAACCGCCGTTCGAGCCGCGCGTCGCCGATGGCTGGATGCATGGCCGCGGCACAGCCGACATGAAGTCCGGTGTCTCGGCCATGGTGTTCGCGCTCGATGCGCTCAGGAGCCTCGGCTGTGTGCCCGGCTCGCGCGTGCATGTGGAGACCGTGAGCGAGGAAGAGTGCACCGGCAACGGCGCGCTTTCCACCCTGGCGCGCGGCTATCGCGCCGATGCCGCCTTCATTCCCGAGAGCATGGGGCACCAGATCATCCGCGCCGAGCTGGGCTCGGTGTGGTTCCGGCTGCGTATCCTGGGACGCCCCGGGCACGTACTCGCCGCCGCCGCCACCGGCTCGCATGCCATTCTTGCCGCCATGGCCTATGTCGAAGCGCTGCAGCGCCTCACGGCCGCGATCAATGCCGGGGCCAAGGAGCATCCCTATTTCGGCGCCGTCCCCGACCCGGTGAAGTTCAATCCGGGCAAGATCCGTGGCGGCGACTGGCTCGGCTCGGTCCCGTCGTGGTGCGAGCTCGAGTGCCGGTTGTCGGTCCTGCCCGGGCAGAGCCTCCCCGCGATGCGCGAGCGGGTCACCGAAGCCGTCCGCCAATGCGCCGAAGCCCTCGGCGCGGCGATGCCGGAGCTCACCTGGATCGGCTTTCAGGCCGACGGACACGTGTTCGAGCCGGGTAGCGAAGCCGAAACCCTGCTCGCCGACATCCACCATGCGGTGATCGGGACCCCGCTCGGAGCACTCAGCCTGACGGCGACGAGCGACACCCGCTTCTACGATCTCTACTATGGCATTCCGGCCCTCTGCTACGGCGGCATCGGCCGAGGCATGCACTCGCCCTCCGAGGCGGTCGACCTCGCCAGCCTGAGGAAAACGACGGAGATCATCGCGCTTTTTGTGAGCCGCTGGTGCGGCCTGAAGCCGCTGGCGGAAGCACGCGCGGATATGTCGTCTGGAAAAATGTAACTTGTCGACAAATAAAATATTCCAGATACTGACCCTGAGATGACCAACGGAGCCCCAATGCGCGCAGACCCGACGAGCTCCACGCTCACCTTCACCAACGCGCGGCTCGCCGACCTCGACCGCGGCAGCCTGACCGGTCCGACCACCGTTTCGGTCGTCGACGGGAAGATCGCCGGCACCGGCGCCCCGGTTGGCGAAGGCTCGACCGTCCTCGACCTGGGCGGGGCGACGCTGATGCCGGGCTTCATCGACTGCCATTTCCATGTCGTCGCCTGGTCGCTTGATCTGTGGGCCAATGCCATCGCCCCCGACAGCCTCGCCGC
Organism: Devosia sp.; assembly: GCA_051959485.1. Taxonomy (GTDB): domain Bacteria; phylum Pseudomonadota; class Alphaproteobacteria; order Rhizobiales; family Devosiaceae; genus Devosia_A. The sequence continues at coordinate 7,787 of JBQCFF010000395.1, read as the reverse complement.
ACTGCGGGCGGCCGAGGTGATGGAAGGCCTGCTCGCCCGCGGCTTCACCACCGTGCGCGACCTCGGCGGCGCCGATCTCGGCCTCGTCCGGGGCGTCAGCGAGGGCCTGATCAACGGCCCTGATCTCGTCATCTGCGGCAAGGGCCTGTCGATGACCGGCGGCCATACCGACCTGCGGCAGCGGACCGACACCCGGCCCGACGCGCTGGGCTGGCGGCTGGGCAACATGGGCGTGCTGGTGGACGGCGTGGACGACGTGCGCCGCGCCTCCCGCAAGATGCTCAAGGAAGGCGCGCGCTTCATCAAGGTGATGGCCAACGGCGGCGTGTCGTCGCCGAACGACCCCATCGACGGCCTCCAGTACTCGGACGACGAAATCCGTGCCATGGTCGAGGAGGCCACCAACGCCAACACCTACGTGTCGGCGCATGTGTATTCCGATGCTTCCATCCGGCGCTGCGTGAAGCTGGGCGTGAAGTCGCTCGAGCACTGCAACCTGATCAGCGCCGAGACCGCCGCGATGGCCGCCGAGGCTGGCTGCATCGCCATCCCGACGCTCGCTGCCTATGAGGGCCTCAAGCTCGAGGGCGCCCAACTCGGCCTGGGTGCAGCCGAGCAGGCCAAGATCGACGTGGTGCGCGATGGCGGGCGTAACTCGCTCACCTACATGCGCGACGCCGGCCTGCCCATGGCCTTCGGCACCGACCTGCTCGGTCCGCTGCGCAAGTTCGGCGGGCTCGAGTTCGAGCTTCTGGCCCAGGTGCTCACCCCGTCCGAAATCCTCGCCGGGATGTGGGACGCGGGCGCGAAACTCTGCCGCATGGAGGGCGAGATTGGCACCATGGCGCCTGGCGCCCGCGCCAACCTCGTCGCCTTCGACGTCGATCCGTTTGCCGATATCGCGGCGCTCGGGCGGCCCGAACAGCACCTCAAGCTGGTGGTCAAGGATGGCGTGGTCGCCCACGACCGGAGGGCCGCATGACGCCCGATCTCGATCTGGCCTACCGTCTCGCGATGGGGGACGACGCGGCGGCGGCCGTGTTCGCCTACTGCCGCACCGGCCTCCACGAAACCGTCGGCTCGCTCCTGACCACCGCGTCGATCTACGACTTGCCACAGATGCGCTCCCGGCGGGTGTGGACCGACGACGCAACGGCCTATCCGACCGGCAACTTCAAGCGGCTCGATCGCAACCGCTACTTCGAAACGGTGATCGAGGGACGCCAGCCGTTTTCCTCCACCACCATCAAGGAAATTGCCACCGTCTTCTTCGATTGGGAGAAGATCCTGGCGCTGGGTTTCGAGTCCAACCTCAACCTGCCCGCGGTCGCCGACGGCCGGGTGATCGGCACGATCAACCTGTTGCACCGTAAGGGACATTTCAGCGCGGAACGCGTCGAACTGGCGATGCGCTGGCAGCCGGTCGCGACACTCGCTTTTCTTCTACTCGACCTCGCGGGGGCGGAGCACGCCACCTTCCACCGGGACGGCCAGGCCACCGGCGCCGCCCCAGCCATCGAGGGATGAAGCTTCGCCGGTCCGCCAGCGGGCCGGCATGACAGACGGTCCGAACGGCATGGGCCGAGCGGACCAGCAGGACGGGAGTGGGGATTTCCCCCCAAACAGGAGAACCGCATGAAGAGCAAATTGATCGCAGCGGCGCTGATGATGGCCACGGCCCTCATCCCCGCAACCGCCATGGCCCAGGACCCCGTACGCCTGGCCTTCCTGGCCGCCTCGAGCCAGAATGGCTATAACGCCGCCACCTGGCAGGGCATTCAGGATGCCGCTGCCGCTGCCGGTGACGTGCAGGTCGAAATCTTCGACGGCGAGTTCAACGCCGCGACGCAGTTCGCGCAGGTCGAGGACATCGTCGCCGGCGGCCGTTTCAACGGCATCGTCGTTGCCCCCAACGACACCGTCGGCATTGCCACCGCACTCGAGGAAGCCACGAGCGAGGGCCTGCTGGTCGCCTCGGTGCTCTTCCCGGTCGGCCCCGAACTCACCACCATGACCCCGCAGGTCCCGGGCCTCACCACCACCGTGGCGCTGAATCCGGTCGAGGGCGCGGCCGCCGAGGCCGAGGAAGTGGTCAAGTTCTGCGCGGACAAGGATCCCTGCAACGTGGTCATCATGATCGGCCAGTTGCAGTTCCCCTTCGACAACCTTCGCTACAACTCGATGCTCGACGTGCTGAAGCAGCATGCCAACATCAAGGTCGTCGCCACCGGTGAAGGCAGCTACAGCCCCGACGCCTCGCTGACCGCCATGCAGGACATCATCCAGGCCAATCCGCAGATCGATGTCGTGCTCTCCAACGCCGACCAGCACCTGCTGGGCGTCGAGATCGCGCTCGAGGATGCCGGCATCCCGATCGAGCCGATCTACCTGATCGGTGGCGGGCTCAACCAGATCACCGTCGACAAGATCCGCGAAGGCAAGTTCGACGCCACCCTCTCGGCCCATCCCTACTACGAGGGCTTCTATGCGGCCGAGGCGCTGATCAAGGCGGCTCGCGGCGAAACCGTCGAGAACTGGATCGATCCGGGCAAGGGCGCAGCCAACCCGCTTATCGTCACCAAGGAATGGCTCGACGCCAACCCTGACTTCAAGGCCGAGTGGGAAGGCTGATCCACTCGCCCGCAATTCCGCCGGGGGCGACCCGCCCCCGGCGATCAAATTGTCCACGTCCGGAAAGACGATGACCAATCCACCCCCTGCCGTACGGGTGCACGGCATCGCCAAGAGCTTTGGCGGCACGCGCATCCTCGACAACATCACCGTCGACATCGAGGCCGGCACGGTTCATGCGCTGGTCGGCGAGAACGGCGCCGGCAAGTCCAGCCTGGGCAAGATCATCGGCGGCTACTACACGCCCGACGAGGGTCAGGTGGAGATCCACGGCACCCCAGTCCATCGCTTCTCGCCGCGCGATGCGCTCGGGCTCGGCGTCGCCATGATCCACCAGGAGCTGCAGCTCGCCCCCGAACTGAACGTCGTCCAGAACGTGTTCCTTGGCCGCGAGAGCGCTCGCGCCGGCATTCTGGTGCGCGGCGACATGGAGCGCTTCGCGGCGCTCGAAAAGACCTGCGATTTCGGCATCGACCCGCTAGCCAAGGTTGCCGACCTGCGCATCGCCGAACGGCAGAAGGTCGAGATCATGCGGGCCATCGCCCGCGACGCCCAGATCATCATCATGGACGAGCCGACCTCCTCCCTCACCGAGGACGAGGCCGACCGCCTGCATGAAGTGATCCGCCGCCTGAAGGCGCAGGGCAAGACCGTCATCTACGTTTCGCACTTCCTCGACCACATCCTGGGCCACTGCGACAATGTCACGGTGATGCGCGATGGTCGGGTCGTCCGCACCTCGCCGATCGCCGGCGAGAGCAAGAAGACGCTGGTCGATTCCATGCTCGGCCAGGAAGCCTCGATCCTCTGGCCAGACCTGCCGCCACCCCCTGCCCCCAGCACGCGACCGGTGGCCGAGCTGCGTGGCGTAAGCACCAATGCCGGCCTCTCGGAGGTTTCGCTTGTCGTGCGTCCGGGCGAGATCGTCGGGCTGATCGGCCTCGTCGGCTCGGGCCGCACCGAAGTGGCCCGCGCCATGTTCGGGGCCGACCCCATCACCGGCGGCGAGTACCTGATCGAAGGCACGCCGCGCCAGCACAAGCTCAACGTGCGCAAGGCGATCGCCGGGGGCGTGGCACTGGTGCCCGAGGACCGGCGCAAGCAGGGCCTGGTGCTTACCCAGGCGACCCGCCCGAATGTATCGCTCGGCACGCTGGGCTCGATCAGCCGCTTCGGCATCCTCAACCGCAAGGTCGAGGTGCAGCGCACGCGGGAGATGATCGACCATTTCGGCATCGTGCCCGGCACCGTGGACGGACGCGTGGCGCGCTACTCGGGCGGCAACCAGCAGAAGGTGCTGCTGTCGAAGTGGGCCGTGGCCAAGCCCAAGCTGCTGATCCTCGACGAGCCGTCCCGCGGTGTCGACATCGGGGCGCGCCGCCGCATCCACGACTTCATCGTCGACATGGCGCGCCAGGGTGTCGGCGTGCTGCTCATTTCCTCCGAGCTCGAAGAGGTGATCAACCTCTCGCACCGCTGCTACCTGCTGAGCGAAGGCCGCATCTTCGCCGAGGAGCCGGCCGCCAACCTCACCGTCGAGACGGCGCTGCACCGCGTCTTCCTCGAACAGAACCGCCATCGCACTCAGGAAGCCGCAGGCCAATGACCGATACCGCTCTTGCCAAGCCGCGCGCCCGCCGCCCTTTCGATCTGGGCGGCTTCATCCGCCAGTACGGCGTCATCATCATCATCGCGGTCATGCTGGTCGGCCTGACGCTCCTGTCGCCGTCCTTCCTGACGCCGCGTAACCTGCTGAACATCCTCAACCAGTCGACGCCGCTCTTCATCATCGCCTGCGCCCTGACGCTGGTGATCATCGGTGGCGGTTTCGATCTCTCCACCGGCGCCATCTTCGGCGTCGCTTCGGTGAGCGCCGCCTGGCTGGCGCTCAACGTCGATCCGCTGGTCGCGATCGTCGCCGCGCCGCTGATCGGCCTGGCGCTCGGCTCGCTGAACGGCATCATCATCACTGCCTTCAACGTGCACTCGTTCCTCGTCACGCTGGCGACGAGCCTCGTCTATCGCGGCATGGCCATCCTGATCACCGACGGCAAGCTGATCCCGGTCCGGATCCCGGAATTCGCCTGGCTCGGCCGCTCCAAGATCGAGATGGTCAACGTCGCCGTGCTCGTGATGTTCGGCTTCATGCTGCTCATGATGTTCGTGCTCAATCGCACGACGCTGGGCCGTGCCATCTTCGCGGTCGGCGGCAACGAGGAAGCGGCGCTGCTCTCCGGCATCCGCACCAACCTCGTCAAGATCATCACCTTTGCTTTCTCGGGTGGCGCGGCCGGCCTTGCCGGCGTCATCACCGTGTCGCGCCTGTCGATGGGCGAGCCCCAGGCCGGCACCGGCCTGGAGTTCGAGGCCATTGCTGCCGTCATCCTCGGCGGTACCTCGATCATGGGCGGCTCCGGCGCCATCTGGCGCTCCATGGCCGGCGTGCTGCTGATGGCGCTGATCGGCAACGGCTTCAACATCCTCAACGTCAACCCGTTCTTCAAGGACCTGACGACCGGCGTGATCATCGTGCTCGCCGTCGCCCTCGCCGCCTCCGGCAACCGCCGATGAGCCACCTTCTTGCGTTCGCCCCACCCGGCGCGGGCGCCATTCACCAAAGAGACTGAGATGCCCGACAAGATTACGCGCGTGGCCACCGACGTGGGCGGCACGTTCACCGACCTGGTCTACTTCGAAACCGACACCCGCACCGGGGCCCAGACGGTGCTGACCGAGAAATCGGACACGACCCCGCCCGATTTCGAGAAGGGCGTCCTCGCCGTGCTCGACAAGGCGAACGTGGATGTCGAGACCCTCGATTTCCTCGCCCACGGCACCACCGTGGTGATCAACTCGCTGACCGAGCGCAAGGGCGCCAAGGTCGGCCTCATCACCACCAAGGGGTTCCGCGACGTCCTCGAGATCGGCCGCGGCAACCGGCCGGATTTCTTCAACCTCAAGTACAAGAAGCCCGAGCCCTTCGTGGAGCGTTTCCTGCGCCGCGAGCTGCCCGGCCGCGTCGACTTCCGCGGCCAGGAGCAGGTGGCTCTTGACCTGGGCGGGCTGGCCGGGATCGTCGCCGATTTCCGGGCCGAGGGCGTCAACGCCGTCGCGATCTGCTTCATCCACGCCTACGCCAACCCGGCGCATGAGGAAGCCGCGCTGGCCGAACTGCGCCGCCTGTGGCCCGAGGTGACCGCCGTCGCCTCGCACCAGATCACCCGCGAGTGGCGCGAGTACGAGCGCACCTCGACCACGATCCTTTCGGCCTATGTGCAGCCGGCCGCCCAGCGCTATCTCGAACGCCTCGAGACGGGCCTGCGCGACAAGGGCTATGCCGGCGGGCTCTACGTCATGCAGTCCAACTGCGGTGTCGATGCGCTCGAATCGATCAAGCAGACCCCGATCACCATGGTCGAATCCGGCCCCGCTTCCGGCTTCTGGGGTGCCGCCGAACTCGGCCGCCTCATCGGCGAGCCCGACGTGCTGGCGCTCGACATCGGCGGCACCACGGCGAAATGCTCGCTGATCAAGGGCGGCCACGTCACCATCAAGACCGACTACTGGATCGAGCGCGACGGCAAGTCGGCGGGCTACCCGATCATGGTGCCGGTGGTCGACCTGGTCGAGATCGGCAATGGCGGCGGCTCGATCGCCTGGGTTGACGATTTCCAGAAGCTGCATGTCGGCCCGCAATCGGCCGGCGCCGTCCCGGGCCCTGCCGCCTATGGGCGCGGCGGCACCAATGCCACCACCACGGACGCGAACCTGGCGCTGGGCCGCATCAACAAGGATTACTTCGTCGGCGGCAACGTCGTCGCCGACATGGAAGCGCTGGACGCTTCGCTGTCCGAACTCGGCGGCAAGCTGGGCATGAGCAACAGCGAAGTGGCGCGCGGCATCGTCCGCATCGCCAACTCCAGCATGGTCAATGCGCTGAAGCTCGTGTCGGTGAACCGCGGCTTCGATCCGCGCGATTTCACCATGGTCGTGTTCGGCGGCGGCGGCCCAATGCATGGGGCCGAGCTCGGCAAGGAGCTGGGCGTGAAGAAAGTCGTGGTGCCCCGCGGCGCCTCGGTGTTCTCCGCCTGGGGCATGCTGATGTCGGACCTGCGCCGCGACTACTTCGTCACCGAGCTGATGGACGCCGACGATCACGTCGCCCTCGCCTCGTTGCTCGAACGCACCCGCGAGCGCGCCGTCGCCGATTTCGTCCGCGGCAACGTGCCGGCGGAACGGGTCGGCATCACCAGCTTCATCCGCGCCCGCTACCAGAACCAGGAGTTTGCCGTCGAGGTGCCGCTGCCCGCCGGCGTGCCCGACGCGGCGATGATGGCGAAGCTCATCGCCGATTTCCACGAGGCCTATGAGCGCGAGTACACTTATCGGCTCGATGCCGGCGTCGAGATCATCGGCCTCCACCTCGTGGCCGCCTCGGAAGTGGGCAAGCTCGAGATCCTGAAGCTACCGACCACCGGAGCTACCGTCGAGCAGGCGGTGAAGGGCCGGCGCGAGGTCGACTACGCCACCGAGGGCGTTCACCTCGCCACCATCTATGATGGCACCCGCCTCGAGCCGGGAATGAGCTTTGCCGGTCCCGCCGTGATCGAGGATCCGGGCACCACCGTGGTCATCCAGCCGGGCAACAAGGTGTCCATCGATGACTACGGCAACATCCACATCGCCATTCGGGACTGATCCAATGACCAAGCACGATCCCGTCACCTTCGACATCATCCAGAACGCCCTCGAGGCGATCGCCGACGAAATGTTCGTGGCGCAGCGCAAGGCGTCGATGTCGGCCATCATCTACGAAGTGCTGGACCTGAGTTCGTCCATCCTCGACCCGGTCGGCGACATCGCCGCCGCCGGCGCCGGCATCCCGGCCTTCATCGGCGTGCTCGACAAGGCGGTGAAAGGCATCCTCAAGAAGTTCCCGCTCGAAAGCGTGCGGCCGGGCGACGTCTATGCCTCCAACGACCCCTATTATGGTGGCGTGACCCACCTCAACGACATGGTGCTGGCTGCCCCGGTGTTCGCCGACGGCAGGATCGTCGCCTGGGTCGCCAACATCGCGCACTGGAACGACGTGGGCGGCAACGTGCCGGGCTCGATGTCGTCCGACGCCACCGAGATCTTCCAGGAAGGCGTGCGCA
>JBQCFF010000394.1:0-4455 GCA_051959485.1 Devosia sp. | reverse complement strand
AGTCGAGCTCGAGGACAAGTTCGAGAACATGGGCGCCCAGATGCTGCGCGCCGTGGCCTCGAAGACCAACGACATCGCCGGTGACGGCACCACCACCGCGACCGTGCTCGGCCAGGCCATCGTCAACGAGGGCATCAAGCTCGTCGCCGCCGGCATGAACCCGATGGACCTCAAGCGCGGCATCGACCTCGCCGTCGCCGAAGTCGTCGAGAACCTCGGCAAGGCCAAGAAGACCATCTCTTCGAACGCCGAAGTCGCCCAGGTCGGCACCATTTCCGCCAACGGCGAATCCGCGATCGGCGACATGATCGCCAACGCGATGCAGAAGGTGGGCAACGAGGGTGTCATCACCGTCGAGGAAGCCAAGACCGCCGAGACCGAACTCGACGTCGTCGAGGGCATGCAGTTCGACCGCGGCTACCTGTCGCCGTACTTCGTGACCAACGCCGAGAAGATGACCGCCGTGCTCGAGGATCCGGTGATCCTGCTGCACGAGAAGAAGCTCTCGAACCTGCAGTCGATGCTGCCGATCCTCGAGTCGGTCGTGCAGTCGCAGCGCCCGCTGCTGATCGTGGCCGAGGACATCGAGGGCGAGGCCCTGGCGACGCTCGTCGTCAACCGCCTGCGTGGCGGCCTCAAGGTCGCTGCCGTCAAGGCTCCGGGCTTCGGTGACCGCCGCAAGGCCATGCTCGAGGACATCGCGATCCTCACCGGCGGTCAGGTGATCTCGGAAGAGCTCGGCATCAAGCTCGAGAACGTCTCGATCGACATGCTCGGCACTGCCAAGCGCGTGGAAATCTCCAAGGAGAACACCACGATCGTCGACGGCGCCGGCTCGAAGGACGACATCCAGGGCCGCGTGGCGCAGATCAAGTCGCAGATCGAAGAGACCTCTTCGGACTACGACAAGGAGAAGCTGCAGGAGCGTCTCGCCAAGCTCGCCGGCGGCGTCGCCGTGATCAAGGTCGGCGGTTCGACCGAGGTCGAGGTGAAGGAGCGCAAGGACCGCGTCGACGACGCGCTGAACGCTACCCGCGCCGCGGTTGAAGAAGGCATCGTGCCGGGCGGTGGCGTCGCGCTGCTGCGCGCTGCGCACTCCATCACGGCCAAGGGCGTCAACCCCGACCAGCAGGCCGGCGTCAACCTGGTGAAGCGCGCTCTGCAGGAGCCGGTTCGCCAGATCGCCAACAATGCCGGCGATGAAGGCTCGGTGGTGGTCGGCAAGATCCTCGAGAACGGCTCGGCCAACTTCGGCTACAACGCCCAGACCGGCGAGTATGGTGACCTGATCACCATGGGCGTGGTCGACCCGGTGAAGGTCGTCCGCACCGCGCTGCAGGACGCCGCTTCGGTGGCCTCGCTGCTCATCACCACCGAGGCGATGATCGCCGAGGTGCCGAAGGAAGCTGCGCCGGCGATGCCGGGCGGCGGCGGCATGGGCGGCATGGGCGGCATGGACTTCTAAGTCCCGCCACCGGCTGACGACATTCGACCTTTTCCCAAAGGTCACGAACGGGAGGGCGGTCCATCGGGCCGCCCTTTCCTTTTGGGCCGAGCGCCACAGAAGCGCCGCGGCATGGCGGCAGCGTTCGAACGCGAGGAGAAAAACACCATGCGCCTGCTGCTGCTTGCCGTCCTGCTGGCCACGTCTGCCTTGGCGCAGGACGGGCCCGGGTACCGCGATGACCGATCGACGGCGGAGGCGGTCGTTTCCTCGTACTACAATGCCATCGACCGGAAGGAGTATGCGCGGGCGTACAGCTATTTCAGGGAGGGGGCGGCGCCCGAGTATGGTGGCTGGGTGAAGGGTTATGCCGATACGGAGCACGTGGCGGTCAGCTTCGGGCAGATGGCGCAGGAGGGGGCGGCGGGCTCGATCTACTACACGCTGCCGGTGACGCTGCAGGTGCGCCGGACCAACGGGACCAGCGCAAGGTTTGCCGGCTGCTACACGCTGCGGCTGGTGCAGCCGCGGAACCAGGAACCGCCGTTCGAGGGCATCCACATCGAGAGCGCCAGGCTGGACGCCGCAAAGGGCGCCGGCTTCGCGCCCGCGAAGTGCGACTAGCGGAACACCAGCAGGCGCACCGCCAGTGCGATCGAGATGACCACCACCAGCGGCTTGATCAGCCGGGCGCCGAAACGGATGCCGGTGAGGGCACCGAGATAGCCGCCGACCAGCTGGCCCAGTGCCATGGTGAGGGCGACGGGCCAGATCACGTCGCCCGAAGGGATGAACAGCGCCAGCGCGCCGGCGTTGGAGGCGAGGTTCACGAACTTGGTGTTGGCGGCGGCGCGGGTGACGCCCAGCCCGAACAGCAGGATGAACCCGAGGGTCAGGAACGAGCCGGTGCCGGGGCCGAGCAGGCCGTCGTAGAAGCCGACCACCAGGCCCATCACCGGCACGAAGCGCGCGAACTCGAGCCGCGCGTGACTGTCGGCATCGGTCAGGCGCGGCGCGAAGGTGAAGTAGAGCGCGATGCAGATCAGCGCCACCGGCACGACGTAGCCGAGCACGGTGGTATCGACCTGCTTGACCGCGAGGGCGCCGAGCCAGGCGCCGATGAACGTGGTGAGGACGGCCGGGCCGATGGCGCGCAGATCGACGAAGCCACGGCGCCAGTAGGTGGTCGCGGCGATGGTGGTGCCGACGGCGGACTGCACCTTGTTGGTGGCGAAAGCGGCGACGGGCGGCAGGCCAGCGGTCAGCAGCGCCGGAACGGCGATCAACCCGCCCCCCCCGGCAATGGCGTCGACGAAGCCGGCGACGACGCCCACGAGGCCGAGGGCAAGCAGGGTCAACAGTTCGAAATGCATCGGGCGGTCCGGGCGGGGAAGGCGCGCAGGTGGGATGGGCTCAGGCGCCCTCGACCCGGCGTTCCACAAGCGGAATGTTCATGATCGAGGACATGAAGGCGGTGAGCGCCAACTGCGTCCCGGCGATCAGAGTTGTCAATGCCACGATCATGGCGCGCATGGTCGTCGACAGGTTCAGCGGGCCGAAATCGCGTGCTGCCCACTGCCCGAAGCCCCAGAACAGGGCACTGAGGCCGATCACCACCAGCAGTGCCGCCACCAGCAGCAGGCGCTCGAGGGTAAGGAATTCGAGCACCCGGTCAAAGGTGGCGGAGGGCGGAATGAAGCCGTAGCGGGAGGCGAAGCGGCGGCTGATGATGGCGAAGCCCACCGCCTGCAGCCCGACCAGCACCAGCATGGCAGCGACGAGGAAGGTGTGGATGTCGATCTGCACGGTGGGCGTGAGGTTGAGCGGCCCCTGCCAGAGCAGGCCGCCGAGGAAGAGCCCGACCGCCAGGCAGGCATAGCCCGGATAGAGGAAGAGCCAGCGGGGCGAGAACAGCAGCAGGAAGCGCAGGTGCCGCCAGCCGTCGCGGAAGGAGCGCAGGTGCGGCGGGCGCGAGCGGCCATCGGGCTTGAGCGTGGTGGGGACTTCGGAGACGCGGAGCCCCAGGAGCGTGGCCTTGACCAACATCTCGGAGGCGAACTCCATGCCGGTGGTGCGCAGATTGAGCGCGCGAATGGCCTCGCGGTCGAAGCCGCGCAGGCCGCAATGGAAGTCCGAGGGCGCGGTCTTGAAGAACAGCCGGCCGAGGAAGCTCAGCACCGGGTTGCCGATGTAGCGGTGGTGCCAGGGCATGGCACCGGGCGCGATGCCGCCCTTGAAGCGGTTGCCCATCACCAGTTGGTCACCGGAACGGAGCCGGTCGATGAAGCCGTCGAGACTGGCGAAGTCGTAGCTGTCATCGGCATCGCCCATGATGACGTAGCGGCCGCGGGCGGCCTCGATGCCGCCCATCAGGGCCGCGCCGTAGCCCCGCTGCGCGACGGGCACCACCCGGGCGCCGGCTGCGGTGGCAATCGCCTGGCTGCCGTCGGTCGAGCCGTTGTCGGCGATCACGACCTCCCCGGCGATGCCGCTACGGGCGAGGAAGCCCTGCGCCTTGCGGATGCAGGTCGCCAGGGTTTCCGCCTCGTCGAGGCAGGGCATCAGGATGGTGAGCTCGAGCGGCGCGGTCATGCGCGCGCTTATAGGGGGCGAGTGGTGAAGGGGCGGTTCACTTTGGGGGCGATCGAGCCGGACGGCCCCTCCCCGGCCCTCCCCATGAAGGGGAGGGTGAAGAGGGTGCGCGCTGAGGCCGTGCGGTCCACGACGCGGCACCTCCCCCTTTATGGGGGAGGATGGGAGGGGGCCGTCCGGATAGCCGTGGAGCCTCCCTGCCCTATAGCAGCGTCGAGATGCCCGGGGGGACGCCGCCGAGCTTGGCGATGAGGGCTTCGAGCTGGGCCTTTCGGAGCGGGGTCCAGTCGGCGGTGCGGGAGACGATGAGGTTGGCTTCGGACTTCATGATCAGGCCGTCATCGAGGATGCGGAGCTGGTTGGCCTGCAAGGTGGAGCCGGTCGAGGTGATGTCGACGATGAGGTCGGCGGAGCCCGAG
>JBQCFF010000393.1:0-4155 GCA_051959485.1 Devosia sp. | reverse complement strand
AACGGCCGACCCACTCCGGGCAGACGGCCCCCTCCCGGCCTCCCCCAAGAAGGGGGGGGTGTTGCGTCGTGGAAAGCTCGGCAGCAGCGAACGCCCTCTTCACCCACCCCTTTATGGGGAGGGGCGGGGAGGGGCCGTCTCGCTGGATGGGAGTAGCGGGCGCCGGTTACGGTAGCTTGCGCAGGAACTCCGCGAGATCCGCGGTGGCGCCGATCGAGCAGCTGCGTCTCCTCCCCCTTGGTGGGGGAGGGTAGTGGAGCTTGGCGGCTTGCCGCCTAGCGGAACTATGGAGAGGGGGACAGCGTGCGGGCTGAGTGGCGCGCCAATAGACCAGCGCTGCCCCCCTCTCCCTAGCTCTGCTACGTCGCTGCGCTCCTAGCGACGCTACCCTCCCCCACCAAGGGGGAGGAGACGAGGTGGAGAATGGCGGTGCGTAAACTCCCGCGCGCCGGTTACGGCAGCTTGCGCAGGAACCCCGCCAGATCCGCGGTGACGTGGTGGACGTGGGGGCTGCCGGTGCGTTCGAGTTCCCAGGCCTCGACCTGCTCGTGGGCGAAGCCTTCGCCGGCGATCACCTGCACGGTGACCATGCCGGTCTCGTCCGGCACCTTCAGGTTCTTCTCGAGGTCGTCGAACATGGCGGCGCGCTGCGCGTCGATGCCGTGCCGGTCAAAGAACGTCTGGTAGGCCTCGGGCAGCGGCTTGGGATGGAAGCTCATGGCGCGGATGTCGAAGATGTCCTCGAACAGCGCGTCGGCATCGCCGAGCCGCTTCAGCACCGAAGTGGCGTGGCCGACATCGCCGTTGGTGAGGATGAACTTGCGGCCGGGGAGGCCGCGGATGGCGGCGAGCAGGTCGGGGTGGGCGCTGACCGGCGAGTAGTCGATGGCATGCACGGTCCGGAGGAAGTGGTCGGGGTCGACCGCGTGGCGCTGCATCAGGCCGTTCAGCGTCGTGCCGTAATCCCGGTAATAGGTCTTCTGCAGCGCCCGCGCTTCCTCGTAGGGCAGCTGGGTGACGCTCACCATGTACTCGGAGATCAGCAGGTCGATCTGGGCGAACAGGTTGCATTCGCGCGGGTAGAGCGTGTTGTCGAGGTCGAACACCCAGTCGGTGACGTGGGTCAGCGAGCGGACAGGCGGGGAAATCGCGTTCATGCGGCAACCCTACACCAAGCCGGGCCGCTCCGCACCCCGGCGCGTGGGGACGATCAAATCCGCTCGCGGCCTGCCATCGAGCATTTGCCTGCCAGCCGGCGACGGCGTATGAGGCTGGCCCCCATGCGGCAGCGGCCCCGCGTCATCAGGGCGCCGTTCTCGTCGAGGAGTAGAAGATGACCTCGCATTTCCACGTGCCGCAATCCAAGGCGGATGCCGACCCGCGCCGCTGGGTGGCACTGTTCGTGCTGCTGCTGGCAAGCTTCATGAACCTGATCGACGTCACCATCGTCAACGTCGCGCTGCCCAGCCTGCAGACCGACCTCGGGGCGGACGCGAGCCATATCGAGTGGGTGATCGCCGCCTATGTGCTGGCCTTCGCGCTCGGGTTGCTGCCCTTCGGCCGCCTCGGCGACGTGGTGGGCCGCACCCGCATGTTCCTCATCGGCGTGTCGCTGTTCACCCTCGCCTCGGCCTTCTGCGGCCTGGCGCCGTCGATCGAGTGGCTGATCGCCGCCCGCGTGCTGCAGGGCCTCGCCGGCTCGATGATGACGCCGCAGGTGCTGGCCATCGCCCAGGTGACCTTCCCGCCCGAGGAGAAGGGCCAGGCCTTCTCGCTGTTCGGGCTCAGCTCGGGCCTTGCCGCCGTGGCGGGGCCGATCGTCGGCGGCCTGCTGATCGGCGCCAACCTCTGGGGTCTCGACTGGCGGCCGATCTTCCTCGTCAACCTTCCGTTCGGCATCCTCGCGGTGGTCGCCGGCTGGTTCCTGATCCCGCGCCCGCCCGGCCATGCCGAGCTGAAGAACGACTATGTCGGCATCGGCCTGTTCGCCGTCGCCTCGGTGGCGCTGGTGTTTCCGCTGGTCGAGGGGCGCGCCTATGACTGGGCCTGGTGGACCTGGGGGCTGATGGGGTTGTCGGTGGTGCTGGCCGGGCTGTTCGTGCTCTGGCAGCGCCACCGCGCCCGGGCGGGGCTGCCGCAACTGCTGAACTTCAGCCTGATCTCGAACGGCAACTACCTGCTCGGGCTGGTGATCACCACCATCTTCGCCTCCGGCATCCCACCGATGTTCATGGTGATCTCGCTGCTGCTGCAGTCGGGCTACGACTTCACGCCGCTCGAATCGGGGCTGACCAACACGCCGTTCTCGGTGGGCGTGCTCGCCGTGTCGCTGGTGATCGGCCGGCTGGGGCAGAAATACCTGCGGGCCCGGCTCGCCGTCGGCGCGGGCCTGCTGGTGCTCGGCATCGGCTGGCTCGACCTGATCATCCGCAACCTCGGCGACACGCTCGACCACTGGACCTTCCTGCCGCCGCTGCTCGTCGCCGGGCTCGGCCTCGGCATGGGCTTCTCCGGCCTGTTCCAGTCGGTGCTGGCGGGCGTGCCGGCGCGCGATGCCGGTGCCGGTTCGGGCGCCCTGCAGGCGTTCCAGCAGATCGGCGGCGCCATCGGCGTGGCGCTGGTGGGGCAGATCTTCTTCAGCGGCCTCGCCGCCGCGTTCAGCAGCGGTGCGCCGCCCAAGGTGGCCTTCGCCACGGCGGCCGGGCCCGCCATCACCTACCAGGTGGTCAGCTTCGGCCTCGTGGTGTTGCTGGTCCCCTTCCTCAAGATCAAGCCGCCGGCGGGTGGCGAGGGCAGGGCGCCTGCCGCGGCGCCGGTGGCCGTCGAGGCCTGACCTTGAAGGGGCGCTGCGGCGCCCCTTCTGCTGCCCCGCGTCCGCCAAGCGTAGCGCGTTTACCACTGGTAAACCAGCCGTTTCGAAATCAGTTAGAATGCCGCGAATTGGGCCGGCCCTGCCCACAATCCCGCCGCGACCCGGTGCGACCTGCCGTGTGTCCAGACCACCGGAGCACGCCCGTGAACAGCCTCACCACCTTCCTTGCCGCCGCCCTCGTCCTCTTCGCCTTCGGCCAGGCGATTGCCGCGAAAGGGGCGGAGTTGCCGCATTCCCGCAGCGAGGCGAGTGCGCCCGCTCCCGTGGTCGGACAGGCGCACCATGGGGGCTCGGGCTGGGTGGTACGGCCCTAACGGCAAAGGGCGGCTGAGCCGCCCTTTCACAGTCGTCCCGGCGCCCTCGAAAAGGGGGGGTGCTAGCGCACGATCAGCGTGCCGGCGCCGTGGGCGGTGAACAGCTCGACCAGCACCACGTGCGGGGTCTTGCCGTTGAGGATCACCACGCCCTCGACGCCGTTCTCCAGCGCCTCGAGGCAGGTCTCGACCTTGGGGATCATGCCGCCCGAGATGGTGCCGTCGGCGATCAGCGCCTTGGCGTCGCGCATGGTGAGCTCGGGGATGAGCTGCTTGTTCGCGTCGAGCACGCCGTCGACGTCGGTGAGAAAGAGCAGGCGCTTGGCGCCGAGCGAGCCGGCGATGGCGCCCGCGAAGGTATCGGCGTTGATGTTGTAGGTGTTGCCGTCGCGGCCCGGGGCCACCGGGGCGATCACCGGGATCATCTCGGAGCGGGCGAGGGTGTCGAGCAGGGTGCGGTCGACCTCGACCGGCTCGCCGACGAAGCCGAGGTCGATCACGCGCTCGATATGGGAGTCGGGATCGGTGACGCGCTTCTCCGCCTTGCGGGCGAAGACCATGTTGCCGTCCTTGCCGCAGAGCCCGATCGCCCACTCGCCCTCGGCGTTGATCAGCGCGACGATCTGCTTGTTGATGGAGCCCGCCAGCACCATCTCGACCACGTCCATGGTGCGCTGGTCGGTGACGCGCAGCCCGCCCTCGAACTTGCTCTCGATGCCGAGGTTCTTCAGCATCGAGGCGATCTGCGGGCCGCCGCCATGCACGACGATCGGGTTGACGCGCGACTGCTTCAACAGCGCGATGTCGCGGGCGAAGGCCCGGCCGAGCTCGATGTCGCCCATGGCGTGCCCGCCATATTTCACCACGACGGTCTTGCCCTCGTAGCGCTGCATGTAGGGCAGCGCCTGGCTCAGTACGGCGGCGTCGCGGGAGAAGCTCTCGATGTCGGGCATGGCGCGCTGAGTATCC
>JBQCFF010000392.1:0-2381 GCA_051959485.1 Devosia sp. | reverse complement strand
GGGTTGGGGAGTGCCTTGAGTTGGGGGTGCCGACCTTGGGCCTGAGCTTGCCCTGCCGGGCACCTGCCTTTCGAGCATAGCTCTCAAGGCCTTCTCACCTAAAATCGCTCCACTGGAGCGATTTTGCCTGCGGCACGGCTCGAAGCCCCGCAGGCGGGAGAAGGATCGTGCAGTCCACGTCGGATGCAACGCGGGTTCCTTCTCCCGCCTGCGGGGGAAGGTGCCCGGCAGGGCGGAAGGGGGGAGCAACAAACTCGACGCCAGATCAGGGCCTTGCAGAAATCCCACCCCAACTTATCCCCGCGGCTTGCAGCTGTGCGAATCTCCCCTCGTCCGCTGCACCGAAGCGAGATCATGACGAGTGGTTGGTGCAGTGGAGGTCGGGTGCGGGGTGGGTCGCTGCCCTGCAGGCCGAAAGTACCACGGCATGGGCCGGTTCGCCGGTCAAGCCGCTGACCACGCGCGGGGCGCTCAATGCGGAGCACCCCAGGGAGCCAGGCCGCCACGCATGAGACGGCCGGGAGAGGTGGCGATCGCCGGGTGGATGCCCAATCGCCGGCCGCCCAGGCTTCTCGCGATGCGGCACGGGATGCCCCCGGGCCGTGGTACCATAAGCCCAAAACCCCGATCGGCCGGCGAGGCGAGAGCCTCATACATTGTTGCGGACTACCGCGCGAGGATCAAGCCTCGCCGGCCCCGCTTCACTGCCCCGAGTCGGGCAGGACTGATCGAACCCGAGGCCGCGAGGCCGGCGGGGGCTTCGGCACGTCCACTCGCCCCGTCAATAGGTCAGCGTGCGGTGCAGCACGCCCTTCAGGTGACGGTCAAGGGCATCGATGGCGTCCTCGACATCGCCGCCATCGAGCGCGTCGATGATCGCGAGGTGCTCGCGCATCGAGGTGATGGTGTGGATGGGGCCGACCGCGTCGAGGTTGTGCAGGCGGATCAGGTACATCTTCTGCAGCAGCCGGGCGTAGGTCATGCTGAGCTGGTCGTTGGCGTAGGCGCTGATGAAGCTCTCGTGGAAGCGGCGCTCGAGCTCCTTCACCGGGACGCGATAGACGGTCAGGTCGTTGACCTCACGCACGTCGTCCATGATCTGCTCGTGCTCGGCCCGCATCACGCCGATCCAGCCGGGTGGCATGGTGGTGGCGAACTTCCGCAGTCCCTCCTTCTCCAGCAGGCCGCGGAACTGGAACGTGTTCCCGACGAACTTCATGTCCGGATAGAAGATGGTGATACCGACCTTGCGACGGACGGTGATCATTCCCTCCGCTTCGAGCAGCGTCGTGGTTTCACGCATCGGCGAGAGCGACAGGCCGAGGATGTTGCCCAACTCTGCCTGCTTCAGTGTCTGCCCAAGTTTCAGCCGCCCATCGACCAGCGCCTCGAAGAAGGCGTGATAGCCGGAATTCGCGATACCGCCGTCCAAAGTTCTCCCCCGCCCGCGGCAACCGCGGCGCCATGCGACCAAAAGATGACGGTCGCGGAGCGTTGACAGCGATTATTCCACGCCTATACGCTCATAAACAGCCGATAAGATATATTTAAAAGCTCTGACGTGCCAGAGGCACGTAACGGCGAGACGACGGATAGGCCGGGCGACGCGATGCGGGAGGCCGGCACACACGGCATCTGCCTACGGGCCAGCAGGCCCAAAGGCGCTGGTTCTTAGGGAGGGAACTCAATGACCGACAGCAAGAATACCAACAAGTGGTCGCGCCGCCGCGTGCTCGCGACCGCCGCGAGCGGCGTGGCGTTGGCCGCGGCCTCGGGCTTTCCGATGCCCGCCATCGCGCAGGGCAAGAAGCTCACCTACTGGGGCGGGCTGATCTTCTCGGACGACGCCAACAAGCTGCTGACCGACACCATCAACGCCTGGGGCGCCGCCAACGGTGTCGCCACCGAAGTGGTGATGATCAACCAGAACGAAACGACGCAGAAAGTCTCGGCGGCGGTCTCGTCCAACACCATGCCGGATGCGCTGGACCTCGGCCTCGGGCTGGCCCGCCTGCTCGCGCGGCAGAGCCAGTTCTCCGACGTCGGCGATCTCTACAAGAAGATCGGCGATGCCCAGGGCGGCTGGTATGCGGGCACGGATACCGCAAGCGACCTCACCGAGGACGGTGGCGTGGCGCGGGTCGGCATTCCCTTCGGTGTCAACGGCAACCTGCTGCTGCGGCGCAAGGATCTGCTGGAGCCGGCCGGGTTCACCGAACCGCCCAAGACCTGGGAAGAGCTGAAGGCACAGGCGGAAGCCATCAACAAGCCGCCGGTGTCCGGACTTGGTCTCGCACTCTCCAACGTCGGCGACGCCAACCTCCAGGTGGCGATACTGCAGTCCTATGGCGGTCGCATCGCCGACGACGCCGGCAAGAAGG
>JBQCFF010000391.1:0-3198 GCA_051959485.1 Devosia sp. | reverse complement strand
CTCCTTGGGCACCTTGAGCTGGTAGGCGGTGAGGTGCCGGGCGCGCCAGCCCTGGTAGTCGGGCTCGTTGGGCAGCTTGCCCTCGGTGCGCAGCTTGTCGAGGATCACCCGCTCGTCCGTGCCGGCCTTCAGCCAGGCCGGATCGAGCCGCCACAGCGCGGCGTAGGCGCGGTTGGACTGCACCAGCTCGCGATTGGCGTTGAAGATGGCGATCGGGGTGGCGAGCGCGTCGATGATCGCCGACAGGTGGGCGAGGCTCGCGTCCTTGTCGCTGGCAGCAGCGGCGGGGCGCGGCTGCAGGTAGCCGGCCGAGCCGCCTTCGAGCGGGAACTCCACCAGCTCGTGCGGCCCCAGGTCGCCGAGCGTGAACTGCACCGCCTCGCGCCCGCCATTGCGCTGCAGCGCCGTGAAGTCGACGAGCGGCGCCGGCTCGGCGTCGCTGCTCTTGCGGCCCAGCGCCCGGGCGAGGTCGTGATACGCCTGGTTGACGAACACCAGCCGGCCCTTGGCGTCGCGCAGGAAGGCCGGGCGCGACAGGTTGCCGAGCACGGTGCGGGCGGTGGCGCGGTCGGGCGCCGGCACCGGATCGGGCACCGCCGTGACTTCGGCGGAGGCCACGATGGCTGGCCGCAGGCGCAGCGCCGTGCCGTTGCCCAGCAGCAGGCCGGCGGCGCGGATCACCCGGCCGTCGCGGGTGCGCAGGGTCAGCTCGAACGAGCGGGCGTTGACCCGCAGCCCCTCGATGGCACGCGCCATGGCGTCGGCGTCGGCGTCGATCAGCCAGGAGCCGAAATCGAGCACGGCTTCGGGGCGGCGACCGGGCGGCAGCAGCACCGAGCCCTGGCCGAGGAAGCGCGGGCCGGAGTTGGCGTCGCTCCACAGCACCACCATTTCGCGGGCCCCCGACAGCAGCGCCTCGTACTCGTCGACGCGGGCGCGCAGCGTCGCCACCTGCTCGGCCGCCTTGTGGTGGGCGGTGCGGCCGTCGCTCAGCATGCGGCGCACCACGGCCGCGGCCAGCAGCGCGAAGGCGCCGGCGCCCAGCGCGATGGCGACGGGGGCGGCCCCCATGATGTTCGTGGCAGTGATGCCCTGGGCGAGCGTCGGGGTCGCGGTCACGAGGGTGACGAGGCTCGCGCCGAGCCCCACGAATCCGAATATGCTCCGGAGTTTATCCGGCACCATGCGCTGCCCCTAGGCCTAGGAATCCATCGTGGACTTCCGACAACACCGGAAGCACCAACTCTGTACTCGAGGGAAGACGCGCCGAGCCCCAACTGATTCGCCGCGCTTGCTCGCCGGTCCAAACCCGTAACCGGCGAATCACCAGACAATACCGGGCCGGGATTCACGCAAAAAGAGTCAAATTGCGTGTGAACAGCGGGGATGTAGCCCAGATTGGGAGTTGACCGCGGCCCGAACAGTGAACGGTTCGTTAACGCGCGGGTGATTTGCCGGGATTTTTTCGGGGTAGGGGAAGGTCGCTCCGGCATTTGCCGCCGGCGGCGCACCGGCGCATAATGCAGCCATGAACAAGGTCGAGCTCAAGTCCCTGACGTCGATCGACGATGACTTCGCGCTGTGGGCCGCGGAGCAGGCGGCGCTGGTGCGGAGCGGCCGGCTCGATCGCCTCGACACCGACAACGTTGCTGAGGAACTCGAGGGATTGGGGCGCAGCGAGGAACACCAGATCGACAGCCGGCTCGAGGTGCTGATCGCTCACCTGCTCAAGTGGCAGTTCCAGCCGGCCAAACGGAAGCACGGCTGGAAGGCCAGCATCGACGAGCAGCGTATCCGGTTGACCCGTATCCTCAGGAAGAGCCCGAGCCTGCGCGCCTACCCGGCGGAGTCGCTGCGCGGCAGCTTCGTCATCGGGCGCAACCAGGCGATTTCGGAAACCGGGCTCGATGACTCGGCCTTCCCGCAGACCTGCCCCTACACGGTAGAGCAGGTGCTCGATGCCGACTTTTTCCCGGACTGAGAGGGCGCCGCGTGGGCCCCGCCGCCTTCACCCTCCCCCGCAAGGGGGAAGGTGGTGTCGTTGCGCCGTCGGCGAGTACAAGCGGCTCAGTACCGGTACTGGGCCGACTTGAACGGGCCCTCGGGGCTGACGCCGATATACTCGGCCTGGCCGTTGGTGAGCCTGGTGAGCTTGGCGCCGAGCTTGGCGAGGTGGAGTTCGGCGACCTTCTCGTCGAGGTGCTTGGGCAGCACGTGTACTTCGTTCCCGAGGTTCTGCCCGTTGGTCCACAGCTCGATCTGCGCCAGCGTCTGGTTGGCGAACGAGGCGCTCATCACGAAGCTCGGGTGGCCGGTGGCGTTGCCGAGGTTGACCAGCCGGCCCTCGGAAAGCAGCACGATCCGCTTGTTGGCGGCGAGCTCGACGATGTCGACCTGCGGCTTGACGTTCGTCCACTTGTAGTTGCGCAGCTCGGCGACCTGGATCTCGTTGTCGAAGTGGCCGATGTTGCAGACGATCGCCATGTCCTTGAGGTTGCGGATGTCGTCGAGGGTGACGACGTCCTTGTTGCCGGTGGCGGTGACGACGATGTCGGCGCGATGCGCGGCGTCGGCGAGGGTCACGACCTCGTAGCCGTCCATCGCCGCCTGCAGGGCGCAGATCGGGTCGACCTCGGTGACCAGCACGCGGGCGCCGGCGCCGCGCAGCGACTGGGCTGAGCCCTTGCCGACGTCGCCATAGCCGCAGACGATCGCCACCTTGCCGGCCAGCATCACGTCGGTGCCGCGGCGGATGGCGTCGACCAGCGATTCACGCGTGCCGTACTTGTTGTCGAACTTGGACTTGGTGACGGAGTCGTTGACGTTGATCGCCGGGAAGGGCAGCTCGCCCTTCTGCTGCAGCTGGTAGAGCCGCATGACGCCCGTGGTGGTCTCCTCGGACACGCCTTTGATCGCCGCCTTGATGCGCGAGTAGAAGCTCGGGTCCTTGGCGAGCCGCTTCTTGATCAGCGCGAAGAAGACTTCCTCTTCCTCGGAATGCGGATTGTCGAGCACCGACGGGTCGGTCTCGGCCTTGGCGCCGGTCAGCACCAGCATGGTGGCGTCGCCGCCATCGTCGAGGATCATGTTGGGGGTGGTGCCGCCCGGCCAGTCCATCATCCGGTCGGTGTATTCCCAGTACTCCTCGAGCGTTTCGCCCTTTTCGGCGAACACCGAGATGCCGGCGGCGGCGATGGC
>JBQCFF010000390.1:0-10823 GCA_051959485.1 Devosia sp. | reverse complement strand
GGCGCGCCCGAAGAGATTCGAACTCCTGACCCCCAGATTCGTAGTCTGGTGCTCTATCCAGCTGAGCTACGGGCGCCTGTCGGCCGGAGGAGGTCCGGCGGAACGCGGTGTGCATACATGGGGCGCACCGGCATTGCAAGCGGTCACGCGCAACCTTTCTCGCCGGGCTACGCCACCCGGATCGATGGCGGCAGCGTGATGTCGAAGCGGGTGCCGTGCGGCTGCGGCAGGTAGGCGAGCTTGCCGCCATGCGCCTCGGTGAGTTCGCGGGCAATCGCCAGCCCCAGCCCGGTCCCGCCGGCGCGGGCCGAGCCCTCGAAAGCGACGAACAGGTTTTCGCGGGCCCGCGGCGGCAGCCCGGGGCCATTGTCGATCACCGAGACGGTCAGCGCCTCCGGGGTCTCGGCAAAGGCCACTTCCAGCGTCGGCGAGACGCCGTTGGGATTCGCCTCGAAGGCCTCCCGGGCATTCTTCAGCAGGTTGACGAAGATGCGGGCGAACTGGTCGGGGTCGGCCGAGATGCTCACCGCGTCGGGCACCTGGTTGACGAAGCGAATCGTCGGGTGCCCCACCACCCCGGCATCGAAGGCGGCCTCGTCGACGAGCAGGTGCAGGTCGACCGGCACCGGGCGCGGCGGGGTGGCGCTCTGGCGGCCGTAGTCGAGCACCGACTGGGCGAAGCCGATCGCCTTGTCGATCGAATGCACCAGCCGCGGCGCGAGCCGCTGCACCTTGGGGTCGTCGACATTGGCCACCTGGTCGCTCAGCAGTTGCGCCGAGGTCAGGGTGTTCCTGAGGTCGTGGTTGATCTTGGCGACGGCGAGGCCGAGGTCGGCGAGGTGGCGGCGCTGCCGCAGCATGGAGAAGATGTCGGTCTCCATCGCCGCGAGCTCCTGCTCCATGATGCCGATCTCGTCGTTGCGCCGGGTCGGCGCGACGATGAGCGCGGCGTTCTCGGGCGCCTGGCGGTAGCCGACCATGTTGGCGGTCAGCCGCCGGATCGGCGCGATCAGGATGCGCGACACCAGCACGTAGAGCACCGCCGAGGTGATGACGGCGAGAATCAGCGACAGGAAGAACAGGTTGCGCGAATAGACCAGCAGCTCCGCCCGGAGCGGCGCCTCGGGCATCAGCACCTCGATGATGCGCTCCTGCTGCCCCATCTCCTCGCCGACGATGCGCAGCGTGCGGTTGCCGCCGAGGAACAGCGTGTCGAGGGCCCCGACGATCTGCGTCAGCGGATCGCGGATCCGCATGTCGGCGGTCACCGCCTCGCGCGGCGTCTCGGCGTTCTCGAGCTCGATCAGCTGGCTCTGCCCCTCGCGCCGGTAGACGATGGCCTGGGCGCCGGCGGAGGTCAGCAGGCGGTCGGTCAGCATGCGCGGCAGGTTCATCGCATCCGGCACGGCGTCGAGGACCCGCGCGGCGACGATGCCGACGCGCAGCCGGTCATCCAGCCAGCTGGTGCGGTAGCTGGCGGCCGATGGCAGGTAGATCACCACTTCGACAGCAAGGATCACGATGACGATCGTCATGATGATCTTGACGGAGAGCCCCGAAAACGGGCCCGGCATCGCGCGCGATTGTGTGGCCATCGTCTGCGATCATTAGCTGGCAAGGCGGTTGCCGGCCAGCCACTTCGTGCTCGAGTGCACCTCAGCCGAGCAGCCGGTTCAGCGCCAGCAGCGAACGGGCGAGCGGATCCTGGGCCCGGGGCGCGGCACGGCCGAGGCGGCGGGCGATGGCGGCGAGGCTCGGATAGGGCGCGGCGAAGCGGCCGAGCTGCGCCACGGTCAGCCGGGCGCTGAGCGCGAGCGAGAACAGCGCCACGAGCTCCGCGGCGCCGCTGCCGACCACCCCGGCGCCGAGCAGCCGGCCACCCGGGCCGACGATCAGCTTGGCCACCCCGTAGGTGTCGCGGCGGGCGCGGGCCGCGTCGTGGTCGGCGTAGCCGACGCGGTGGACGTGGAAGCGGGTGCCGTATTTCGTGCGCGCGGTGCGCTCGCTCAGCCCGACCTCGGCGATCTCGGGGGCGGTGCCGACGATCCGCGGCACGGTGGCGCGGCTGCGGGCCGGCAGCGACAGCAGCGCCGCCTCGACCACGGTGCGCGCCTGCTCGACGGCGGAGGCGACCGAGGCGTGGCCGCCCGCCGCATCGCCGGCCGCATAGATGCGCGGGTTGGTGGTGCGGAGCGCGGGAGTGAGCGCAAGCCGGGTGACGTCGTCCTTCCGGCGCTGGACGCCGGCCAGGTCGAGGCCGAGCGGGTCGAGGTCGGGCACCCGCTCGGCGGCGACGAGGATGTGCGAGACGTCCAGCATCGCCTCGCCCTCGGCGCCGCGGATACCGACGCCGATGCCCATCGAGCGGGCATGGATGGCGGTGACCACGGTATTGGGCCGGAAGCGCACCCCCTCCTCGGCCAGCCGCTGCAGCGCCACGGCGCTCAGCTCGGGGTCGATCTCGGGCAGCAGCGCCCCCGCCTCCACCACCGTCGTCTCGGTGCCGAGCCGGGCGTAGGACTGCGCCAGTTCCAGCCCCAGCGCGCCGCCGCCGATGATGACGAGATGCGTCAGCTTGCGGGTGTTGTCGAGGATGGTGTCGGTGGTGAAATAGGGCACCGCGTCGAGCCCGGGGATCGCCGGCACGACCGGCCGCGATCCCGTGGCGATGACGAAGCGGCGCGCCTTCACCAGCGTGTCGCCGACCTTCAGCGTGCGCTTGTCGGCGAAGGCGGCCTCGCCGGTGAGGATCTGCACGCCCAGCGCCTCGAGATGCGGCGCCGACCGGGCCGGCGACAGCGCCGCGATCACCGCATCGACCTGGTCGTGCACGCGGCGGAAATTGACCTTGATGGGCTCGGCGGTGATGCCGAAGCTCGCGCCGTTGCGCATGGCCTGGGCGTGGCTGGCGGCGGCGGCGAGGGCGCGGGCCGGGATGGCAGCCGAGTGCAGCGCCTTGCCGCCGAGCCGGCCCTTGTCGACCACCAGCACCGAAACGCCCAGCGACCGCGCCGCCTCGGCAACCGCAAGGCCGGCCGGGCCGGCCCCGATGACGCAGAGGTCGGGAGTGAGCGTATCGGCCAAGAAATACCTCGTGGAACCCTGTCGCCGCGGGGAGGTGGAGTCGGCCCTGCCTCATTACCATCCGGGGGCCGCGAGACAAGGGGCGGCGCCCGCGAGGCACCGGAGAATTCAGCGTTTTCCTTGCCCTTCCGGGGTGCGTTCGGCACAGCCCTTGCGCCGCACCGCCAGCGCGTTGACTAATGGGGCTCAATTCCCTATAAGCCCGCCAACTTGCCGGGGGCGCCTCGCGGGCGCACTTGCCGGCACGCACCTTGCGATATTGAAAGAACAAGAGGAACCGCGCGTAGGCGTGGTCTGAGTAGTATGTCGAAACGTACTTTCCAGCCGAGCACGCTCGTCCGTACGCGCCGCCACGGCTTCCGCGCCCGCATGGCCACGAAGAACGGCCGCGCCGTGCTGGCCCGCCGCCGCGCCGTCGGCCGCAAGAAGCTGTCGGCCTGATTGCACGGCCGGTGACGCGGCCATCATCTGAGGAGGTCGGTCTGCGACGCCTCAAGAAGCGAGCAGAATTCCTGAGAGTCGCCCGGGGCAGCCGCGTCGGGCGCTCTGCGTTTTCGCTGCAGGCCAATGACCGCGAGATCCAGGATCCCGGCATCGGCTTCACCGTCACCAAGCAGACCGGCAATTCCCCCGAACGCAACCGGATCAGACGGCGCCTACGCGCTGCCGCGACTGCTTGCGAAAGCGGGTTCCAGCCCCAACATGACTACGTGCTCGTCGGCCGCCGCGAAGCCCTGAGCATCGATTTCGGCCGCCTCGTGCACGAGCTGGGCGGCGCCATTTCCAAAGTTCACGCCCGAAAGAAGAACTGATGCAGTCTGATAACAACCGCAACATGATCATCGCGATCGTGCTCAGCGTCGTGGTGCTGTTCGGCTGGCAGTTCTTCATCGCAGGTCCGCAGCTCGAGCAGGCGCAGCGGCGGCAGGACCTGGCGGCACAGCAGGCGGCGCAGGATACGAGCCTCGCCACCCCGGCGCCCAGCGCCGACGGCACGCTGCCGGCCGGCGGCGGGGCCACTCCGGCGGTCACCGACAGCACGCAGGCCGGCATCTACCCGACGCGCGAGGCCGCGCTCGCCACCAGCCAGCGCGTCGCCATCGACACTCCGGCGCTGTCCGGCTCGATCAGCCTGACGGGCGGGCGCCTCGATGACCTGAAGCTCAAGGAATACAAGGAGACGGTCGAACCCGACTCCCCGATCATCACGCTGCTCAGCCCCTCGGGCGGGCCGAACGGCTACTACATCGAAAGCGGCTGGGTGCCGGCATCGGGCGGCACCGCGGCACTGCCGGACGGCAACAGCGTGTGGACCCTCGAGGGCGACAACCAGACGCTGGGCGTCAACGCCCCGGTCACCCTGCGCTGGGACAATGGCGCGGGCCTGGTGTTCCACCGCACCATCACCGTCGACGAGAAATACCTCTTCACCGTCACCCAGGCGGTCGAGAACAACTCGGGCGGCGACGTCGCGCTCTACCCCTATTCGCGCGTCGTGCGGCAGGGCACGCCGCATGTGGCGAACTTCTTCGTGCAGCACGAAGGTCCGCTCGGCGTCCTCGGCTCCAACAACCTCGTCTCGAAGAAATACAGCGACGTGCAGCATGACGGCCAGAACGACTGGACGTCGGCGACCGGCGGCTGGGTTGGCATCGGCGACAAGTACTGGGCGACGGCGATCATCACGCAGCCGAGCACGCCCATCAACGCCCGCTTCTCGGACACCAAGCAGGGCGCCATCGACGTCTACCAGACGAGTTTCGTCGAGAGCACGCCGGTGGTGGTGCCGGCGGGCGGCAAGGCCGAGAACCAGACCTACGTCTTCGCCGGCGCCAAGCAGACGCACGTCATCGACAGCTACGACAAGACCTACGGCTTCGACCGGCTGGAGCTGCTGATCGACTGGGGCTGGCTGCACTTCATCACCCGCCCGATGTTCGAGCTGCTGCAGTTCCTCTACGGCATCCTGGGCAATTTCGGCCTCGCCATCCTGTCGGTGACGGTGCTGGTCAAGGCGCTGTTCTTCCCGCTCGCCAACCGCTCCTACGCCTCGATGGCGGCGATGCGGCGCGTGCAGCCGGAGATGAAGGCCATCCAGGAGCGCTTCAAGGACGATCGCATGCAGCAGCAGCAGGCGATGATGGAGCTCTACAAGAAAGAGAAGATCAACCCGCTCTCGGGCTGCTGGCCGGTGCTGATCCAGGTGCCGGTGTTCTTCTCGCTCTATACCGTCATCTTCATCTCGCTGGAGATGCGGCACGCCCCGTTCTTCGGCTGGATCGTCGACCTCGCGGCGCCCGACCCCACCAACGTCTTCACGCTGTTCGGGCTGATCCCGTGGGATCCTACCGCCCTGCCGGTCATCGGTGGCCTGCTCCACCTCGGCGTGTGGCCGCTGCTCATGGGCATCACCATGTGGGTGCAGATGAAGCTGAACCCGCCGCCGGCCGATCCGACCCAGGCGGTGATCTTCAACTGGCTGCCGGTGGTGTTCACCTTCATGCTCGGCTCGTTCCCGGCGGGCCTCGTGATCTACTGGGCCTGGAACAACCTGCTCTCGGTGACGCAGCAGTGGTTCATCATGAAGCGCCACGGCGCCGAGGTGGACCTGCTCGGCAACATCATGGCGAGCTTCAAGCGCAAGCCGGAAAGCGAAAAGCCGGCCGGCGGCAAGGCGAGCTGAGACAACCGCCCGCGCCGGCCGAATCGGGGATTCTAGGCGAGAGCCGGACGGCCCCTCCCCGGCCCTCCCCATGAAGGGGAGGGTGAAGAGTGCGCGCTGCGGCGGAGTGTTCCACAAGGCGGCACCCCCCCCTTCATGGGGGAGGCTGGGAGGGGGCCGTCCGTCCCGGGACCTCGCCGTATCTTCCCTTTCCATCCGCGCTCGCCTAAAGACCCCGCCCATGAACGACGCGCCGCCGAAATTCACCGAAGCCGAGCTCGAAGCCGGGCGCCTGCTGTTCGCCCGCCCCTTCACCTTCCTCAAGGGCGCGGTGCGGCTTGCCGACCTGCCCGATCCGGACCGGCTGGAGGTGGCCTTCGCCGGGCGCTCCAATGTCGGCAAGTCGAGCCTGATCAACGCGCTGACCGGCACGACCGGGCTGGCGCGCACCTCGAACACGCCGGGGCGGACGCAGGAGCTGAACATCTTCGAGAGCCAGTCGGCGCCGCTGCGCATCGTCGACATGCCCGGCTACGGCTTCGCCAAGGCGCCCGAGGCGAAGGTTAAGCAGTGGACGAGGCTGATCCACCAGTACCTCACCGGCCGCCCCAACCTGCGCCGCGTCTACGTGCTGATCGACGGCCGCCACGGCCCGAACGCCAACGACAAGACGGTGATGAACGAACTCGACAAGGCGGCCGTGAGCTACCAGGTCGTCGTCACCAAAGCCGACAAGCCGAACCACCGCGAGCTCGAGGAGTCGCTGCGCAAGACCCGCGAGGCAATCGCCAAGCGCCCGGCCGCGCACCCCGAGCTGATCGTCACCTCATCGGAGACGAAGTTCGGCATGGAGGAGCTGCGCGCCGAGGTCCACCGGCTGCTGCAGCACTAGTCGCGCCGGCTGAGGAAATTGCCCAGCCACACCGCCACGTCCTTGCTGTGCGAGGCGGTGGCCATCGAGGCGAGTGCCGTGTCCACCACGTCGTCGGGTGCCCGGCCGCGCCGCAGTTCGGCCAGCGCCACCAGGTACTCGTCGCGGAACTCCGGGTGCGGCTGCATGCTCAGCGCCCGCCCGTTGCGGTAGAGCAGCCCGGCATTGGGCGTGAACTCCGAGGCAAGGAACACCTCCGCCTCGGCGGGCGGCGCCAGCACCTGGTCCTGGTGCGAGCAACCGATCGAGAGCGCCGGCAGCTCCGTGGCGAGGAAGCCGGGCCGGTTGCGGATACCGTAGGTGTGGCGGCCGAGCCCCCAGCCCTTGTCCGACTTCCGCACGTCACCGCCCAGCGCGTCGGCCATCACCTGGTGGCCGAAGCAGATGCCGAGCATCGGCGTGTTCGCCGCATAGGCGCCGCGGATGAAGGCGCGCAGCGGCGGCAGCCAGGCGTGGTCCTCGTACACCCCGGCCGACGAGCCGGTGATCACCACCGCCTCGAGCGTCCCGGGGTCGGGGAACGCCGCCCCGTCATAGATCGGCACCGTCTCGTAGTCGAAGCCGAACCCGGCCTCGTCGAACATGCGCATGTACATCGGCGGATACGACCCGAAGGTCGGCCGCAACGGCGGCGGCACCTCGCCAGCCTGGATGATGGTGAGCTTCATGATGGCCAGATGTGGCTCGGATTGCGGGAGGATGCAAGCGAGGGCGCGGATGCCTCACCCCCACCCCAGCTACGCTAGCTCGCTGCGCTCGCAAGCTTCGCTACCCTCCCCACAAGGGGGAGGGAGAACCGAGTCCCTGCCCAACCAACAGCGGCTCCCTCCCCTTGATGGGGAGGGTAGCGCAGCTTGGCCGCGACAGCGGCCTAGCGCAGCTAGGGTGGGGTGGGGCAGCACGCCGTGCCCCCCAAAGAAAAACCCCCGACCTTGCGGCCGGGGGCTACCGAGCTTGGAGGTCGGTAACTGGTCAGGCGGCGGCCGGGTGGAACTGCAGCGCGGCGCCGTTCATGCAATAGCGGAGGCCCGTCGGCTGCGGACCGTCGGTGAAGACATGGCCGAGATGGCCGCCACACTGGCTGCAATGTACCTCGGTGCGCGGATAGCCCAGCTTGGTGTCGGTCGATTCGCCCACGGCGCCCGCCAGCGGCTCGTAAAAGCTCGGCCAGCCCGTGCCGCTCTCGAACTTCGTCTTCGCATCATAGAGCGGCAGGTCGCAGCCGGCGCAGGCGAAGATCCCGGGGCGGTGCTCGTAGAGCAGCTCCGAGGTGCCCGGCTGCTCGGTGTATTCGTGGCGCAGCACCTGGTAGGTGAGCGGCTTCAGCTTCTTGCGCCACTGCTCGTCGGTCATCGCCACCTTGAAGGTTTCGGCGACCGCGGCATTGCCTTCAGCGGCAGTGGTCAGGTCCATCCGGCGGGTCAGGAAGCCGACGGTGCCGACCGCCGCAACCGCAGTGCCACCGAGTAGAACCGAACGACGATCGAGTTTCATCGCAACAGGCCTTTGGTATCTGTTTGCATGCTAGCGGACCGGAGACCGCCCTGCACCTCAAATGCACGTGTCCCGCGAGCAATTTCGCGGGACACGGCAGCTACCACCGCAGTCGGGAGCGGAGGGACTTACGACTTGGGCAGCAGCACCTTGTCGATGACGTGGATCACGCCGTTCGACTGGATCACGTCGGCGGTGGTGACGGTGGCGACGTTGCCGTTCTCGTCGGTGAAGGTCACCTTGCCGCCATCGGCCTTGGCAGTGAGCTTGCAGCCGCCGACGGTGTCGACCACGGCCTGGCCGCCGCCATCGGCCACCATCTTCGAGACGTCGGCGGCGAGCGCCTTGGCCGGGATGACATGGCAGGTCAGCACCTGCACCAGCTGCTCCTTGTTCTCGGGCTTCAGCAGGTTGTCGACGGTGCCGGCGGGCAGCGCGGCGAAGGCGTCGTTGACCGGGGCCAGCACGGTGAACGGCCCCGGCCCCTTCAGCGTGTCGACCAGGCCGGCGGCTTTCACCGCGGCCACCAGCGTGGTGTGATCGGCCGAGTTCACGGCATTGTCGATGATGTCCTTGTCCTCGTACATCGCCTGCCCCCCGACCATCGGGTTCTCGGCGAAGGCGGCCGTGCCGGCGAACGCCGAGACGGAGAGAATGGCGGAAACGGCAAGGGTGCGCAGGGTGGAGATCTTCATCGTCTGTTCCTTCCTTTGTAGCTTGTCCGAGCTTGCTTCGGATTGGACAGGCTCAGCTACGGAAGGGCTCCCACCGCAGTTTCGCGATTTTCGCGGCGATATTTCCGTTCAGTGGTGAAACTTGCGCCGGCCCGGTTTCGTACGCGGGGGCTCAGCGCATCGGCGGTTGAGGTCGAGCTTGCTGCTCCCCCCTCCACCATGCTTCGCATGGAACTGTGCCCCGTGCCGCCCCCTCCACCGCCTCCGGCGGTCCCCCTCCCCCGCTTCGCAGGGGAGGACCCCGGCACCGTCATGCCCGCCGACGGTGCCGGTTGCACAACCTGGATCCTCCCCCGTGCAACGGGGGAGGGGGACCAGCGAAGCTGGTGGAGGGGGCGGCACCGGCACAACGCCTCAGATCGGCGGCACCGGCACAAGGCCTCAGATCGGCGTCACCTTGCCGACGGCGACGATCGGGCCCTGCGCGACGCCGGTGGGCGAGCCGCCCTTCTGCTCGAGGGTGACGGCAAGCGTCGTCCCGGGCTCGATCCCCGCCTTGGCGGCGGCATCCAGCGGGATCTCGCGGCGCTGGTCGACCGGCAGCACGCCCATCGACACGGCCGGCGCATCGCCCTTGATGTACCAGAGCTCGTAGTCCTTGTCGGGCACCGCGGCGCCGCTCACCGAGGTGATCCTGACCTCGCCCGAGGCCTGGTCGTAGAAGGCGACGAAGGCCACGCCCGAGCCCTCCTGCGCCTGCAGCGCGGCGACCAGCTGGGTCGCGAGGGCGTTGGCGTCCGGGCGCGGCGACGCGAGGTTGAAGCCGACGGCGACCACCGCGACAGCCACCGCCGCGGCGGTGGCCCAGCGCCACAACGCCAGCGAGTTCCACCAGCCGCCGGGCCGCGGTGCCTCGCCCCACAGCCGTTGTTCGATCTTGGCGAGTGTGCCCGGCGGTGCGGGCACCTCGGCGAATTCGCGGTCAAGTGTCGCGAGCCGATCGCGCCACAGCCGCATCTCGGCCGCGAGCGCCGGCTCGGTGGCGATGCGGTGCGCCACCTCGGCCCGCTCGCCGCCTTCGAGCAGGCCCAGCGCATATTCGGCGACGAGGACGCGATCGTCCTCCGTACCACCGCCATGTTCGCTGCCGAGGCTCATGCCGTAAGACACTCCCTGAGCCTGATCAGGCTGCGCCGGAGCCAGGTTCGCATCGTGTTGAGCGGCACGCCGTGGCGCGTCGCCAGTTCCTCATAGCTGCTGCCGTCAAGATAGGCGCCGCGCACGCAATCCGCCTTGGTTTCGTCCAGCGTCTCGAGGCACGCATCGATCCGGCCGCGCTCGCCCCGGTCGATGCTCGCCTGCTCGGGGCTGGGCGATCCGTCGGCGATGTCGAGCGCCACGTCGATGTCGTCGGTCACCGGCTTGCGCGCCCGCAGGATGTCGAGGGCATGGTTGCGCGCCACCGCAACCAGCCAGCTGATCGGGCTGTAGCCGCCCTGCACGTAGCGGTCGGCACGCTGCCAGATCTTCACGTAGACTTCCTGCAGCGCCTCTTCGGCTTCTGCTCTGTCCTTGAGAATACGGAGCACGACGCCGAAGAGTTTCGCGGAGGTGCGCTGGTACAGGTCGCGAAAGGCATCGCGATCCCGCAGCGCACAGCGGGAGAGCAGTTCGGCGACTTCGGGGCTCGAATTCGTCATGGGCACGAAGCTTAGCGGTTCGGCGTGCCGCTGCCTATCCACCGGCGCGTCTATCCAAAGTTCATCTTCGCCGTGGAACGCAGCGCAGCAAAAGCGCTTTCGACTCCGCCGGAATAGGCTATAGGACGAGGCACAATGGATACTCAGCGCGCCATGCCCGACATCGAGAGCTTCTCCCGCGACGCCGCCGTACTGAGCCAGGCGCTGCCCTACATGCAGCGCTACGAGGGCAAGACCGTCGTGGTGAAATATGGCGGGCACGCCATGGGCGACATCGA
>JBQCFF010000389.1:0-4588 GCA_051959485.1 Devosia sp. | reverse complement strand
GTCGAGAAGGAGCGTATCTCGCTCGGCATCAAGCAGCTCGCCGTCGGTGACGTGACCGACAGCTCGGGCGACGGCATTCGCAAGGGCGCGGTCGTCACCGGCACCGTGACCGAGGTCAACGATGGCGGCATCGAGGTGCGCATCAACGACACCGAGATGACGGCGTTCATCCGCCGTGCGGACCTCAGCCGCGACCGCAACGACCAGCGTCCGGAGCGTTTCTCCAAGGGCGAGAAGGTCGACGCGCGCGTCACCCAGTACGACCGCAAGACCTCGCGCATCCAGCTCTCCATCAAGGCGCTGGAAATCGCCGAGGAGCGGGAAGCCGTGGCCAACTACGGTTCGTCGGACTCGGGCGCTTCGCTCGGCGACATCCTGGGCGCCGCCCTCAAGGGCCGCGACGACAAGTAAGCCTCGCACCGAGGTTGCAAGATCCGGGCTCGCACCAAGGTGCGGGCCCTTTTTCTGGGTGGTGCCGCGTGGCTCCAGGACGGAGAGACAAGTGCTGATCAAGGATGTCGCCTGGCGGCTGATGACCGCCTACGACCTGCCTGCCGTAGAGGCTATCGCCGACACCGTGCACGTCGATTTCTACGAGCGCGCCGAGGTGCTCGCCGAACGCCAGCAGCTCTACCACAATGGCTGCTACCTGCTCGAGATCGCCGAAAAGCCGGTCGGCTACCTGCTGAGCCACCCCTGGAGCTATGCCAGCCTGCCGCCGCTCGACACGCTGCTCGGCACGCTGCCGGCCAAGCCCGACACCTATTACATCCACGACCTCTGTCTGTTGCCCGTGGCCCGGCGGATCGGCGCCGCCGGCAAGATCGTCGGTGCGCTGACCAAGCACGCCGAAGCCGAGGGCTACCCGACCATGTCGCTCGTCGCCGTCAACGGCTCCGTGCCCTACTGGGAAAAGCGCGGCTTCAAGGCCACCGAGGAGGACGCGCTCTACGCCAAGCTGCTGAGCTACGAGGAAGGCGCCCGCTACATGGTGCGGACACTAGCGTAGTTATCGATTTGTAGTTACATTTAGGGTGCGCGAGGGGGGTGGCGTGCAGTACGTTTGGGACGAGGAGAAGAACCGAACGAACAGGGCGAAGCACGGCATCCGGTTCGAAGTCGCCACCAAGGTGTTCGACGATCCGTATATCGTTAGCCGGTACCAAGGCTACGAGAATGGCGAGCACCGGTACCACGTCCTGGGTTTGGCTGATGGTGTGATGATCCTGTTCGTGGTGTTCACCGATCGCCGGGTTGGTCTGGGGGAGACTGTGACGCGGATCATCTCGGCGCGCCGGGCAGACCCGGCGGAAAGGCGCATTTATGAAGAAGAACGAAGGTCGCATGGTGGCTTTTGAGGCTCGGGAACTGACCGAGGAAGAGCGCGCCGAACTGCGGGACCTGGCGCAGACGCCCGACGAAACGATCGATTTCTCGGATATACCCCGTACCACTGCCCAGGATTGGGCGGGCGCCGAGGTAGGGAAGTTCTACCGTCCGCTCAAGCGCCAGCTGACGCTGCGGGTCGATGCAGATGTCCTCGAGTGGTTCAAGCGTGCCGGTGACGGCGACAAGGGCTATCAGACCCGCATCAACCGGGCGCTGCGCGAGTATATGACGACGCACGGCAAGCGGACCGGCTGACGCTACTCCCTCCTGCCTTGCATTTGCCGCCGGGGCTCGGTACCTCGCGGGCGAGCCACCCTTTGGGCGCGAGGCCTTGATGTCCGATTTCTCCGCTGATCCGGCGCACCTGATTCCGGCCAATGCCAGGCTGCGACGCTCGCGGCGGCTGTGGCGGGTGCTGTTCTTCCTCGCGGCGATCGTGGCGGCGATTGCGCTCCTGGCGCGCTTCGCCCTGCCCGAGAACGGCCCCGGCGAGCGCATCGCCCGTGTCTCCATCAACGGCGTCATCTCTACCGATCCGGCCCGCCTCAAGGTGCTGAAGGAGCTCGGCGACAACGCCGCGGTAAAGGCGGTGATCGTCGCCATCAACTCGCCCGGCGGCACCACGGCCGGCGGCGAGGAGCTGTACGAGGCGCTGAACACCCTGCGCGCCAGGAAGCCGGTGGTGGCCGTGATCGGCGAGCTCGGCGCCTCGGCCGCTTACATGACTGCCATCGCCACCGACCGCATCTTCGCCCGCCGCCTGTCGATCGTCGGCTCGATCGGCGTGCTCTACCAGCACGTCAACGCCGGCAAGCTGCTCAACACCATCGGCGTCGACCTCGACAAGGTGTCGACCGGCCCGCTGAAGGCCGAACCGGACCTCGACGAACCGCTGGAGGGGGAGGTCCGTGCCTCGCTGCAGGGGCTCGTCAACGACAGCTTCGAGTGGTTCGTCGACGTCGTCGCCGAGCGCCGCGGCATCCCCCGCCCCGACACCCTGGCGCTGAGCGACGGCCGCATCCTGACCGGCCGGCAGGGGCTGGCAACCAGGCTGATCGACGCCGTCGGCGGCGAGTCGGAGGCCATCGCCTGGCTGGCTTCCGACCGCCAGGTGAAGGCCGACCTGCCGGTCGTCGACTATTTTCCGCTGCCCGACAACGGCTGGTTCGCGCCCGGCCGCTGGCTGGGACATGCGGCCCGCTCCGCATTGGGGCTGCCGCTGGAGGGTCCGATCGCGCTTGACGGGTTGGTCTCGCTTTGGCAGGGTCGATGAGCGACGTCGAAGCCATCGATTTCCTATGGAGGGGCGCCTGGGGGGCGGTATGATCAAGTCCGAGCTCGTGCAAAAGCTGGCCGACGAAAATCCGCATTTGTTCCAGCGTGATATCGAAAACATCGTCAACGCCATCCTGGATGAAGTTGGCGATGCCATGGCCCGGGGCGACCGGGTCGAACTCCGTGGTTTTGGTGCCTTCTCGGTGAAGAACCGGCCGGCCCGCGTGGGGCGTAACCCCCGCACCGGTGAAACCGTCGATGTGGGCGAGAAATATGTGCCCCAGTTCAAGGCCGGCAAGGAAATCCGTGAACGGATCAACCGCGCCGGCTGATCTCAGGCGAAGCCGATGCTGAAGCGAATAGTGGGCTGGTTCGTGCTGGTTCCGCTCTGTGCGGTGCTGATCGTGTTCGCCCTCGCCAACCGCCAGCTGGTGGTGGTGAACTTCAATCCGCTGGCTCCGAGCGACGCGCTGGGCGCGCCCGGCGTCGACGTGCCGCTGTTTCTCGTGATCTTCGGCGTGCTGCTGGTCGGCGTGGTGCTGGGCGGCGTCGCGACCTGGTTCGCGCAGGGGCCGCACCGCCGCGACGAGCGCCATTTCCGTCGCGAAACCGAGCGCCTGCACCGCGAGCTGGAAGTGGCTCGCCGGGTGCCCGACACGCCCCTCGCTCTCAGTCCCGACGACTTCGCCCGCCCGAGCTGACGTTTACCCCATGGCTGACCCCCTCATCATCAAGATCTGCGGCATCAAGACTCCCGCTTTACTCGAGGCCGCGATCGACGCCGGCGCCGACATGGTCGGCTTCGTGCATTTCGAACGCAGCCCGCGCCATGTCGGCATCGAGACGCTGCAGGAGCTGATCTCGCTGGCTCGTGGCCGGGTCGAGACCTGCGTGCTGCTGGTCAACCCCGACAACAGCTGCGTCATGGAGGTGGCGGCGCTGTCGCCCGACTGGCTGCAACTGCATGGTCCCGAGACGCCGCACCGCGTCGAGGCGATCCGCCAGGAGGCCGGCATCGCCGTGCTGAAGGCGATCCCGATCGGTTCGGCGGAGGACGTGGCGCACGTGGCCCAGTTCGTCGACGTCGCCGATCGCATCCTGCTCGATGCCAAGCCGCCCAAGGGTTCGGAGCGGCCGGGCGGCAATGGGGCGCAGTTCGACTGGAACCTCCTCAAGGCGCTTGACCCCGAGCTTGGCTTCATGCTTTCCGGGGGCCTCACTCCCGACACGGTGGGTGACGCCATCCGCCAGGTCCGGCCGATGGGCGTGGACGTCTCTTCCGGGGTGGAGACCGCCCCCGGCGTCAAGAACGCCGAACTGATCCGCACCTTCGCAGCAAAGGCGCGGGCAGCGCACGGGTAGGAGCCTGAGTAAAGTGACAGTCGACGGGGCCAACTCCCTGCGCCACGGCCCCGACGAGCAGGGTCGTTTCGGTCTCTATGGCGGCCGCTTCGTCGCCGAAACGCTGATGCCGCTGATCCTCGAGCTCGAGCGCCACTACCGTGCCGCGCAGGCCGATCCCGAGTTCCAGGCCGAGCTGAAGGACCTGGGCGAGCACTATACCGGCCGCCCCTCGCCGCTCTATTTCGCCGAGCGGCTGACCGAGCACCTGGGCGGCGCAAAAGTCTATTTCAAGCGCGAGGAGCTGAACCACACCGGTTCGCACAAGCTCAACAACTGCGTCGGCCAGATCCTCTTGGCCAGGCGCATGGGCAAGACCCGCATCATCGCCGAAACCGGCGCCGGCCAGCATGGCGTGGCGACCGCCACGGTGTGCGCCCGGTTCGGCTTTCCCTGCACCATCTTCATGGGCGCCACCGACGTGCAGCGGCAGTGGCCGAACGTGCTGCGCATGAAGATGCTCGGCGCCGAGGTCCGCCCGGTCACCGCCGGCGCCGGCACCCTCAAGGACGCCATGAACGAG
>JBQCFF010000388.1:0-9515 GCA_051959485.1 Devosia sp. | reverse complement strand
CGGTGCGGGCCCACTCGCGCGCCATGAGGTAGTCGACCTCGCGCGCGAAGAGGTTGGCGCCGAAACGCTCGCCGAGCTCGTCGACCGACGTCGCTCCGGCCAGCACGGCGGGCGCCAGCGTGCCGTAAGCGCGGGTCAGGCGCCGCAGCAGTTGCGGATCGAGGCGCGGGTAGCTGGCCTGGTGCGCCTGCACCAGATCCTCGAAGCGGGTGGCAGGAAAGGCGCCGCCCGGCAGGTGCCCGGTGCGCGTCCAGCGCGCGCCCCTGGCGCCGATCAGCTTCTCGATCCGGTCGACCACCTGCTCCGACAGCCGCCGGTAGGTCGTCAGCTTGCCGCCGAAGACGTTGATCAGCGGGGCGTCGGTTTCGCCTTCGGTCTTCAGCACATAGTCGCGCGTCGCTTCCTGCGCCGCCGAGGCGCCGTCGTCGAACAGCGGGCGCACGCCGGAATAGGTCCAGACGATGTCGGCGCGGGTGATCGGCCGGGCGAAATACTCGTTCGCGGCGGCGAGCAGGTAGTCGGTTTCGGCCTCGCTGATCTCGACGCCGTGCGGGTCGCCGGAAAAATCCTGGTCGGTGGTGCCGATCAGGGTGAAATCCCCTTCATAGGGGATGGCGAAGAAGATGCGGCCGTCGGCGTTCTGGAAGAAATAGCAGCGGTCGTGGTCGAACAGCTTGTTGACGACGATGTGGCTGCCCTTCACCAGGCGCACATGGTGCGCCTCGTTGCGCCCGATCGCCTCGCGGATGATGGTGTCGACCCAGGGGCCGCCGGCGTTGACCAGCAGCCGGGCGGACACCGTTTCCGGTCCATCCGGCCCGACGATGTCGACGTGCCACAGGCCGCCTTCGCGCCGGGCTGCGACCACCTTGGTCTGCGTCACGACCCGGGCGCCCTTGTCGGCGGCATCGCGGGCGTTGAGGGCGACGAGGCGGGCGTCGTCCACCCAGCCGTCGGAATACTCGAAGGCCGTCCGGTAGCCCGGCTTCAGCGGCCTGCCCGCCTCGTCCTTCGTCAGGTCGAGCGTCTCGGTCGCCGGCAGCAGCTTGCGGCCGCCGAGGTGGTCGTAGACGAACAGCCCCAGCCGCAACAGCCAGGCCGGCCGCAGGTTCTTCTCGTAGGGCAGCACGAAGCGGAGCGGCCAGATGATGTGCGGCGCCGAGGCCCAGAGCACCTCGCGCTCGGCCAGCGCCTCGTGCACCAGCCGGAACTCGTAGTGTTCGAGGTAGCGCAGCCCGCCATGCACCAGCTTGGTGGCCGCCGACGAGGTGCCCGACGCGAGGTCGTGCATTTCGGCCAGCATGACGGAATAGCCCCGCCCCGCCGCGTCCCGCGCGATCCCGGTGCCGTTGACACCCCCACCGATGACGAAGACGTCGAAGGGGAATGCTGGGCTGGTCATGGGCACGGGTCTCGAAGCGAAGTACTGCCGCTGATCTAGGCGGCAAACGCCGGCGGGATCAACGGCATATTCCGGCGGCTACTTCGTGTGCGCCTTCACGTAGGCCTTCAGCACGTTCTGCATGCGGGTGATGTGCCCCTTGCCCTGCGCCTTGAAGAACGCGAACACTTCGGGTTCGAGAGCGAGGCGGACCGAGGTGCGGCGTTCCTGCGGGAACACCACCTGCGCCTCCTCCCAGAATCCATCGGGAAGCTCTTCGCCCGGCAAATCCTCTTTCGAGGTCGGCACAAAATCGCCTCGCTCGTGCAGCTCACGAAGTTCTTCCAGCGAGTAGCGCTCCATATGCTTCTCTTTCACGTTTGCCTGCCTTCCAAGCGGAAATGATCCGCTTTGCTTTGGGTCGATCGGTCGAAACCACGACGAGAACCTCGCCGAAAGCCTCACCGATGGAGATCACGCGCACTTCGCCGTAGTCTCTCCGGTCATCCTTCCATTCGACAGTCGGGCCTTCGAAAATTCGCGCGGCGACGCGGAAGTCCACGCCATGCTTCTCGATGTTGGTTAGGCGCTTGGCGAGGTCCCACTCGAATTCCATGACGTGCTCCTACCCGATCATGCGGACTTCGCACGTCATGCGCGAACGGTTTTATGTACATTATTCATGTACACGTCGCAAGCCTGGGGGCAAGGCCCATTGACCCCTGCACCCGAACCCGTGCACTAGGGAGCACCACTCCCGCGCCGGCCGCCATGCTCGCCATCTTCAACGTCATCCTGCCGGTGTTCGCGCTGATGGCGCTCGGCAACCTGGCCGTCCGCTTCCGGTTGTTCCCGAGCGAAGGGGTGCGCGGGCTGGTGCTGTTCGTGAACAACTTCGCGACGCCCTGCCTGCTGTTCCACGCCATGGCGACGTCGGATTTCTCGACCACCTTCAACTGGTCGATCATCGGCTCATTCTATGCCGGCGCCGTCACGGTGTTCGTGATCGGGGCGCTCGTTGCCGCACGGCTGTTCGGGAACCGCCCCGGCGAAAGCGTCGCCTCGGGCTTCGCCGGCGCGTTCACCAACACGGTGCTGGTCGGCATCCCGATCCTGCAGCGCGCCTATGGGCAGGACGCCCTGGTGACGGCGTTCTCGATCATCGCGTTCCACGCCTCGATGCTGATCACGTTCGGCATGCTGGTGATGGAGTTCGCCCGCCGCGACGGTGCGCCGCTGCACAAGACGCTGTGGGTGGCGCTGGTCCGCGTGGTCTCGAACCCGCTGCTCTGGGGCATCGCGCTGGGCACGGCGGCAAACCTGCTGCAGATCACGCTGGTCGAGCCCGTCGAGGCGTTCGTCAACATGATGGCTGCGGCCGTAACCCCGGCCGCCCTGTTCGGGCTTGGTGGCGCGCTCAACGACTATCGGCTCAGCGACCATTGGGCCCAGTCGCTGGCCATGGCGGTGCTGAAGCTGCTGGTGCAGCCGCTCATCGCCTACGTGCTGATGATCCACGTGTTCCATGTCGACCACGAGTTCGCCCGCTACGGCATCCTGCTGGCTGCCATGCCCTCCGGCATCAACGCCTTCGTCTTCGCCACCTACTACAACCGCGGGGTGCACGTGGCGACGAACACCATCCTCATCTCGACGGTGCTGAGCGTGGTGACGGTGAGCGGCTGGCTGTACCTGCTGGGAATCTAGCCGGGCGGCGGGCGTGCCAAACTGCCGACCAATGTCGCCTTCACCCTCCGGCTGAATCCCCCTACAAAGGCGCCCGAGAACAAGGGACGGAGACGATGGCCGAAGATATCCTGCAGACGCACAAGCTGCTCGACCGCTGCGAGAAGGCGCTCGCCGAGCGCTTCACCGTGCACAAGCTGCACGAGGCGGACGACAAGGAGGCACTGATCCGCGAGCTGGCGCCGCGGCTGCGCGGCATCGCCGGCGGCAATGTCGGCGCCGAGCTGATGGACAAGCTGCCCAAGCTGGAGATCATCGCCAATTTCGGCGTCGGCTACGACTCGATCGACACCAAGGCGGCGAGGGAACGGGGCATCCACGTCACCAACACGCCCAACGTGCTGAACGACGCGATGGCCGAAATCACCATCGGGCTGATGATTGCCCTGGCGCGCCGGATCCCGCAGACCGACCGGTTCGTGCGCGGAGGCAAGTGGCTGAAGGGCAGCTACCCGCTGCAGGTCGAGCTCAACGGCAAGACGGTCGGCATCCTCGGGCTCGGCCGCATCGGCAAGGAGATCGCGCTGCGGGCCCAGGCGATGAAGATGCGCGTCGTCTATCATGGCCGCCACCGCCAGCCGGACGAACCCTACACCTATTACGACAAGCTCGTGGACATGGCCCGCGACGCCGACTGGCTGGTGCTGATCGCCCCGGGCGGCAAGGCGACCGACAAGATCGTCAACCGCGAGGTGCTCGAAGCGCTCGGACCGGAAGGCTTCCTGGTCAACATGGGCCGCGGCACGCTGGTCGACGAGCCGGTGCTGGTCGAAATGCTGCAGCAGGGCAAGATCGCCGGCGCGGCGCTCGACGTGTTCGAGAAGGAGCCGAACGTGCCCGAGGCGCTGTTCGGCCTCGACAACGTGGTGCTCTCGCCTCACCAGGGCAGCGCCACGCACCAGACCCGCAACAAGATGGGCGACCTCGTGGTCGCCAACCTTGTGGCCCACTTCGCCGGCGAGCCGCTCATCAGCGCCGTCGTCTGACCGTACAGCATCGCGCCCCGGGAGAGGGCCGCAGGAGGAAGCATGGAAATCAACCTCAAGGACAAGGTCGCCATCGTCACGGGTGGCGGCCGCGGTATCGGGCGGGTCATTGCCCGCACCTTCGCCGGGGAGGGCGCGAAGGTCGCGATCATCGACTTCAAGCAGGACCTGCTCGATGACGCCACGGCCGAATGGGAGAAGGCCGGCTGGAACGGCCTCCGGGTCGCCGCCGACGTCCGCGACAAGGCCCAGGTGCAGAAGGCGGTCGCGGCCATCGAAGCGCAGTACGGCCGGGTCGACATCCTGGTCAACGATGCCGGGGTCGCC
This sequence comes from Devosia sp., assembly GCA_051959485.1. Classification (GTDB taxonomy): domain Bacteria; phylum Pseudomonadota; class Alphaproteobacteria; order Rhizobiales; family Devosiaceae; genus Devosia_A. The sequence continues at coordinate 5,075 of JBQCFF010000388.1, read as the reverse complement.
TCGGGCGACCGCGTGTCCGAGCTGGCCGAAGAGGTGTGGGACGACAACTTCGATACCAACGCCAAGGGCACGTTCCTGATGTGCCAGGCGGTGGCGCCGATCATGAAGCGGCAGAAATCCGGCCGCATCCTCAACGCCGCGTCCTACGCCGCAATCACCCCGTCGATCGGGGGTGCCGCCTATGCGGGTTCGAAATACGCCGTGGTGGGCCTGACCCGCGTGCTGGCCGGCGAGCTGGGCCCCTACGACGTGACGGTGAACTGCTACTCGCCCGGCATGGTGCCGACGCTGATGAACCGCTTCGCCGAGGCGCCGGAAGAGCGCAAGCAGCAGTTGCTCGACACCCTGACGCTGCGCCGCTGGGGCAAGCCGGAGGATGTCGCCAACCTGCTCGCCTTCCTCGCCTCGGACCTCGGGCAATACATTACCGGCGCGCATATCGACTGCTCGGGTGGCAAGTACGCGACGCAGTTTCCGTCGCTGGCCTACCAGGACGCATGAGCGGGATCGGCATCGCCAACCTGGCGTTGCGGTTCCTGCTGGAACTCGCCGCCCTGGCCGCGGTCGGCTACTGGGGATTCACAACCCTCGAATCCTGGCCGATGAAGCTGCTGGGAGGCCTCGGGCTGCCGCTGCTCATGGGGCGGCCTGGGGGATCTTCCGGGTGCCGGGAGACGGCGGCGCACCAGTCGTCGCCGTCCCGACACAGTTGCGGCTGGCGCTGGAGTTCGTGTTCTTCGCGGTGGCCGTGATCCTGCTCCATCGCAGCGGGCAGAAGATTCCGGCCTACGTGTTCACCGCCCTGATCGTTCTAAACTACGGCATCGACTACGAGCGGACGTGGCGTTTCGTCACCGGGCGGGGCGGCTGAGCAACAGAAGTCCGCCCGCGGCCATTATCCTCGTGGCCGCCTGACGGGGACCGGTCGGCAGAATGCATTTGGAGAGAGCTATGGCGGCGGAGTGGTGGCGCGGTGCGGTGATCTATCAGGTCTATCCGCGCTCGTTTCAGGATACGAACGGCGACGGGGTCGGCGACCTGCCCGGCATCATGCGCCGCCTCGACCACATCGCCAGCCTCGGCGTCGACGCGATCTGGCTCAGCCCGATCAACCAGTCGCCGCAGGCGGACATGGGCTACGACGTTTCCGACTACAAGGAAGTCGATCGGCTGTTCGGGCGGCTCGAGGACTTCGACGCGCTGGTCGCCAAGGCGCACGCGCTAGGGCTCAAGGTGATCATCGACCAAGTGCTGTCGCACTCCTCCGACCAGCATCCGTGGTTCCAGGAATCGCGCCTCAACCGTACCAACGCGAAGGCGGACTGGTACGTCTGGGCCGACCCCAAGCGCGACGGCTCGCCGCCCAACAACTGGCCGTCGGTGTTCGGCGGCCGGGCCTGGGAATGGAACCCCAGCCGCGGCCAGTACTACTTCCACAATTTCCTGATCCAGCAGCCCGACCTCAACTTCCATAACCCGGAAGTGCAGGATGCGCTGCTCGACGTGCTGCGCTTCTGGCTCGAGCGGGGCGTCGACGGCTTCCGCCTCGACACCGTCAACTACTACTTCCACGACCGGCTGCTGCGCAGCAATCCGGCGGCGCGCCGCCCGAGGCACCTGCCCTATGCGGTCAACCCCTACGACATGCAGGAGCACCGCTACGGCAAGAGCCAGCCGGAGAACGTCGACTTCCTGAAGCGCATCCGCGCGCTGCTCGACCAGTACGAGGACCGCACCACGGTCGGCGAGATCGGCGACAGCCACAAGGGCATGCAGCTGATGGAGGAATACACCTCGGGCGGCGACAAGCTGCACATGGCGTACACCTTCGATTACCTCGGCAACGAGTTCACCGCCGAACATTTCCGCGGCAAGCAGCGCAAGTTCTTCATGCATGCGCCGAACGGCTGGCCGTGCTGGGCCTTTTCCAACCACGACGTGAACCGCCACGTGTCGCGCTGGTCACCCTACGCCGGCGACCAACGGGCGCTCGCCCGGCAGGCCGCGGCGATGCTGCTGAGTTTCCGGGGGTCGATCTGCCTCTACCAGGGCGAGGAACTGGGGCTGCCCGAGGCGGACCTGCTGTTCGAGGAACTCACCGACCCGCCCGGCATCCGCTTCTGGCCCGAGTACAAGGGCCGCGACGGCTGCCGCACTCCGATGCCGTGGGAAGAGGGCGAGGCGCCGAACGGCTTTTCGTCTGGCAAGCCGTGGCTGCCGGTCAAGTCGGAACACTCGGCGCTCAACGTCGCCCACCAGGAGGCCGACCCGGGCTCGACGCTGCATTTCTACCGGCAGATGATCGCCTTCCGGAAGGCGCATCCGGTGCTCACCGACGGCGAGATCGAGTTCTTCAAGGTGGCCGAGCCGCTGCTCGCCTTCCGCCGCTTCGGTTCGAAAACCAGCAACGAGGCCCTGACCGGCCTCTTCAACCTCTCCGCCGAACCGCTGACGGTGATGCTGGCGGGTGCCGAAGCGGTGGCGCCGCTGGACATCTCGCAGGGCGCCGAGGTGCGGAAGAACAAGCTGAAGCTCGCCGGCAACGGTTTCGCGTTCCTGCCCACCGGGGAGGTGACGCCGACCTTCGGCGGCCGCCGGAAGCGCTAGCCGCTGCCGCCGGCTAGCTTAGTTCCACGCCTCGTACGGACCGCCGGCGATGAAGGCCCAGTAGGTGCCGTACTGCGACGGGCGGCCGTCCGGGACCCGGGCGACCGCGAGGCCGAACTCGGTGAACCTGGTGGAGAGCAGCGTATCGCGATGGCCGGGAGAGCCGAGCCAGCCCTGGATCGCCTGCTCGAGCGTCTGCTGGCCGCCGGCAACGTTCTCGCCCACGGCGCCGTCATAGCCGGCAGTCGTGACGCGCTGCCGCAGGGTGACGCCGAGATTGTGGCTCAGCTTATCCTTGCTGGCCATGAGGTTGGCCTGCGAACGGGCGGCCGCCTCGAGGTGGCTGTTGTAGCGCAGCGGCGGCTTGCCGTTGCGTTTCCGCGTGTCGTTTATCGCGGCCATGATGGCCGCCTGGGACAGTTGCTTGGGGCCAGAAGCGCCCGGGGCGGGCGGAATGGCGGCGCTGCACCCGGCGAGAAAGGCACTCCCGAGTACGAGCAGGCTACGGCGCGTCAGATACATCTACGGAAAGGGTTCCCCCAAAAGGATGAGGGAGATTGCGCTCAGGATAATGTCGTTAGCAAGACGGTAACCAAATCTCTGAGCGCGCTTGCCGGCGCTGCGAGGCAAACGCGTCACATCGTAGCCTGCGACCTTCTGATACCGCCGGTCGATGACGGATGGCATTTGAATTGAATTAAGCATGATTTCGCATCGTGCTGGCCCTCCCGGATATCGATGCGCACCCTCGGGCCTGAGGTTCGAGGGGGTCTCAGGCGATGATCGACATGGAGCTGGCGCGCTTCGACGTGCGCACCCTGAGCCGCAGCGAAGAGGCGCGGCGGATCAGCTATACCAAGAACATGCTGCTGGCGACGGTCGCTGCCTCATTCGCGATCGTGGGCGCCGGTGCCTTCTTCCTGAGCCTGTGGTTCTAGTTCGGCCCCTGCCCCGGCGAAGAGCGCGGCGGGGATCAGGATGGCGTAGGCCATAAGCAGGAGTGCCCACCCGTATTGCGGGTTCGCACCGGCGAGCCAGGCGAGCGGCAGCAGCAGCGCCAGATTCACCGCGAGGTAGAGCAGCGTCGCTCGCGCATGCGAGCCGAGGCGGCGCTGCAGGTTCTGGTAGGCGTGGGACCGGTGCGCCTGCCAGACGCGCTCGCGCCGGAGGGCGCGGCGGACGAGGGTGATGAGGCTGTCGGAGAGGAATGCGGCGCCGAGGATCAGCCACTGCGCGAGGCTGAGCCACGTACCCGCTATGGTCGCGAGGGCGAAGAAGAACAGCATCAGCCCCAGATAGGTGCTGCCGGCATCGCCCAGGAAGATCTTCGCCGGGGCCCAGTTGAGCAGCAGGAAGCCGAGACAGGCGGCAGCGAGCCAGGCCATCCACCAGAACAGGCCCTGCGACCAGGCGCCCGGCTCGAACCACCAGGCGAGGAACAGCGCGCCGAGCAGCAGGAAGATGGCTTCGCCGGCAGCAAGGCCATCGATACCGTCCATGAAGTTGAAGAGATTGATCCAGAGCGCACCGGCCAGCATCAGCAGGGCGATCAACACGAATGCGGGCAGCGCGACGCCGAGCTGCGATCCCAGCAGGTCGAGGGGGAGCGATATGGCGACGGCGCCGGCCAGCAGCAGTTGCGCACCCAGCCGCCAGCTCGCAGGCATCGGCTGGCTGTCATCGAGGTAGCCGACGGCGGCGATGAGGAGGCCGGCCACGATCACCGGGTAGATCTCGAACGGGTACGGCACCGCGACGAAGACGCCGGCGAGGCTCGTCGCCAGCACGATGCCCAGACCGCCACCCGTGGGCGTCGGGATCGTATGGGACGAGCGGGCGGTGACCTCGGCCACGAGGCCAAGCCGCGCGGCGCGGCGGCGGATGACCAGGGCGGTGGCGAACGCCACCACCACACAGCATAGCGCGATGAGGAGGCCGGGAATCAGCATCTGCCGGTGGTAGCCGGGCTACCCGCAAAAGCAAAGGGGCCACCCGACGGATGGCCCCTGCCCGGATTTCAGAGCGCTGCGGGTGACTCAGGCGGCGTAGAGCTGCAGGCCGCCGTCGACGCGGAGGAGCTGGCCGTGAATGAACTTGGCTTCGGGCGAGCAGAGGAACACCACGGCGTCGGCGATCTCCTCGGGCTCGGCGTAGCGATCGAGCGAGACCTTGTTGGAGTTCATCTTGTCGGGGTCGACGGTGCGGGTCGCCTGGAAGCGGGCCGTCTTCGACGGGCCGGGGCTGACGGCGTTGACCCGCACGCCATCCTGCCGCACTTCCTCGGCGAGGCAGCGGGTGTAGTGGGTGACGGCCGCCTTGAGGGTGGCGTAGATGCCGCCGCCGGAGACGCCGATATGCGCGGCCACGGAGGCGATGTTGACGACGATGCCGTGCTGGCGCTCGACCATCTGCGGCACGAAGGCCTGGGTGACCAGCATGGTGCCGATCAGGTTGTTGTTGGTGAGGGT
>JBQCFF010000387.1:0-5066 GCA_051959485.1 Devosia sp. | reverse complement strand
GACGCTGATCGGGCTCGAGCTCGTCGCCACCTGGACCGGCCTTGTCGTCTTCGCCGTGCTGGTCGTCCTCGCCGCCATCGTGCCGGACACCGGCGGGACCGCCGCAGCATCCGGCGCCGCTGCCGCCGCCGGCGACCCGGTCTTCGCCGATGCCGTCCGCCTGTTTGCCGACGCGCTGCCCGAGCCCTGCATCGTGCTCGATCGGCGCAGCACCGTCCTGCACCTGAACGCTGCCGCCGCGCAGCACTTTCCCGCCGTCGCCGTCGGCGCGCCGCTCGCCTTCACCTTCCGCTTTCCCCGGTTGCTGAGCGCCATCGACGCGGTGCGGACCACCGCCGCGGCGGCGTCGATCGAGCTGCACCAGTCCATCCCCACCGAGACCTGGTACAAGGCCACCGTCGCTCCCCTCGCGCCCGGCGATCCGCTGCACGACGGCGTCCTCGTCATCACCATGCAGAACCTCACCGAAGCGAAGCGGCTCGAGGCGCTGCGCTCCGATTTCATCGCCAACGCCTCGCACGAGCTCCGCACCCCGCTCACCTCACTGGTCGGCTTCATCGATACGCTGCTCGGTCCTGCTGCCAACGACAAGGCGGCGCGCGAACGCTTCCTCGGCCTGATGCGCACCCAGGCGGCCCGCATGGCCAAGCTGATCGAGGACCTGCTGTCGCTCTCCCGCATCGAGATGCGCCAGCACCTTCGCCCCACCGCGCCCGTGGAGCTCAACGGGCTGGTCCGCGAGGTAGCCGAGGGCCTGCAGAAGCTCGCTGCCGATTCCGGCACCACGCTGCAACTCGACCTGCCGGCCGAGCCCATCACCGTCTCGGGCGATCGCGACGAACTCTACGAGGTGGTGGAGAACCTCATGGACAACGCCATAAAGTACGGCGCCGGCGGCGGCGACATCGAAGTCGGGCTTGCCCCGGCGACCCGCCAGGGCTTCCACGCCGCGCTCACCGTCACCGACCATGGGCCCGGCGTCCCCGCCGAGCACGTGCCGCGGCTGACCGAGCGCTTCTACCGCGTCGATGCGGAGTCGAGCCGCAAGAAGAAGGGCACCGGCCTCGGCCTCGCGATCGTCAAGCACATCGTGAATCGCCATCACGGCCTGCTGGCGATCAGGAGCGCTCCCGGGCAGGGGACTCGGGTGGAAGTGCTGCTGCGGGAGTGACAGGGGCGCCCTTTCCCCTGTCGCTTAACCGTCATCTGGCAGAATTTACCTGCTCTGTCAGATGCTTACGCTGTCACATAACCGTAACGGCATTGTCATAAAAGCTTTGGCCGTGGGCCATAGGTTGCCGCCCGTCAAGGCGGCCGGAGTGACCCGGGACCGCCAAACGGGGCTGACCCCATTCTCTTCCGAAAGGGAACATCATGAAGTTTGCCGTTATCGCGAGCGCTGCCGTCATCGCGCTGGCCGGCACTGGCGTTGCCGTTGCGCGTGACCAGGTCCAGATCGCCGGTTCCTCCACCGTCCTGCCCTACGCCAAGATCGTCGCCGAGTCGTTCGGCGAGGCGTTCCCCGACTTCAAGACCCCCGTCGTCGAGTCCGGCGGCTCGGGCGCCGGCATCAAGCAGTTCTGCGAAGGCGTCGGCGAGGACAAGATCGACATCGCCAACTCCTCGCGGCCGATGAAGGCGCAGGAGCTCGAGAGCTGCAAGGCCAACGGCGTCGCCGAGGTCGAGGAAGTCCGGATCGGCTATGACGGCATCGTCTTCGCCTCCGACATCAACGGCCCGGATTTCGCCATCGAGCCGGTCGACGTCTACAAGGCGCTCGCCGCCCAGGTGGTGGTCGACGGCAAGCTCGTCGCCAACCCCTACACCAAGTGGAACGAAGTGAACCCGGCCTTCCCCGATTGGGAGATCGCCGCCTACATCCCCGGTGAGAAGCACGGCACCCGCGAGGTCTTCGAAGAGAAGCTGATGACCGGTGGCTGCGACAAGGACGCGCTGGCCGCGGCCGGCGTCGCCGAAGCCGACGTCGCCAGGACCTGCATCGCGGTGCGCAAGGACGGCAAGGCCATCGATATCGACGGTGACTACACCGAGACGCTGGCCCGCATCGACCAGAACAAGACCGGTATCGGCGTGTTCGGTCTCGCCTTCTACGAGAACAACGCCGACAAGCTGAAGGTCGCCACCATCGGCGGCGTGGTCCCGTCGGTCGAGTCCATCTCGAGCGGCGAGTACCCGGTGTCGCGCCCGCTGTTCTTCTACGTCAAGAAGGCGCATCTGGGCGTCATCCCGGGCCTCAAGGAGTATGTCGAGTTCTTCCTGTCCGACGACATGATCGGCCCGGACTCGCCGCTCGCCGCGTACGGCCTGGTTCCGGCCCCCGATGCCGAGCGCGACGAGTACCGCGCCAAGTTCGAAGCCGGCACCATCATGTAATCCACTCCGGCGCGGGCCTTCAGGTCCGCGCCGCTCCGCCTTGCAGGGCAGGGCGGTATCCCATCCACGCATGAGGCGACGATGTCAGGCGGCTGGTTGATAGCGATAATTCTGGGCATCGGCGCCGTGGCCTGGTTCTTCGCCGCGCAGCGCGCCCGGATCCAGGCCAGCGGCGCCAGCCGCGGTGCCGGTGAGGTCCCGCACTCGCTTCCCGCCTATCACGGCTGGCTCGCCTTCATCTTCGCCACCGTTCCGGCGCTGGTCTTCCTGCTGCTGTGGAGCATCACCTCCACCGCCCTGCTCGAAAGCCGCATCACCGCCGAAGTCCACAACCACATCGCCGATCCCGCCGGGGCGAGCCTTTCGACCGGCATCGTCCGCAACGTCACGGACGCACTGGTGCAGCTCCGCCTCGTGGGCTCCGACCAGCTGCCGCAGAGCTACGCCGAGCTGCGCGACAAGGCCGCCGGCACCGGCATCGTCCTGGCCCAGAGCGGCGAGGACTACATGGTGCCGCTGGCAGCCCGCACCGCCGCCGACGCCAGCGCCTACCGACTGATCGGGCAGGCCCTGGCGCTGTTCTTCGCGCTCGCCGGCGCCGTCTTCGCCTGGTCCCGCATCCGGCTGCGCCTGCGCGCCCGCAACCAGGTGGAGCGCGTCGTGCTCTGGGGCCTGGTCGGCGCGTCCTCCATCGCCATCCTCACCACCGTGGGCATCATCCTCTCGATGCTGGGCGAGACCATCCATTTCTTCTCCGAAGTGAACCCGCTCAACTTCTTCTTCGGCACCGTCTGGGATCCGCGCTTCGCCGCCGCCGGCTCGGGCGGGGAGGAGGGACAGTTCGGCCTCATCCCGCTGCTCGCCGGCACGCTCTACATCGCCTTCGTCTCGATGCTCTTCGCGGTGCCCGTCGGCCTGATGGCGGCGATCTACATGGGTGAATACGCGTCGAACCGGGTCCGCGCTGTGGTCAAACCGCTGCTCGAGCTGCTCGCCGGCATCCCCACCATCGTCTACGGCATCTTCGCCGTGGTGACGATCGGCCCGTTCTTCCGCGACCTGTCGCAGGCGCTGACCGGCGGCGCCTTCGCCTTCATCCAGGCGCAGTCGGTGTTCACCGCGGGCATCGTCATGGGCGTCATGCTGATCCCGGTCGTCTCGTCGCTCTCCGACGACGTGATCACCGCCGTCCCCCGCGCCATGCGCGACGGCTCGCTGGCGCTCGGCGCCACCCGTTCCGAAACCATCCGCAAGGTGATCCTGCCGGCCGCTCTCCCCGGCATCGTCGGCGCGCTGCTGCTCACCGCCTCGCGGGCCATCGGCGAAACCATGATCGTCGTGCTCGCCGCCGGCGTCGCCGCCCGGCTGACCATCAATCCGTTCGAGGCGATGACCACCATCACCGTGAAGATCGTCAACCAGCTGACCGGCGACCTCGAGTTCAACTCGCCGCAGACCCTGGTGGCCTTCGCGCTCGGCCTCACCCTCTTCGTCCTGACGCTCGGCATGAACGTCTATGCGCTCTATATCGTGCGCAAGTACCGGGAGCAGTATGAATGAACGACGCTGCCTTGCCCGCCGCCCCCACCGCTCGGAGCGCCCGCCGTGACTTCGGCCTCCGGCGCCGGCATGCCTCCGAGGCGCGCTTCCGCTTCTACGGGGTCGCCGCCATCCTCATTGGCCTCGCCTTCCTGGTGGTGCTGCTCGTCTCGATCGTCTCCAAGGGCTACACTGCCTTCGTCCAGACCTCGATCACCGTGCCGGTCGAGTTCAGCGCCGAGATCATCGACAAGGACAACAAGCGCGCCACCGACCCGCGCGTCCTCGTCTCCGCCAACTACCCGGTGGTGGCCCGCAACGCCGTGGCCAAGGCGCTCGGCATCTCGCTCGACGACAAGGCCGCGATGCGGGACATTGGCAAGTTCGTCTCCGACGGCAGCCGCGCCACGCTGCGCCAGATCGTCGTTTCCGATCCCTCGGTGATCGGCACCACCCGCCCGGTGACCCTGCTCGCCGCCGCCGACATCGACAGCGCCAACAAGGGCCAGATCGACCTCACGGTGCCCGAGAAGAGCCGCAAGGTCTCCGACCGCCAGGTGCAGTGGCTGGAGCAGCTGAAGGAGCAGGGCGCCATCTCGACCCCGTTCAACTGGGGCCTGCTGACCTTCGGCGCCTCCTCGCGCCCCGAGACCTCCGGCCTCGGCGTGGCGCTGCTCGGCTCGCTCTACATGATGGGCATCGTGCTCGTCTGCGCCCTGCCGATCGGCGTCGCCGCCTCGATCTACCTCGAGGAGTTCGCCAAGAAGAACCGCTTCACCGACTTCATCGAGGTGAACATCAACAACCTCGCCGCGGTGCCCTCCATCGTCTTCGGCCTGCTCGGCCTCGCGGTGTTCATCAACTTCTTCGGCATGCCGCGCTCGGCGCCGATCGTCGGCGGACTCGTCCTCACCCTGATGACGCTGCCGACCATCATCATCGCCACCCGGGCGGCGCTCCGCTCGGTGCCCCCGTCCATCCGCTCCGCCGCCCTCGGCATCGGCGCCAGCCGCATGCAGATGGTGTTCGACCACGTGCTGCCGCTCGCCACGCCCGGCATCCTCACCGGCACGATCATCGGCCTTGCGCGCGCGCTTGGCGAGACCGCGCCGCTGCTGCTCATCGGCATGGTG
>JBQCFF010000386.1:0-2173 GCA_051959485.1 Devosia sp. | reverse complement strand
GGTCGAGACCATCTTCGCCTGGCCCGGCATCGGCAACTACATCTATTCGAGCCTGTTCGCCGCCGACATGAACGCCGTGCTGGGCGGCACCCTGCTGGTCGGCATCGTCTTCGTGCTGCTCAACATGCTGAGCGACGTGCTTTACGCCGCGCTCGACCCGCGTTCGCGGAGCTTCGCCAAATGACCACCGCCACCGAAACCGTCGATCCGAAAGCCGCCATCCGCGCCGCGCGGCTCAAGGAATTCCGCACCTTCACGCGCCGCTTCTTCCGCAACCCGCTCGGCGTCGTCGGCCTCTTCATCGTGATAGCGCTGATCGTCGTCGCCGCCTTCGCGCCCTGGATCGCGACACACGACCCGTATCTGCCGAACCTCTCGGCCCGCCTCGCCGCGCCCAATGCCGAGCACTGGTTCGGCGCCGACGAGCTCGGCCGCGACATCTACTCGCGCCTCGTCCACGGTTCGCGCCTCACCCTGCTGATCGTGGCGCTGGTGATCGTCACCTCGGCGCCCATCGGGCTGGTCATCGGCGCTGTCGCCGGCACGCGCGGCGGCTGGATCGACGCGGTGTTCATGCGCATCACCGACGTGTTCCTCGCCATCCCCAAGCTGCTGCTGGCGCTGGCCTTCGTCGCCGCGCTCGGCCCCGGCATCGTCAACGCCGCACTTGCCATCACCCTCACCGCCTGGCCGCCCTATGCCCGCCTGGCCCGCGCCGAGGCGCTGGTTGTGCGCAACTCCGACTACGTCAACGCCGTGCGGCTGGCCGGCGCCAGCGAGTTCCGCATCATCTTCTTCCACATCATCCCGATGTGCCTGAGCTCGGTGATCGTGCGCATGACCTTCGACATGGCCGGCATCATCCTCACCGCCGCCGGCCTCGGCTTCATCGGGCTCGGGGCGCAGCCGCCGCTGCCCGAATGGGGCGCCATGATCTCCACCGGCCGCAAGTTCATCTTCGACCAGTGGTGGGTGGTGACCGTCCCCGGCATCGCGATCTTCGCCGTCTCGCTCGGCTTCAACCTCTTGGGCGACGCCCTGCGCGACCTGCTCGACCCGCACCTGAGGCAGCGCAATTGACCGCCCCCCAACACAGCGCACCGCTCGCCGAGATCCAGAACCTCCGCGTCGCCTTCCGCAACGACGAGGGCCAGTGGCACGATGCCGTGCGCGGCGTCAGCTTCTCGCTCGGCCGCGAGAAGCTGGGCATCGTCGGCGAGTCCGGCTCGGGCAAGAGCCTCACCGGCCGCTCCCTGCTCGGCGTGCTCCCCTCCTACGCGCGGGTCAGCGTCGACCGGCTGAGCTTCGACGGCATCGACCTCAAGACCGCCTCGCCGAAACTGCGCCGCTCGCTGCGCGGCGGCCGCATGGGTATGATCCTGCAGGATCCGAAATACTCGCTGAACCCGGTGATGAACGTCGGGGAACAGATCATCGAGGCGATCCGCATCGGCGACCGCAAGCTCACCGCCGCGGCAGCCCGGCAGCAGGCGGTGGCAGCCCTCGATGCCGTCCACATCCGCGGCGCCGAGCGCGTCATGGGCCTCTACCCGCACGAGCTGTCGGGCGGCATGGGGCAGCGGGTGATGATCGCCATGATGGTTGTGCGCGAGCCCGACCTGCTGATCGCCGACGAGCCCACCTCCGCCCTCGACGTCACCGTCCGCACCCAGGTGCTGTCGATCCTCGACGAGCTGGTGACGCGGCGCGGCATGGGCCTCATCTTCATCAGCCACGACCTGAACCTCGTCAGCCGCTTCTGCGACCGGGTGATCGTCATGTATGCCGGCCGCATCGTCGAAACGCTCGACGCCCGTCACCTGCACGACGCCAAACACCCCTACACCCAGGGGCTGCTCGCCTGCCTGCCGTCGATCGACGGCTCGCTCGAGCCGCTCCCCACCCTCAATCGCGAGGCAGCATGGCTGGAGGCGGCGCCATGATCGAGGTCGAGAACCTCACCGTCCGCTTCTCCGGCGCCGCCGCCGTGGATGGCGTCAGCTTCCGGGTGAAGGAGGGTGAAAGCTTCGGGCTCGTCGGCGAGTCCGGCTCGGGCAAGTCGACCATCCTGCGCACCATGGTCGGCCTCAACCGCCACTGGACCGGCCGCATCAGCATCAACGGCCTCGACGCCCGCACCACCCGGCAGCGCGACCTCGCCCGCACCGTGCAG
>JBQCFF010000385.1:0-3064 GCA_051959485.1 Devosia sp. | reverse complement strand
TCGTCCCGGTGGACGACGTGTGGGCCGAACTCCGTAATGCGGGGCTCGCTTACGCTACACTTACCCCTCAGCGGGCCGGGGCGCGGCCGGCCTCTCGCTTCGTCGGCACGTCGGCGTTTGTGGACGCCCCCTCCACCACCCTGCGGGTGGTCCCCCTCCCCCGCTTCGCGGTGGAGGATCCGCGCGTGGCATCGACGGCGACTGCACGGGATCCTCCCCTGTGCGCAGCACGGGGGAGGGGGACCGCGCGGAGCGTGGTGGAGGGGGCGGCCACGCGTGCCGACGTGCCACTCTTGTGCCAGAAACGGCAATCAAAGAACCTAGCCCGTGCGGTGCGGCCTAGACGCCGGCAAGAGCGGCGTGACTGCATCATGCAGCAGGCCGAACTCGCGGGGATAAGTTCTATGGCTTGAGGTCGGGCGGGACCGGCGGGGCCTTGTAGAGCACGGTGATCTCCACCCGTTCGTTGCCGGCGAGATAGGGGTCGTTGGGGAACAGCGGGGCGGAGGCGGCGCGCCCGGTGACCGAGGCGATGTGGTCGTCGGACAGGCCGAACTCGCCGAGGATGGAGCGCACGACGTTGGCCCGGTCGGTGGACAGCTCCCAGGCGCCGTAGCGCGGGTTGGGGTAGAGCGCGCCGGCGGCCGTATGCCCCGAGATCCGCACCTGGCTCGACAGCTTCTGCAGGATCGGCGCCATTGCGGCGATCGCCTGGCGGGTGACCTCGAACGGGTATTTCGAGCCTTCGGGGAACATCGGCCGGCCATCGTGGTCGAGCAGCTGGATGTTGAGCCCGTTCTCGGTCTCCTCGACCTTCAGGTTGTCGGCGATCTGCGTGATGTCCGGGTTGGCCTGCCACGCGGTGCGGATGCTGGCCGCCGCGGCGTGGAATTCCTGGTTGTAGCGCGACTGGAGCTCGACCTGGCTGGCGCGCACCGCGTCGAAGTCGTTGCCGCCCTGCTCGTTGAGCCCACCCTTGGCCTCGAGCTGCGGGCCGGCCTGCTCGCTTTCCGGCGCCGTCAGCGCATCGCGCCGCGATTCCGCGGCGATCTTGGCGCCCTGCTCGGTGAAGGCGGTGCCGCCCATCACGCCGCCGGCCCCCGAGTTGCTCTCGGACACGTTGGGCGGCGCGAAATAGTCGGCGAGGCCCTTCTTCTGCTCGGGCGTGGTCATCGAGATGAGCCACAGCAGCAGGAAGAACGCCATCATCGCCGTGACGAAATCGGCATAGGCGATCTTCCAGGCGCCGCCGTGATGGTGCTGCCGGGTCTTGCGGACCCGCTTGACGATGTAGGGCTGCTCGTTGCCGGCCATCGGCTAGCTCGCCGGCAGGTTGGCGGTCGCCTCGTCGATCTCGGCGAAGCTGGGCCGCACTTCGCTCATCAGCGACTTGCGGGCGAACTCGACGGCGATCGACGGCGCATAGCCCGAGATGTGGGCGAGCAGCCCCACCTTCATCGACAGGAAGTATTTCGACTCCGCCTCGTAGATCGAGCGCAGCGACTGCGCGAACGGGCCGAAGAAGCCATAGGCGACGAGCACGCCGAGGAACGTGCCGACCAACGCGCCGCCGATCAGGTGGCCGAGCACCTCGGGCGGCTGGCTGATCGAGCCCATGGTGTGGATGACGCCGAGCACGGCGGCGACGATGCCCAGCGCCGGGGTGCCGTCGGCCAGCGACTGCACGGCGTTGACCAGCCGCTCCTGCTCCTGGTTCTGCGTCTCGAGCTCCTCGTCCATCAGCGATTCCATCTCGTGCGGCACGCGGGTGCCGAGCGTCACCATGCGCAGGTAGTCGCACATGAACTCCACCGCCTGGTGGTTGGCGGCGAAGGTGGGGAAACGCTGGAACAGCGCGGATTCCTGCGGGTTCTCGATGTGCTGCTCGAGCGCCAGGACGCCCTTGGACTGCACCAGCTTGAAGATGGTGAACTGCAGCCCGAGCAGCTCGACATAGGCGGCCTTGTTGTAGCGCGGGCCGCGGAACAGGGTGCCGAACATGCCGAGCGTCTGCTTCAGCACCGGGCCGGTATTGCCGATGATGTAGGCCCCGGCGGCGGCGCCGAGGATGATCAGCGCCTCGAACGGCTGGGCCAGCACCTCGAGATGCCCGCCCATCATGACGTAGCCGCCGATGACGCAGACGCAGACGATCACGATGCCGATGATAAGGCGCATGCCGGGCCCCGAAACCGGAACGCCGAACGGTTCCGTACGGAGCGCAGTTTTGGCGCGCGGCCATGAAGATTCGGTTAGCCGGATGCTAACGCCGGGGGGCGGGGACGCGCCGGCTACTCGTGGTCGACCCAGGCCGAGCGAGCGCCGGCAGCGCCCTTGGGCATGGCGGCGAGCGCCATCAGGATGCGGCTCATCAGCGCCTGCTCGCGCGCCTTGCCGGCGGCCTGCGACTTGAGCTCGACCAAGAGCGCCGAGGTGGCGTTGAGCCGGGCGCAGGCGATGGTGGCGAGGTGGAGCGCGAACTCGGCGTTCTGCGACAGCGCGCCGATCGCATCGGCGACCACCCGCACCTTCGCCTCGGTCTTGGCGATCACGGTGGCCGAATGCGGGATGCCGAGCAGCACCGCCATTTCGCCGATGATGGCGCCCGGCTCGTCGAGGGTGGCGAGGCCGATGCCCTCGCGCATGACGCTGAGGGTGCCGCTTTCGAGGATGTAGAGCTGGCCCGAGCGGGTGCCCTCGGTGGTGAGGTGGGTGCCCGGGGCGAGGGTTTCGAGCGGCAGCGAGACGGCGAAGGCGGCGAGGCTGGTCATGGGGTGGATCATGGGTTGGAGTTGGCCGGTGCGGCCGGTCGCCGGAGCATTGGAGGGCCGGCCCTCAGGCGCGGGTGTCGGCCCCGGTGACGGCGCCGAACAGGCGCTCGAGGAAGCCGTGCTCGCGGCCCTCGCGCGCCTCCTTGCGCAGTTCGACCAGCATGGCGCTGGTGCGGTCGAGCCGCTGGCAGGCGAGGGTGGCGATGTGCAGCGCGGCGATCGGGCTCGCCTCGAGCCAGCGCCAGCCATCCTCGATGTGCCGCACCTCGGCCTCGGTGACGGCGGTGACGTTG
>JBQCFF010000384.1:0-4883 GCA_051959485.1 Devosia sp. | reverse complement strand
GACTCATACAGGGCTCCCGGGATCGTTGGCGATCGGTTCGAGGGTGCCCAGGCGAGCGGCGGCATCACGTTCGCGTTCCCCGATGGTGCCCCATCTGATCTCGCCAGTCGCGCGAACCCCGCCAATATCGCAGACTTGCCGTGCCGTGGAAAGCCCCGCGGCCCGCAACCATCGGGCCTGCAGCGCGTTTTTGAGCACTAGCGTCAAGTCGCAAGAACTTGGAGTCACCAACATGCGCAAGATCGCTTCCGCCGCTGTCGCCGTCGCACTTGCCGGCGTCATGGCACTCCCCACCCCCGCCAGCGCACAATCCGCTTCGTTCAACATGAGCTTCGGCCAGCAGGACCGCTTCGTCGGCAGCTACTGCGACCGTCATCCGAACTGGCGCGGCTGCGACGATTGGCGTGGCAACCACGACCGCTGGGGCCGTAACGACTACCGCAACTGGTACATGTGGAACCGTTCGTCGCTCGGCAGCCTCGGTGCCGGCATCTTCGGCTTCGCCGTCGGCGCCGCGCTCGCCAACAGCATGAACAACAACTACAGCGGTGGCGGTTACGGCAGCGGCTACGACAGCCACGTCGCCCGTTGCGAGGCCCGCTTCCGCTCCTACAACCCGCGCACCGACATGTACCTGGGCTACGACGGCAACTATCACCGCTGCCGGCTCTAGCCCGCGTAGCCTCGACCGGGACGCCAACCGGCGTCCCGGCTGGGGATGGCCATATGCCGCTTATGCCTGACACGGCGCCTGCCGCTATAGTCGGCCGATGATTCGCCGGATGAATGACTGATGAGCGACGCCCCCGAGACCCTGCCGCCGGACGGCGAGGACAAGCGGATCGTCGATCTCCGCCAGGCGCTCGAGGAGCGCTACCTCTCCTACGCCCTCTCCACCATCACCCAACGCGCCCTGCCCGACGCCCGCGACGGGCTGAAGCCGGTGCACCGCCGCATCCTGCACGGCATGCGCTTGCTGCGGCTCGATCCCGACGGCGCCTACAAGAAGTCGGCCAAGGTGGTCGGCGACGTGATGGGCTCGTTCCACCCGCATGGCGACCAGTCGATCTACGACGCCCTGGTCCGCCTCGCGCAGGACTTCGCCATGCGTTACCCGCTGGCGGACGGCCAGGGCAATTTCGGCAATATCGACGGCGATGGTGCGGCGGCCATGCGCTACACCGAAACCCGCATGACGGACGTCGCCATCCGCCTCATGGAGGGGATGGCCGAGAACGCCGTCGACTTCAAACCCACCTATGACGGCTCTTCCGAAGAGCCGGTGGTACTGCCGGCCAACTTCCCCAACCTGCTCGCCAACGGCACCACCGGCATCGCCGTGGGCATGGCGACCTCGGTGCCGCCGCACAACGTCATCGAGATCTGCAACGCCGCGCTCAAGCTCATCCATCAGCCGGATCTCTCCGTCAGCGAGCTGATCCACGCCGACGAGGGCTCGCCGTGGACGCCGGACGACCTGATCCGGGGGCCGGACTTCCCGACCGGCGGCGAACTCGTCGAAAGCCGCGGCGCCATCGTCAACGCCTACGAGACGGGCCGCGGCTCCTTCCGCCTGCGCGCCCGCTACCTGCGCGAGGACAAGGGCCGCGGCGTCTACCAGATCGTCGTCACCGAGATCCCGTACGGCGTGCAGAAATCCCGGCTGGTCGAGAAGATCGCCGAGCTGCTGCTGGCCAAGAAGCTGCCCCTGCTCAAGGACATCCGCGACGAGAGCGCCGACGACATCCGGCTGGTCATCGAGCCCCGCTCCGGCACCGTCGATCCGACCATCCTGATGGAGCAGCTGTTCAAGCTCACCGATCTCGAGCAGCGCATCCCGCTCAACATGAACGTGCTGGATCGCGGCATCATCCCCAAGGTGATGAGCCTCAAGGAGACGATCCGCGCCTGGCTCGAGCATCGCAAGGACGTGCTGGTTCGCCGCACCCGCCACCGGCTCGACGAGATCGCGCATCGCCTCGAGGTGCTGGACGGCTACATCATCGCCTTCCTCAACCTCGACGAGGTCATCCGCATCATCCGCGAGGAGGACGACGCCAAGGCCTCGCTGATGGCGACCTTCGACCTCTCCGACGTGCAGGCCGAAGCCATCCTCAACATGCGGCTGCGCTCGCTGCGCAAGCTCGAGGAACTCGAGCTGCGCACCGAGCACAAGAAGCTCACCGACGAGGAGACCCACCTCGAAGCGCTGCTGGGCTCCGAGAAGCGCCAGTGGGGCGAGATCACCCGGCAGGTCGGCGAGTTGCGGACCGAGTACCTCAAGGATGCCGTGCTCGGGCCGCGCCGCACCAGCTTCGCCACCGCGACCGACGTCGACCTCGAGGAAGTCGCGACCGCCATGATCGAGCGCGAGCCGATCACCGTGATCCTCTCCGAGAAGGGCTGGATCCGCTCGATGCGCGGCCACACCTCGGAGATCGACGAGAAGAGCTTCAAGACCGGCGACCGGCTGAAGCTGTTCATCCACGCCCAGACCACCGACAAGCTGCTGCTGCTCTCCACCGGCGGCAAGGTGTTCACGCTGGCCGGCGACCGGCTGCCCGGCGGCCGCAGCCAGGGCGAGCCGGTACGCCTGATGGTCGACATGGAGGAGGGACAGGACATCGTCGAGCTCTTCGTCTACCGCCCCGGCCGCAAGCGGGTGATCGCGTCGAAGAAGGGTGACGGCTTCGTCGTCGCCGAAGACGACCTGATCGCCAACACCCGGAAGGGCAAGCAGGTGCTGAACGTCTCCGGCACCGAGGAAGCCAGGCTCATCGTCCCCGTGGATGGCGATTTCGTTGCGGTGATCGGCGACAACCGCAAGATGCTGGTCTTCCCGCTCGACGCACTGCCGGAAATGACCCGCGGCAAGGGCGTCCGCCTGCAGAAATACAAGGACGGCGGCCTGTCGGACCTGAAGACCTTCCCGGGCGCCACCGGCCTCACCTGGACCGACAGCTCCGGCCGCACCTACACCAAGACCATGCAGGAACTGACCGAATGGCTCGGCAACCGCGCCGACGCCGGCCGCCAGCCCCCCACCGGCTTCCCGCGCAACAACCGCTTCGTGGGCTGACGCCCCCAACGTCGCCGGCACGTGATCCTCCCCTGTTCGAAGAACGGGGGAGGCGGACCAGCGAAGCTGGTGGAGGGGGCGGTCCAGACTCCGGCGGCTGGTCAAGAGTGCGGGCCCCGCGCCCTGTACCGCCCCCTCCACCGCCTTCGGCGGTCCCCCTCCCCCGCTTCGCGGTGGAGGATCACCAGCGGCCCAGGCAATCGACGGCGCTACGATCCCAACCGGGAAGGCGAGTCGGCACTCCTGCACCCAGCCGTATTCAACAGGCCGAGGTAATGCGCCCCAACGTCGCCGGCACGTGATCCTGCCCCGTTCGCAGAACGGGGGAGGGGGACCAGCGAAGCTGGTGGAGGGGGCGGTCCACACTCCGGCGGCTGATCAGGGGGAATCCAGGCGCGCGGCGCCCTGTACCGCCCCCTCCACCGCCTGCGGCGGTCCCCCTCCCCCGCTTCGCGGTGGAGGATCACCAGCGGCCCAGGCAATCGACGGCGCTACGATCCCTTACAGGGAAGACGAGTCGGCAGTCCTTCACCCAGCCGTATTCAACAGGCCGAGGTAATGCGCCCCCAACGTCGACGGCACGTGATCCTCCCCCGTTCGCAGAACGGGGGAGGGGGACCAGCGAAGCTGGTGGAGGGGGCGGTCCACACTCCAGCGGCGCGTTGGCGATCCAGACGCCGCGCTTGTTACCGCCCCTTGGCGCGCCTTCACCCCCCGGGCCTCCCACGCGGCGCTTGACCAAACGTGCCATTTATGGCACGTTTTGTTGCGGGCCTGGGGGCGCTTGGCAGCATGTACTCGGTCGTCTTCTACAAGACAGAGGCGGGGAATGAGCCTGCACTGGATTGGTTCAGGGCCCTGGAGCCGGAAGAACGCCGCATTGTTGGCTACGAGCTTCGGTTGTTGCAGGTCGGTTTTCCGATGGGGCTCCCCCGCTGCCGAGCACTAGGAGATGACCTGTTCGAGCTTCGCTGCACGCTGCCGAACAAGATCGCCCGCGTGCTGTTCTTTCTCGACGGTCACAGTTTCATCGTCGTGCATGGCTTCATCAAGAAAAGCCAGAAGACCCCGAGTGCGGAGCTGGAGACCGCGAGGGCAAGACAGCGGAAGTACAAGTTCTAGGCCGAAAGAGATGACGAGCATGACCAAGCACCCGAACCACGGCACGAGCCTCGAAGACGTCTTGATGGAAGACGGCAACCTTGAAGGCGCCACCGCCTACGCGGTCAAGCGGGTGATCGCGTGGCAGTTGCAGGAAGAGATGACCAGGCGGCACCTCAGCAAGACCGCCATGGCGAAGATGATGGATACGAGCCGGCGCCAGCTGGATCGCGTGCTCAATCCCGACGACGGCAACGTCACGATCGAAACCCTGCAGCGGGCGGCCAAGGCTGTCGGACGTTCGCTGCGCCTCGAACTGAGCTGAAGCCTACTCCAGCCGCCGCCAGCCCAGTGGTCCGCGCTGCACCTCGAGCGGCTTGAAGCGGCCCTTGTAGGCCATCTTCGGCGAGTCCTTCACCCAGTAGCCCAGGTAGACGTAGCTGAGCCCGGCGAGCTTCACCTGCTCGATGTGGTCGAGGATCAGCAGGTTGCCGAGCCCGCGATGCGCCAGCTCCGGGTCGAAGAACGAGTAGACCATCGAGAGCCCGTCCGGCATCACGTCGGTCAGCGCCACGGCCACGAGGGGCCGGTTCGGCACCGAGTTCAGGCGGTATTCCACCAGCACCGTCTGCACCGGGGTGTCCTCGACCATGTACTCGTAGTCGACGAAGCTCATCTGCGTCATGCCGCCGCCGGCATGGCG
>JBQCFF010000383.1:0-3267 GCA_051959485.1 Devosia sp. | reverse complement strand
GCCAAGGTCGACGGCATCCCGGCCTGGCGCACCTACATCTCCATCGTCATCCCGATGATGCGCGGCGCCACCGCCACCGCCCTGGTGCTGCTGGTGGTCAACACGGTGCGCACCTTCGACATCGTCATCGCCATGACCGGCGGCGGCCCCGGCATCGCCACGCAGATGCCCGCCACCTACGTGGTCGACAACATCAACTCGCGCAACGTGGCGCACGGCATGGCGGCGGCGACCTGCATGCTGCTGCCGATCGCGGCGCTGGTCGCCATCCAGGCGTTCTTCCGCTGGCGCGCCTCGCGCAAGGGGAGGACGACATGAGCGTCGCCACCGCCAACAGCCTCGGCGTGGAGCCCTCGGGCCCGCGGCCCAAGCGCCTCACCCCGGCCCGGATCGGCATCTACGCGTTCCTCGTCGTCGCGGCGATCTTCTTCCTGATCCCGCTCGCGGTGATGGTCCTCACCTCGATGAAGTCGATGAACGAGATCCGGGGCGGCAATATCTTCGCGCTGCCGACCCAGCCGACCTTCGACTACTGGGTCAAGGCGTGGAGCTCGGCCTGTACCGGCCGTGACTGCAACGGCCTCGCGCCCGGCTTCTTCAACTCGGTGAAGATCACCGTGCTGTCGGTGCCGATCTCGATCGTGCTGGCGATGATCAACGGCTACGCGCTCAGCTTCTGGCGCTTCCGTGGCTCGGAGCTGATGTTCGGCCTCTTGGTATTCGGTGCCTTCGTGCCGTTCCAGGTGCTGCTCTATCCGATCATCTTCGGGCTGAGCCGGGTCGGGCTGTTCGGCACGCTGCCGGGCATCGTCATCGTGCACTCGATCTTCGGCATGCCGATCCTGACGCTGCTGTTCCGCAACTTCTTCGCCTCGCTGCCGGCCGAGCTGTTCAAGGCGGCGCGCGTCGACGGGGCAGGGTTCTGGCGCATCTTCATCTCCGTGATGCTGCCGATGTCGGTGCCGATCACCATCGTGGCGGTGATCCTGCAGGTCACCGGCATCTGGAACGACTTCCTGTTCGGCCTCATCTTCGCCGGGCGCGACAACCTGCCGATGACGGTGCAGCTCAACAACATCGTGCGCACCTCGACCGGCACGGTCGAATACAGCACCAACATGGCGGCCACGATCCTCACCGGTGCGGTGCCGCTGATCGTCTACTTCGTTTCCGGCAAGTGGTTCGTCCGCGGTATCGCCGCCGGCGCCGTGAAAGGCTGAGCATGAGCACCAGCGTAGAAATCAAGGATCTCTCCCTCAACTACGGCACCGTGAAAGTGCTCGACCGGCTGAACCTCGACATCGCCGACGGCGAGTTCGTGGTGCTGCTCGGGCCTTCGGGCTGCGGCAAGTCCACGCTGCTCAACTGCATCGCCGGGCTGCTCGACGTGTCGGCGGGGCAGATCCACATCTCGGGCAAGAACGTCACCTGGGAAGAGCCCAAGGACCGCGGCATCGGCATGGTGTTCCAGTCCTATGCCCTCTACCCGCAGATGACGGTGGAAAAGAACCTGAGCTTCGGCCTCCGCGTCGCCGGCATGCCGAAGCCCGAGATCGAGTCGCGGGTGAAGCGCGCCGCCGAGATCCTGCAGATCGAGCCGCTCCTGAAGCGCAAGCCGGTCGAGCTCTCGGGCGGCCAGCGCCAGCGCGTCGCCATCGGCCGTGCCCTGGTGCGCGACGTGGATGTGTTCCTGTTCGACGAGCCGCTCTCCAACCTCGACGCCAAGCTCCGTTCGGACCTGCGCATCGAGATCAAGCGGCTGCACCAGCGGCTCAAGAACACCATGATCTACGTCACGCACGACCAGATCGAGGCGATGACGCTGGCCGACCGCATCGCCATCATGCGCAACGGGGTGATCCAGCAGCTCGCCGACCCGCACACCATCTACAACAAGCCGGTCAACCTGTTCGTCGCCGGGTTCATCGGCTCGCCGTCGATGAACTTCATCAAGGGCGAGCTCGCGAGCGGCACCTTCAAGGCGAACGGCACCTCGATCTCGATGGGCGACTACGCCTTCGCCGGTTCGCCGAACGGCGGCGCGGTGCTCGGCATCCGGCCAGAGCACGTCGCGGTGGGCGAGGAGGCACGCAAGATGCCGTTCCAGCTCGAGAGCGAGATCGAGATCGTCGAGCCGATGGGGGCCGACACGATCGCCTGGACCAAGCTCGCCGGCCAGGCGCTGACGCTCCGCGCCGACGCCGAAATCGACCTCAAGCCGGGCCAGAAGGTGCTGCTCGGCTTCGATCCAGCCCGCGGCTCGGTGTTCAACGCCGAGAGCGGCAACCGCATCTAGTCCATGCCGCCCCGGGCGCGTGGAGGCGCGCCCGGTTCGCGGTTCAGATCCACCCACTCGGAAGCATCACCCGCCCGGCTTGCCCCGGCGCGGGTGCTTTACCGGAAAGAGGCCAGCCACTGATGGATTTCTCGTTTCAGCTCTACAGCGCCCGCAACTTCCCGCCGCTCGACGGCGTCATCGCCCGGCTGGCGCAGCTCGGCTACAGGCAGGTCGAAGGCTTCGGCGGCCTCTATGGCGACGCCGAGGGTCTCGCCGCCTCGCTCAGGAAGCATGGCCTTACCATGCCAACGGGGCATTTCGGCCTCAACCAGCTGCTCGAGACCGAGACCGCGCTGAAGACCGCCGAAACGCTCGGCATCAAGTATCTCTACTGCCCGGCCATCGCGAAGGAAGAGCGGGTGAACCAGCCCGAGAGCAAGTGGGTCGAGCTCGGCGAGACGCTGGCGAAGCTGGGCGAGAGCTTCCGCAAGCGCGGCTTCGGCTTCGGCTGGCACAACCACGATTTCGAGTTCCAGCCGCTGGCCAACGGCAGGCTGCCGATGGAGATCCTGCTCGAGACCGCTTCCAACAACGAGTGGGAGATGGACGTCGCCTGGGTGGTGAAGGGCGGCCAGGACCCGCTCGCCTGGATCAGGAAATACGGCAGTCGCATCAACGCCGTGCACGTCAAGGACATCGCGCCCGCCGGCGAGGCGACGGACGAGGACGGCTGGGCCGATGTCGGCCACGGCACCATGGACTGGCAGGCGCTCGCCACCGCCATCAAGGCCGGCACCAACGCGCGCTACTGGGTGATGGAGCACGACAACCCCTCGGATGTCGACCGTTTCGCCAGCCGTTCGCTCGCCGCCGTCAAGGCCTGGAAGTAATTCGGAGGACTATGCAATTGGATATCGGTTTCCAGCTCTACAGCGCCCGCAACTACCCGCTGGCCGAGGTGCTGAAGAAGGTCGCGGCGCTGGGCTACA
>JBQCFF010000382.1:0-4610 GCA_051959485.1 Devosia sp. | reverse complement strand
AGCGCCACCAACAAGGGCCGCCGCCTCGACCACATCTGGGCCACCGCCGACATCGCCGCCCACACGGGGGGGCCGAGATCGTCCGCCCCGCCCGCGGCTGGACCGACAAGCCGTCCGACCACGTGCCGGTGGTGGTGCGGTGCGAGTAGCGCCGGCGATTCACGTGGAACAGGGGACAGGGCCACGTTCCACCACGGTCACCCTGGCGAAGGCCGGGGCCCATCCTGAGCACTCTCCACCTCGATAACCGCGGGATATCTCTCAGGCTGGATCCCGGCCTGCGCCGGGATGACACCGCAGGCGTGGCAAGCTGGCGCGTCCTCTACCCGATCTTCCCCTTGAGGCTCGATACCGCCCCCAGGTAGTCCAGCAGTTCCGTGCGGATGCGTTCGGCGGCGCGGGCGGCCAGTGCCGGGTACTGGTTGGCGAGCTTCATGAAGGCGGTGCGCGGCACGAACAGCGTTTCCACCGCGTCGACCGCCTTCACCGTCACCGGCCGGGGCTTGGCGACGACGAGGCTCATCGCCCCGAGCAGGGCGCCCTGCTGGTGCACGAGGAAGGGGTTGTCCTCGCGGCCCTCGTGCAGCGTCGCCACGGTGCCCGAGATCAGCACATGCGCGCCTTCCGGTACGTCGCCGGCGGCATAGATCACGCTGCCCGGCCGGAACTTCTTGCGCTCGGAGGCAAACGCGAGCAGCCGCCGCTGGTCGGCGTCGCAGATGTCGAAAAATTCGGCGCGTCCCAGGAGGGTCGCGGTGTCGTCGAGTTGCATCCCGCCCTATTCCCGGAGCCGAGCCGTACCGTGCGCAGCTGACGCCGCTGCGGCCGCCCCAGCGAAGATATAGAGCATTTCTTGCGCCGATCCGGAATCGATTTTGCCCCTGTGGGCAACCTCAGGTGGGGATACCGCCGCCTTCATGCCACCGTCATGCCACCTGCGTGTCGGCTTCGGGAAGGAAGCCGCGACCCTCCAGCAGCCCGCCGATCTCGGGATCGCGGCCGCGGAACAGCCGTTAGGCCTCGCCATACTCGCGCGAGCCGCCGGCCGAGTAGATATAGCGGTGGAGGCGCTCCGCCACGGCCGCATCGAACGGATCGCCCGCCTCCTTGAAGGCGCCGAAGCCGTCGGCGTCGAGCACTTCGCTCCACAGGTAGCTGTAGTAGCCCGCCGCGTAGGCGTCGCCGGCGAAGATGTGGAGGAAATGCGTGCTGGCATGGCGCAGCGCGATCTCCCCGGGCATGCCGATGCCGGCGAGCACCTCGGCCTCGAACGCCGCCACGTCGCCGTCGGGGGCCAGTCCGCCGGCATGGTAGGCCATGTCGAGCAGCGCCGAGGCGACGAACTCCACCGTCTCGAAGCCCTGCCCGGCCCGCCGCGCCCGCCGCAGGCGCTCGAGCAGCGCCTCGGGGATCGGCTCGCCGGTCCGGTAGTGCGTCAGCCGCTCCAGCACCGGCGCCTGCTGGAGCCAGTGCTCGAACAGCTGCGAGGGCAGCTCGACGAAATCGCGCACCACGCTGGTGCCCGAAAGGCGCGGATAGGTGACATCGGAGAGCAGCCCGTGCAGGCCGTGGCCCATTTCGTGGAACACGGTGCGCGCCTCGTCGAGCGACAGCAGCGCCGGCTCGCCGGCCGGCGGCTTGATGAAGTTGCAGGTGTTGACGATCAGCGGCAGCCGCGCGCCAGCGAGCTTGGATTGCTCGCGGAACGAGGTCATCCACGCCCCGGAGCGCTTGCCTGGCCGCGCGAAATAATCGCCGTAGAAGAGGCCGATCTCCACGCCTCCACGCGACACGGCCCAGACCCGCACGTCGGGATGGTAGACCGGCACGTCGTCGCGCGGCGTGAAGGTCAGGCCGAACAGCCGGCCGGCGGTGTAGAAGGCAGCCTCGATCACCTTCTCCAGCTCGAAATAGGGTTTCAGCGCGTTGGCGTCGAAATCGTAGCGGGCGCGGCGGAGCTTCTCGGCGTAGAAGCGCCAGTCCCAGGGCTCGATGGTGAGGCCGGCGCCCTCGGCATCGGCCAGCGCCTGCAGCGCGTCGCGATCCTCGAACGCCTTGTCGCGGCCGTGCCGCCACACTTCCTCCAGCAGGCCGCGCGCCGCCTCCGGCGTCTTCGCCATGGTGTCGCCGAGCTTGTAGTGCGCGTAGGTGGGGTAGCCGAGCAGCTGCGCCAGCTCCGCCCGGAGCGCCACGGTCTCGGCGATCACCTGGTGGTTGTCATTGGCGTTGCCGTTGCCGCCGCGCTTGACGAACGCCCGCCACGCCTTCTCGCGCGTCTCCCGGTCGGTGCCGAACTGCAGTACCGGCTCGACGCTCGAGCGCGAGGCGGTCAGCGCGTAGGGCGCGTTCAGCTTGCGGTCGCGCGCCAGCTGCGCCGCGGCGGCTCTCGCCGAGTCCGGCAATCCCGCGACCTCCGCCTCGCCGAGCGCGAACACGCTCTCGCGCTCGTCGTTCAGCACGTTCTGGCCGAACTGCGTGCCGAGCACTGCCAGCCGCTCGGTGATCGCCGCATAGCGCTGCCGCTCGTCGGCGCTCAGCGCCGCGCCCGAGCGCACGAAATCGAGGTGGTAGCGTTCGAGCACCCGCAACTGCTCCGGCGTCAGCCCGAGCTCGCCGCGCCGCTGATGGAGCGCGTCGAGGCGCGCGAACAGCTGCGGGTTGAGGAACACCTCGTTCCAGTGCCGCGTCACCACCGGCGCCAGCTCGCGCTCGACCGCCTGCAGCGCCTCGTCGGTATTGGCGGAGCTGAGCTGGTTGAACACCATGTCCACCCGCTTCAACGCCTCGCCGCTCCGCTCCAGCGCCGCGACGGTGTTGTCGAAGCCCGGCGCCTCGGGTGACTCCGCGATCGCCTGCACCTCTGCCCGGTGCGCCGCGAGCGCCGCCGTATAGGCGGGCCTGAAGTGGGCGGTGGCGATGCGATCGAACGGCGGCGCCTCGAACGGCGTGGTCCAGGCGGTGAGGAAGGGGTTGGTCATGGCGGTCCCGGATGGTGGTCGGGGCATAGATAGGGCCTTGGCCCCCGATGCTCCAGCCCACCCTCCGACGGAGACGCATCGGTCGTTCGTTCCGCGACGCTCACCGCCCCCCTTGCGGGGGAGGTAGCGGAGCTTGGCGCGTCAGCGGCTTAGCGAAGCTCGGAGGGGGGTGGGCACCTGCGTCACCCCCAGGCGTACTGCATACCCCCACCCCAGCTCTGCTACGTCGCTGCGCTCCTAGCGGCGCTACCCTCCCCACAAGGGGGAGGGTGAGCAGCGTCTCTGCCGGACGCATGGCGCTCGCTGCCGCATCGGTCGTTTGTTCCCCGACGCCCACCGCCCCCCTTGCGGGGGAGGTAGCGGAGCTTGGCGCGTCAGCGCATTAGCGGAGCTGGGAGGGGGGTGGGCACCTGCGTCACCCCCGGGCGTACTGCATACCCCCACCCCAGCTCTGCTACGTCGCTTCGCTCCTAGCGCCGCTACCCTCCCCGCAAGGGGGAGGGTCAGCGCGCTGCATCGGTTCAGCCCATAAAAAGAGACCCGGCTTGCGCCGGGCCTCCTTGAATCAACAAATCGCCGCGGACCGGCCCGTTACGGCACCAGGCGGTAGCCGCCTTCTTCGGTGACCAGCAGGCGGGCGTTGCTGGGGTCGCGCTCGATCTTCTGGCGCAGGCGGTAGATGTGGGTCTCGAGCGTGTGGGTGGTGACGCGGTTGTTGTAGCCCCACACCTCCTTGAGCAGGATCTCGCGGGTGATGGTCTTCGGGCCCTGCCGGTACAGGTATTTGAGGATCGAGGTTTCCTTGTCGGTCAGCCGCACCTTGCCGCCGTCGGGGGCCTCGAGCAGCTTGGCCGCCGGCTGGAACGAGTAGGGGCCGATGGTGAACACCACGTCCTCGCTCTGGTCGTGCTGGCGCAGCGCCGCGCGCATGCGGGCGAGCAGCACCGAGAACCGGAACGGCTTGGTGACGTAGTCGTTGGCCCCGGATTCAAGGCCGAGGATCTGGTCGGCATCGCTGTCCTGCCCGGTCAGCATGATGATCGGGCTCTTGAAGCCCTCGCGCCGCATGATCTTGACCGCCTCGCGGCCATCCATGTCGGGCAGGCCTACATCGAGCAGCATCAGGTCGACATGGTTGCCGCGCACCTTGCCCAGGGCATCGGCGGCGGTGTCGGCCTCGACCAGCTCAAATTCGCGATAGGGGGAAAGCTGGTCGATCAGGGTCTTCCGCAGCTCCGCATCATCGTCGACCAGCAGAATGCGTCGTCTGTTCATGGTGTTACCCCAAGCCATCGGCCTCAATCCCGAGTTAGGCAGCGCAGCCGCGTGCCGGCCAATCAAAACGGCGTGACGCCGCTCGAGAGCAGGAAACGTGATTTGACAGCGAGAAGTTTCAGTCTGTCGGCGGGCCCGGTGCGAAAATCTGCGTGGGCGAGGCGTTGACAAGCGCCGCCATCTCTGCCGTTCACGGGCAGATAGGTGCAGTCGCCCTGCTATGCCGTCATACTATCCTCACCGCGCCCCGAACAGCGCCGTGCCCACCCGCACATGGGTCGCGCCCATGGCGATGGCGGTCTCGAAGTCGCCGCTCATCCCCATCGACAGCTTTTCGACCTTCGCCTCGCGCCCCAA
>JBQCFF010000381.1:0-2853 GCA_051959485.1 Devosia sp. | reverse complement strand
CGCAGCACCTCCTCGATCTGGAATCCCACCGTGAAGCAGGGGTTCAGCGAGGTCATCGGCTCCTGGAAAATCATCGCCACGTCCTTGCCGATCAGCTTGCGGCGATCGGCGGGTGAGATGCGGAGCAGGTCGCGGCCGTCGAAACTGAGACGGTCGGCGGTGACGGTCGCGGTGTTGGGGAGCAGGCCCATGACCGAGAGCATGGCGACGGACTTGCCGGAGCCGGACTCACCGACGATCGCGAGCACTTCGCGGGCATCGACGTACAGGTCGATGCCGCGCACGGCGTGGAAGGTGCCGACGGAGGTCTCGAAGGAGACCGAGAGATTTTTCACTTCGAGCAGGGACATGGCCGGTCAGCTCCGCTTGAGCTTGGGGTCGAGGGCGTCGCGGAGGCCGTCACCGATCAGGTTGATGGCGAGCACGGTGATGAGGATCGCGAGGCCGGGGAAGGTGACGATCCACCAGGCGGAGGTGATGAACTCGCGGGCCCGCGCCAGCATGGTGCCCCACTCGGGGGTCGGCGGCTGGGCGCCCATGCCGAGGAAGCCGAGCGCGGCAGCCTCGAGGATGGCGTTCGAGAACGACAGCGTCGCCTGCACGATCAACGGGCCGAGGCAGTTGGGCAGGATGGTGACAAACATCAGCCGCAGGTGACCGGCGCCGGCCACCTTGGAGGAGGTGACGTATTCGCGGGTCTTCTCGCCCATCACGGCGGCACGGGTGAGGAGGGCGAAATGCGGCTGCAGCACCAGCGCGATGGCGATCATGGCGTTGAACAGGCCGGGGCCGAGGATGGCGACCAGCACCAGCGCCAGCAGCAGCGAAGGGAAGGCAAGGATGATGTCCATCACCCGCATGATCACCGCATCGACCCAGCCGCGGAAATAGCCGGCGAGCAGCCCGAGCACGACGCCCGAGATCATCGCGCCGATCACCACGAAGAAGCCGATGAACAGCGAGTAGCGGGCGCCGTGGATCAGGCGCGAGAGGATGTCGCGGCCAACCTCGTCGGTGCCGAGGATGAACTGTGGCTGCGTGCCCCCGGAGAAGGGCGGCGCCATGCGGATGAATTCACGGAACTGCTGGTCGGGCGAGAACGGCGCGAGCACCGGCGCAAAGATCGCGACGAGGATCAGCGCCACGAAGACGATGAGGCCGAGCACCGCGCCGCGGTTGACGGAGAAATAGTACCAGAACTCGCGCAGGGCGGCGAAGCGGGAGGTGCGGGCGCGATCGAGGGCGGTATCGGTCATCACTGCACCCGGATGCGCGGATTGATGACGGCGTAGAGCACGTCGACGAGGAGGTTCACGGCCATGACGATCAGCGCGATGAGCAATAGGCCGGATTGCACGGCGACGTAGTCGCGCTTGCCGATCGAGTCGATCATCCACTTGCCGATGCCGGGCCAGGAGAAGATGGTTTCGGTGAGGATGGCGCCGGCCATCAAGAGGCCGACCTGCAGGCCGATGGTGGTGACGACCGGGATCAGGGCGTTGCGGAAGGCGTGGAGGCCAACGACCCGACGCGGCGCGAGGCCCTTGGCGCGCGCGGTGCGGACGTAATCCTCGCCCAATACTTCCAGCATCGCCGAGCGGGTCTGCCGCGCGATGACGGCGAGCGGAATGGTGCCGAGCACGACCGCGGGGAGGATCAGGTGGCGGAGGGCCGAGACGAAGGCATCGGGCTTGCCGGCGAGCAGGCTGTCGATGAGCATGAAGCCGGTGACGCGATCGAAGAAGAACTGCAGCGCGATGCGGCCGGACACCGGGGTCCAGCCGAGATAGCCGGAAAAGAAGATGATGAGCAGCAGCCCCCACCAGAAGATGGGCATCGAATAGCCGGTGAGCGCCACGCCCATGATCAGCTGGTCGAGCCAGGAGCCCCGCTTGATGGCCGAGAAGATGCCGGCGGGAATGCCGATCAGCACGGCGAGCAGCATGGCGAACAGCGAGAGCTCGACCGTCGCCGGAAACAGCGTCAGGAACTCGGAGATGACGGGGCGCTTGGTGGAGAGCGACACGCCGAAATCGCCCTGCAGGATGCCCCAGACGTAATTGAAGTACTGCTGCCAGATCGGCAGGTTGAAGCCGAACTGCTCCTTCAGGATCTCGTAGCGCTCGGGCGTGACGCCATGCTGGCCGGCCATGGCGAGGATGGGGTCGCCGGGGAGCAGGCGGATGAAAGCGAAGGACGCGATGGTGATGCCGATGACGGTCGGCACGATCAGCGCGAGCTTGTTGAGGATGAAGCGGAGCATGTCTGGCTATAGCAAAGGGCGGCGCGCGCTGAAAGCGGCGCCGCCCTTCACCGTCAGGTCAGGTTATTAGGCAACGTCGACGTTGTCGAAGCGATGGATGCCGAGCGGATCCATGGTGTAGCCGGTGACCTTCTTGTTCATGGGCATGAACACCTTGGAGTGCGCGAGCGTCATCGCCGGCTCCTCGGCTTTGAAGATCTCCTGGGCCGTGGTGTAGAGCTTGGTGCGCTCGGCCTGATCGGAAACCTTCTTGGCGTCCTGGATCGCCTTCTCGAAGTCGTCGTTGCACCAGCTCGAGTAGTTCGAGACGCCGATTGCCGAGCACGAGAACAGGGTGGCGAAGAAGTTGTCCGGATCGCCGTTGTCGCCGGTCCAGCCGATCTGGAAGGCACCCGGGCGATCCTTCTGCTTGCCGCGCTCGCGGTACTCGGTCCACTCGTAGGTGACGATGTTGGCGGTGACGCCAACCTTGGCCCAGTCGGCCTGGATCATTTCGGCGACGCGCTGCGCGTTCGGGTTGTACGGACGCGAGACGGGCATGGCCCAGAGGTCGAGGGTCAGGTTGCTGACGCCGGCTTCATCCAGCATCT
>JBQCFF010000380.1:0-4007 GCA_051959485.1 Devosia sp. | reverse complement strand
GCCATCCTCGATACGCCGCTGAAGCGCGGCATCACCATCGTCGTGATCCTCGTGGCCATGGTCGTGGCGCCGCTGCTGCTCGGGCAATACGCGACGGTGATCCTGACCAACGCGCTGCTCTACGTCGTGCTGGCGCTCGGGCTCAACGTGGTAGTGGGCTATGCCGGGCTGCTCGACCTCGGCTTCGCTGCGTTCTTTGCGGTGGGCGCCTATACGGTGGGCATCGCCACGCTGCATTTCGGCCTGAACTTCTGGCTGGCGCTGCCGCTCGCCGTGGCGCTCGCCATGCTGGCCGGCGTCATCGTCGGCACCCCTACCCTGCGGCTCCGCTCGGACTATCTCGCGATCGTGACGCTCGGCTTCGGCGAGATCGTGCGCATCGCAGCCCGCAACCTGCGCGAGACCGGCGGAGCGACGGGCCTCTCGGGCATCGAGTCGCCGTGGCTGTTCGGCTGGCATATCCGGACGCCGCTCGACTTCTACTACGTGTTCTGCGTGCTCGCGATCATCGCCGTCATCGTCTCGGTGCGGCTGGCCAACTCGCGCCTCGGGCGCGCCTGGCTCTATGTCCGGCACGACGAGGATGCGGCCGAGGCAATGGGCATCGACCGGGTGCGGGTGAAGCTCGCGGCCTATGTGGTGGGGGCGATCTACGGCGCCATCGCCGGGGCCTTCTTCGCGGTCAACCTCGGCGCCATCTCGCCCAACAGCTTCTCGTTCCAGCAGTCGGTGCTGATCCTGATGGCGGTGATCCTGGGCGGCATGGGCAAGATTCCCGGGGTGATCCTCGGGGCCTTCATCGTCATCCTGACGCCCGAGCTGCTGCGCGATTTCGGTGACCTGCGGCTGCTCATCTTCGCGGTCGGGCTGCTGCTGATCATGCTGTTCCGGCCGTCCGGCATCTGGCCGGCGAGGAGCCGCGGATGAGCCTGCTCGAACTCGCCGACGTCAGCCTGAGCTTTGCCGGATCCAAGGTGCTGCAGGGTGTGAACTTCGCCGTCCCGCAGGGTGCGATCGTCTCGCTGATCGGGCCGAACGGGGCGGGCAAGACCTCGCTGTTCAACTGCATCACCGGGTTCTACAAGCCGCAGCGCGGCTCGATCCGGATGGACGGCACCGAGACGCTGCGGATGAAGCCGCACCAGGTGACCCGCGCCGGCATCGCGCGCACCTTCCAGAACGTGCGGCTGTTCCGCGAGATGACCGTCTGCGAGAACGTGATGTCCGGGATGCATTGCCGCACCAGCGCCGGCGTCGTCGACGCCATCCTGCGGCTGCCCAGCCAGCGGCGCGAGGAGGCGGCGATCCGCAGCTTCGCCGAGGAGTGCCTGAGCTTTGTCGGCGTCGTCGACGGCTGGGATCGCGACGCGACCACCCTGCCCTACGGCTGGCAGCGGCGGGTGGAGATTGCCCGGGCGCTGGCGACGCAGCCGAAGCTGCTGCTGCTCGACGAGCCGGCGGCCGGCCTGACGGCGGGCGAGAAGGAGGAACTGATCGGGCTCATCGGCCGCATCCGCGACGAGCGCGGCATCGCCGTGCTGCTGATCGAGCACGACACGGGCCTGGTGATGCGGATTTCGGAGCGGATCAGCGTGCTCGACCACGGCGTGATGATCGCCGAGGGCGCGCCCAAGGAAATCCAGGCAAACCCGAGGGTGATCGAGGCCTATCTGGGCGTCGAGGACGGGGAGGAAAGCCTTGGCCTCTGACGAAACCGTGCTCGAGCTGGAAGGGCTGTCGGCCGCCTACGGCCGGATCGAGGCGCTGAAGGGCATCGACCTCAAGGTCAGCCGCGGGCAGATCGTGACGCTGCTCGGCGCCAACGGGGCGGGCAAGACGACGACGCTGAAGGTGATTTCGGGGCTGGTGCGCGCCAAGGGCGGCAAGGTGCGCTTCGAAGGCCAGGACATCACGCACATGGATGCGCACTCCATCGCGCGGGCCGGGCTGGTGCACGTGCCGGAGGGGCGGCATGTGCTCAAGGGCCTGAGCGTACGGGAGAACCTCGAGCTCGGCGGCTTCACGGTGAAGAGCGCGGCGGTGCGCCGGCAGCGGCTCGAGGAGGTGTTCGAGCAGTTCCCGATCCTCAAGACGCGCGCCAGTTCGGACGGCTCGCTGCTGTCGGGCGGCGAGCAGCAGATGCTGGCCATCGGCCGGGCGCTGATGCACGGGCCGAAGATCCTGCTGCTCGACGAGCCGTCGATGGGACTGGCACCCAAGCTGGTGCTCGAAACCATGCGGATCGTGAAGCGGCTCAACGAGGCCGGCACCACCATCCTGCTGGTCGAGCAGAATGCACGGCTGGCGCTCAAGCTGGCACATTTCGGCTACGTGCTCGAGAACGGCGTGATACGGCTCTCCGGACCCGCGGCGGAGCTGCGCTCCAATCCCGCCATCGTACAGGCTTATCTCGGCACCTAGCGACTATGACCAATACCAGTTCCAGCATCGACATCGCCGTGATCGGCGCCGGCATCATTGGCGTGGCCACGGCCTACAAGCTGACCGAGGCCGGGCGCCACGTGGTTCTCATCGACCGCAAGGGCGTGGCCGAAGAGACGAGCCGCGGCAATGCCGGTGCGTTCGCGTTCTCCGACATCATGCCGCTGGCGACCAAGGATGTGCTGAAGAAGCTGCCGCGCTGGCTGGCGGACCCGCTCGGGCCGTTCACGGTGCGGCCGGAATACCTGCCGCAGCTGACCCCATGGCTGATGCGCTTCTGGCGTGCCGGCTGGCCCGACAAGGTGGCCGCCAGCATCAAGGCGCAGGCCGAGATGATGCGGCTGGCGCGGCGCGAGACGGAGTCGCTCGTGGCGTCGGCGGGGCTTGCGCACATGGTGCACTCCGACGGCGTGCTCGAGCTCTACGAGAGCGAGGGCGAGATCCGGGCGGCGCAGCCCGAGCTCGCGGCCAAGAGCGCGGAAGGCATCGAGCACCGGCTGGTGCGCGGGGCGGAGCTGGCCGAGCTGCAGCCGGGGCTGGCCCCGAGCCTCATCGCGGCGACGTTCATCCCGAAGTGGCAGACGGTCTCCGACCCCTACGACTATACGAACGCGATGGCGCAGGCGGCGATGGCGCGCGGCGCCCAGTTCCGGCAGGGCGAGGTGGTGCGGCTCGATCCGCTGGAGGCCGGGGTGACCATCACCTTCGCCGATGGCTCGAAGCTCACGGCTGCACATGTGGTGGTGGCAGGCGGCGCCTGGTCGCGCGCGCTGACGGCGCCGCTGGGCGACCTGATCCCGCTCGACACCGAGCGGGGCTACAACACCACCCTGCCCGCCGGCGCCTTCGACCTGCGGCGGCAACTGGTGTTCGGCGGGCACGGCTTCGTGGTGACGCCGTTGTCGCATGGCATCCGGGTGGGCGGCGCGGTGGAACTGGGCGGGTTGAAGCTGCCGCCCAACTTCAAGCGGGCCGACGCGATGCTGACCAAGGCGGCGCGGCTGATGCCGGGGCTGAAGACGACGGGCGGCAAGCAGTGGATGGGGTTCCGCCCCTCGCTGCCCGACAGCCTGCCGGCCATCGGGCGCTCGCGCCCGAGCCCCCGGATCGTCTATGCATTCGGACACGGGCACCTTGGCCTGACACAATCGGCGGCGGCGGGGCGCCTCGTCACCGACATCATCACCGGGGCGACGCCCCCCATCGACCTTACTCCCTTCTCTCCTCAGCGGTTCTGACCATGCGACACACATTTTCCTGCATCGACGGGCACACCTGCGGCAATCCCGTGCGGCTGGTGTCGGGCGGCGGCCCGCTGCTCAAGGGCAGTACGATGATGGAGCGGCGCGCCGATTTCCTCGCCAACCACGACTGGATCCGCAAGGGCCTGATGTTCGAGCCGCGCGGCCACGACGTGATGAGTGGTTCGATCCTCTACCCGCCGACGCGCGACGACTGCGACATCGCGATCCTGTTCATCGAGACCTCCGGCTGCCTCTACATGTGCGGCCACGGCACCATCGGCACCGTCACCATGGCGATCGAGAACGGCCTGATGACCCCGA